>JAUTCS010000051.1 GCA_030673825.1 Verrucomicrobiota bacterium JB024 | reverse complement strand
GGGCGATGTTTAGTTTGTCCTGGTCAGATAAATTATCGGCGTTTAATACCACCCCGGCCGGGTTACCGCCGCGGCCATTGGCGGTAAAGGCATTAACTAAAAAAGCGTTAACTTCCATTAAAATCTCTTACTTCGTACAACATAAGGGTAAACAACGGGAGCGGGTCGTTATAACGTCATATCTTATATGGCGCGCCGATCCCATTAACAACAGGCGTCCTGTCAGATGCCGATGATGCTCTGTGCCTTGGGCCAGGAGTAGCCGTAGGCGTAGGCGCCCACGAGCTTGCCGTCGATGAAGCACGGGCTGCCGCTCATCCCGGCCACCGGTCCGCTCACGATCTGGCTCTCGTCCAGGGCGCGGGCGATGATCACGTCCCGCTGCGGGCCGGTGAAGTTCCGCGCCGTGCCCAGCACCTCGAACCGGAAGGTCTCGATCTGTGAGCCCGAGATCACGGTCTTCCACTCGCCCTGCATACCGGGTTTAACCTCGGAAACGGGCAGGGTGGGTGCCGAAATCGGCGGAGGCTGCGCCCCGGCGCTGTGGAAAAACAAAAGGGCCGTCAGCCCCGGAAGTGAGAGAAAAAATCGTTTCATGCCGTCTCGCACACGCGACACGCTGACAATGCCCATTGTTCCTGACGAGGCAACCCATAAAAGGCCCGGGAACAGAGATACCCTGTCCGGAAAAGCAGGTACGCTGTCAATAAATCCTCCCATAAACGGCTTGCAAAAAATACGAGTTTTTGCATAGTCTCTGCCTCGGTATGGGGTAACGTCCTTACGATAGGACGTGCTGAAAGCATGTGATTTTTCAAACTACTTACGGGCGAATGGCTAAGCGTTTATGGTTTTTCCTGGCAACATCATCTCTACTCATCGCAGGCAAGCTCCAGGCTGCCGCCGGTGAGTCTTCCGGAGTAGCCCAGGTTCATAACTACAACTGGCTGATTCTGATGGTGGCGGGCTTCGCGCTCGCCGTGGTCGTCGTCGTGGCCCTTTGCCGCCGCTGCCGCCGACGCAGCAAGCTCAACGGCCTCTCCCACCTGCTGTAAGGGAAACAAACGACCGCAATTTCGCGCTTCCGTTTGAATTTTTTCAGGCCACTGCTTGAGCACAAACGGGCATCGGACGGTTTATTGCTGTTGTGCAGCTTCGGCTGTGATCGTGTTCAGTCGCTCTTCCAGCCAGATGATGCGGTCGACCAGTTGGTCATATGTGGCGAGTGTGTCGTCGCTATCAAAGTAAACCGTCTCGTCGTCGGCGTCATACTGCCATTTGCCCCAGTTGTCCTGAAGCAGCTTCAGGATTTTGTCGATGGTGACGGCATAGTCGTTGTGGGTGCCGTAGATCAGGTCGATGCGTTCCAGCTTTTGCGGGGTGATGGCTGAGGCGAGGCGTGCCGCCGACTGTGCGGCTTCCGTCGATGAGAGCCCCTCTTTCTTGTAAAGAGGGGCGAGGACCGTCTTCGTGTTTGTGTAAAAGTCGAGCACGTCCCGGCAGGACTGGCCGTAGGCCTGCGTGACGGCGCGGGCGTGTACGAACTGGGCCGGGTCGGTGTAGTCGTCCACGGCGAGGGAGACCGAGTCGTCGGTAATGAAAGCCTGTTGGGCCTGGATAAACGCGCTCAGTTTTGCGTTGAGCTGGCGCATGTACTCGGCCCCGACGCGCAGGTCGATCGCATCGCGCTCATTCGTAGTGCTTTGAGCGCAGTCATCAAAGCCCTTGGCCAGGTTGTCAATGACCTGTACGCGCTCCTCGTTGGAGGCAGCGATGTTTTTTCCGACAGTGTGGAGTTCCTCCAGGCGGCGATCCAGCGCCGCCGCTTCCGGGCTTTGTGGAGCGGGTCGCCGGGCATTCGCCATCCCGGCCAGCTGGCCGAGGCAGGTCAGGCCGAGGATCACGCTGAAGACGATGTTACCCGACCATAGGCGCTTGCCCGAGAGCCGCCAGGACAGCCACCCCAACAGCAGCGGCAGGATGAATGGAGAAACCAGTGCCCCCATGAAATAGCCGATCATGTAACCGCTGTTCGCGTCGTGCCCGCGTGCTTCCTGGTAGGTGGCGATCAAGCTCAACAGCACGCTGACCCCGATGAGGATCTTCGAGACCAGGTGAAGCTGGAAGCGCTCCGAGCGGGGCTTGTCGGGCTTGACGCGGTGTTCCGCGACCTGATGTTGCGGCGGAAGCGGGGGAGGGATGTCCATGGATGAGAAGGCGTTCGCGGGGAGACTGGTCGGGGTTGATCACTACCCCCGCGATCTCGCCCGCCGGATGATCCGCAGATTGCGGGTTCGTTCGGTGGATCGCAAGCCGTGATTTATCGCATGGCATCGTCGCCGGGAGGAACCATTGCCGGAGCACTGTCTGCGCGGCCCCGAAAGCCTTGGCCGGACTGGCTGCCAATCACTCCTGGCTGGTGTCGGACATACCGGGCGTGGAATTCTCCTCATCGACCCGTTCGCACGGCACGAGGTTGGCCACGTACCCGAGCATCACCAGCACCAGCAGGACACACAGGACCAGATTTCCTCCGCTTTTGCGCCGTCCCGTCACGCGCCAGACGATCCAGCCCAGCAACATCGGGATGCCGATCCCGAATAATAAGGCGCCGACAGCCATCCCGATGTAGAAGGGGATCTGTTCGGCAGTGGCTCCCATGAATCTTGCATTGAGATAGATGAATCCGAGAATAAAGAGCGCGGTGAGGGCGATGAGTACCTTGGAGACGACCGCCAGTTCGAAATGCTCAGTACGTTTCGGCTGCGGTTTTTGAGGAGTGGTTGCGATGGGGGGAGGAGGATTTGTGTTCATGGAGAGACGGGGGTTGGAGTGGAGTGCCTGGTGATTATAAAAAGGCAGTTTGTGATTGTGCGATTATGCGGCCTGAAATGATTCGCAGGCAAGCCTAAGCAACTAACGGTTGCAAAAAAAGCCCCCGCCCGGAAAGGCGGAGGCTTTGGAAAAAGGATCAGACGCGGTGGGCGCGGCTGATGGGCCGGGCTCAGTGGCCGACGGTGAGCTTCTTGCCCTTGGGCTGGCCGATGGCGGCGAGCAGGTCGTCGAACCACGGCTGGTCGATGTCGAAGGGCTTGCCCCCGGCGATGCGGTCGAACTCGATGGCCCGCAGGACAAAGCCCTGGTCCTCATCGTGCCCGATGACGCCGCTGTGCCCCTCGAAGGCGCACTGCACGGCCAGGTCGGTGCAGGACTTGATCAGACGCAGGTCGTCGGCGTTGGCCGGGGCGGCGCGGGAGAAGTAGCCGCTCTTCTGGACCATCGTCTTTTCGGCGTCGAGCTTCTTGGCGAACTCCTTGGCGAAGTACTGGCCGGGGTTGATGGTGTCCAGCTTGACGTGGCCGAAGGGGTCGCGTTCGACCGGCTTGCCGGCGGCTTCCATGGCCTTGATGATGCTGTCCAGTCCTGCGCCTTCGCTGAGGAAAATGTTCACGCAGTCCACCTCGTCCATGACCTTCTTCAGGCGGGCGGCTTCGGCGTCGATGTCGATCTCCATTTCCGGCACGAACACGGCGTGCACGTCGAGGTTACCCTTGGCCAGGCCGATTTCCGGCAGGAAGCCGCGGTCCCCGAGGATGCTCTCGCGGTAGTACTTGGCGGTGGCGGCGGTGAGCCAGCCGCAGTTGCGGCCCATGACCTCGTGCACGATGAGCATGCGCGGGTTGGAGTTGTGCTCGGCCACGATGTTGCGGAAATACTTGGCGCCCTCTTCGGCAGCGGTCCAGGCACCCAGGCTCTGCTTGATCGGGAACACGTCGTTGTCGATGGTCTTGGGCAGGCCGATGACGCGCAGCTCGTAGTCGTTTTCGTGCAGGAACTTCGCCAGGTCGGCGGCGGCGGTGTTGGTGTCGTCACCCCCGATGGTGTGGAGGATATCCACGCCGTCCTTGACGAGCTGGTCGGCGGCGACCTTCTGCGGGTTTTCGCCTTCCTTGACCAGGCCGCGCTTCACGCAGTCCTTGACGTTGGTCAGCTTGACGCGGCTGTTGCCGATCGGGCTGCCGCCGTGGCGGTGCAGGATGGCGGCGTTGGCGCGGATCTCAGGCGTCACCTTGATGGAGTCGCCCATCAGCAGGCCCTTGTAGCCGCTGCGGTAGCAGATGATTTCAACATCCGGAGCGATCTCGGTGTAGCGTTCGATCAGGCCGCCCACGGCGGAGGACAGGCAAGGGGCGAGGCCCCCGGCGGTAAGGATTGCGACTTTCTTCGGCGTCATAGCGCGGGCCATTGTCGGGATTTTCGCCCGCTTGGAAACAGTAAAATTCGCTAATACGTGAAAACACGTCGATCAGATGCGCTTTGGGGTTTTGTTGGATGGGAACTAACCACAAAGACGCAAAGGCACAAAGAGCCTCGGTGTTGACTGGGGTCTGCTTTGCACTTTCAGAAAAACTCCGTGTGCTCTGTGCCTCCTCTGTGCTCTCTGTGACCAGCTCTTTATGGGCGTTGCCTGCCGTCCAGCATTGACTTGCCGGGGAAAAGCGCATGTTTGTGGAGCCTTATGAAGATTGTCCTGGCATACTCAGGCGGGCTCGACACGTCCGTCCTGGTCAAGTGGTTGAAAGAAGAATACTCGGCCGAGATCGTGACCTTCGCCGCCGACGTCGGCCAGCAGGAAGAGCTGGACGGCCTCGAAGAGACGGCCAAGGCCACCGGCGCAGTCAAGCACTACACGCTCGACCTGGTCGAGGAGTTCGCCAGCGACTTCATCTACCCGATGATGCGCGCCAACGCCATTTACGAGGGCCAGTACTACCTGGGCACCTCCATCGCCCGCCCGGTCATCAGCAAGCACCACATCGAGATCGCCCGCAAGGAAGGCGCGACCCATGTCGCCCACGGCGCAACGGGCAAGGGTAACGACCAGTGCCGCTTCGAGCTCTCGTACGCCGCGCTCGCCCCGGACCTTCAGATCATTTCCCCGTGGCGCATGGAGAAGTTCCGCTCGGCCTTCCCCGGCCGCAAGGAGATGATCAACTGGTGCCGCGAGCAGGGCGTCAACGTCGAGGCCAGCGCCTCCAAGCCTTACTCGATGGACCGCAACCTCCTGCACATTTCCTACGAGGCGGGCATCCTCGAAGACCCGTGGTTCGACCCGACCACCCCGGAGAACAAGGGCATGTTCAAGCTCTCCGTCTCCCCCGAGGACGCCCCCGACCAAGCCGAGTACGTCGAGCTGGACTTTGAAAAGGGCGACTGCGTAGCCGTCAACGGCGAGGCCCTTTCGCCCGCCGGCGTCATGCTCAAGCTCAACGCCCTCGCCGGCAAGCACGGCATCGGCCGCGTGGACATCGTCGAAAACCGCTTCGTGGGCATGAAGAGCCGCGGCGTCTATGAGACCCCCGGCGGCACCATCCTGCTGCACGGGCACAAGCAGGCCGAGTCCCTCACGCTGGACCGCGACCTTGAGCACTTGCGCGACGGCCTCATCCCCAAGTACGCCGAGCTCGTGTACAACGGCTTCTGGTTCGCCCCCGAGCGCGAGGCGCTCCAGGCCTTCATGGACGAGGCGCAGAAGAACGTCACCGCCACCGTCCGTCTCAAGCTTTACAAAGGCAACATCATCACCGTGGGCCGCAAGTCCCCGGTCTCGCTCTACGACGAAAACATCGCCTCGATGGAAGGCGTCAAGAGCGACTACAACCCCGACGACGCCAGCGGCTTCATCCACCTCCAGGGCCTGCGCCTGCGCGCCCGCGCCAAAGCCCAGGGCGGCCCCCGCCTCGGCGACCTGCGCAAGTAGGGGGGAGACGCGCTGATATTGATTGGCGTAAGATTGGAACCTTTCAGGGGCTGCCGTGATATACGGCAGCTCTTTTTATACTCACACGGAGGCACAGGGCACAGAGGTGGGAAGGTGAGGACACGCTTCGAGGATCGGAGGGGCGAATCCCTGTCCCCCCACCGTTGTCATCCTGAGCGAGCGTAGCGAGTCGAAGGATCTCCCCGTCCGTTGTTTCGTTGTGTACGCTTTTGCCTAACCAATCAGCCTGCCGCGTCCGTCGTCCATCTGCCTCAGAACCACTTCTCCGCCAAGTCCACCCACTCGGGGTTTTGCGTGTCGATCAATCCGAGCTTCTTCCGGCGGGTCCAGCCCTTGAGCTGCTTTTCGCGGGCGATGGCGTTGCCGACGAGGCGAAAGGTTTCGTAATAGACGATTTGTGTGAGGTGATAGCGGCAGGTAAAGCCTTCGTGCTTTCCGGTTCGGTGTTGCCAAACGCGCCGGAGTAAGTCGCTGGTCACGCCGATGTAGAGCACACCGTCCCGCCGGTTGGTCATGATGTACACGCAATACTGACGCGGGTGGGGCATTGCGCTGAACGGTATGTGTGAAGGGGAGTACGTCAATGACGCCGGGCGAGGAGATCCTTCGACTCGCTACGCTCGCTCAGGATGACAACGGCGGGGAATAAGATGATGCCCAGGTGTTTATCCCGCGGTAGCACACGTCCTCACGCACCGCCCGCTTCGGCGGCGATGCCGTAGCGCAGGTTGTGCAGGGAGTGGACGAAGTGGTCGGCCCCGGCGAGCTCGGCCACGGTCAGCAGGATGATGGCGGCCACGGGCATGATGTCGGCGCGTTCGGGGGGCAGGTGGGGGATGCGTTGGCGCTCCTCCAGGGTGGCGGCGCTGAGCTCTTCGGAGAGGTAACGCAGGAAATTCACGGTCACGACGGACGGCGTCTCGGCGTAGGTGCGGCCCAGCCAAGCGGCGCGGACGGCGCGGGCGACGTTGACGGCCCCGCCAGTAGCGGCGAGGAGCTTCTGGCCCTTGATCGCGCGGAAGCCCGACTCTGTTACCTTCTGGCGCACGTAATCGGCGATGCGGGCGGCGGTGCGGGCGGGCAGGGGGACGGTGGGGTCGTTGACAAAGCGTTCCAGCAGGCGGACCGCGCCGAGCTGGAGGCTGACCTTTTCTGTGATGGAGCCGTTCTCCAGCCGGATGAATTCCAGGCTGCCGCCGCCGAGGTCACACAGGGTAAAGGCCGGGTAGGCGACCAGCGCGGGGTCGGTGGTGATGGCGCGGCCAATGTAGGCGGCCTCCTCCTCGCCGGTGAGCACGCGCAGGCGGTGCCCGGTGGCGTCCTCAATGCGCTGGACGAACTCCTTGCGGTTGACTGCATCGCGCACGGCGCTGGTGGCGACGATGGCGAAGCTTTCCGGGGCAAAGCGCTTGGCCTCGGTGATGAGTTTGACCACGGCACCGGTGGCGGCCTTCATCGCGGCTTGGCTGAGGACAGGCTGGTCCTTGCCGATGCCGGCGCTGATGCGGGTCTCCAATGTCGTCTGGTAAAGGGCGGCCAGCGTGGAGCCGGTCTCGGCCACGAGGAGCTTGATGGAGTTGCTGCCGATGTCGATGACGCCGATTCTCATGGGAGAGGAAGTGGGTGAATGTTAAGCACAAATAAGCTCCTGAGTCACGGAGAAGACCGCTTGCGGGTAGATTTCTGGGCCGGTCTGCATCCTTTTTCCGGCGCGGCTGGTCCATAGGCCTGAGCGTTACCCGTGGCCATGTCTCCTGTGGGGCGGGTCGATGCTCACAGCACGTAGTCGCGGGGTGCGATCAGGACGGTGAATTCGCCCTTCAAATTATTCCCTTTGAGCTGGGCGGCAACACTTTCCGCGCCGCCGACGAGAAAGGTCTCGTGCAGCTTCGTGACCTCACGCCCCAGGCACACGACGCGCTCCGGCCCAAGGACATCGACCATCTCGGCGGCGAACTTGTCGATACGGTGGGAGGACTCGTAAAGGGCCAGGGTGTAGGGGAAGTCCTTGTGCTCCTCGAGGAAGCGGCGGCGGGCGGCGCTTTTGGGCGGGAGGAAGCCGACGTAGAGAAAGCCGTTGGTGGGAAGGCCGGAGGCGCACAGGGCGGCGATGACCGCACTCGGGCCAGGGATGGGGATGACCGTCAGCCCGCGGCGGCGGCACTCGCGCACGGCGCGAAAGCCCGGGTCGGAAATAGCCGGGGTGCCCGCGTCCGAAACCAGCGCGACGGATTGCCCGGCGGCAATCTTGTCCGCCAGTTCGCCCGCACGGGCCTGCTCGTTGTGCTCGTGACAGGAGAGGGTGGGGCGGCCACTGCCGATGCGGGCCAGCAGTTGGCCGGTCTTGCGGGTGTCCTCGCAGGCGATCCAGTCCGCCCGGCAAAGGATGTCAGTTGCCCGCTGGCTGAGGTCGCCCAGGTTGCCGATCGGGGTGCCGACGACGTAGAGAGCTGCTTCCAGGGCGGCTGGTGGCTGTGCGTCGGACGGATCGGGAGGCATATGGTTACTGAAAAAATAAAAACACTGGCACTGGCCGTGCATTAGTTGCGGTGGCCGGAGACCAAAGCGCTCAGGGCCGCGGGGCACTGAGCGCTAAAGGTAAAACGGGAATGGATGGGCCGCCTAGTAGCGTTCCTTGCCGGGGATCGAGTCACCGTAACCGGCGGGTCCGCCTTCCCAGGAGGCCGGGCGGCCCCACGGAATCGAGGATTCGTCCGGATCGGCGGTTTCGCAGCCGCTGATCGCAAAGGCGGCCAGCAGGAGGGCACTCAGGCAGAGCAGTTTCTTCCACATGGTTGTAACTTACTGGATGATGGAGACCTTGTCACCTTCCTTATAGACGCGGGCGTTGTTGTCACCCGGAATGATGTTGGTGATGATGTAGGTCGGTTCAACTTTGGTGGCTTTGAGGCGTACGGGCTTTTCCAGACCCTTGACGATACCGAACTCCATCTGGCGCTCCAGACCACCCTGCTGCGGGCGGCTGATGATGACGATGCCGTTGGCATGGTCCACTTTCAGGATGGAGGTTTCGGCGACCGCACCGGTCACGATCTGCTCGCCGCTCATGGGGACAGCAGTCGGGGCCTGGGCAACGCCTTCGGCGGTGGTGGCAGCGGCGGAATTGACCGCCGGGGTGTAGGTCGAGCTGCCGTAGCTCGGGTCGACACGGGCGGTCGGGACCGAGGTCGGAACGGCCGACGCGGCGGCCTGCACCTTTTGGTTGGCTTCGGTCAGCTGGGTGTTCAGCGTTTGAATCTGGGCTTCGAGCTTGTCGATCTGGGCCTGGTAATCGGCGACGGCGGTCGCATCGGCAGCACCGGGAACGCGGGTGCGCTGGTCGATCAGTTCGCGCTTGAGGCTCTCATTCTTGCTCTTGAGGTCGTTAACTTCCTTCTGGGCCGTGGCCAAGTCGGACTGGAGGCCCGTCAGGTCGCGGCTGGATTTGCTGAGCTGGGAACGGGCCTTGGCCTCGCGGTCCTTGATCGCGCCGAGGTCGGAATCGAGGCTGCGGATCTGGCTCTGGAGGCCTTCGAGCTGGCCTTGGGCTTCACTGGCCTGCTGCTGGGCAGCCTGCACCTGTTTGTCCTTTTGCGCGAGCTTCTCGTTGGCCTCGTTGACCTTGCCCTGGGTGAGGACCCAGCCGGCAACGGCGGCGCAGGCGCCGAGGATAGCGATCACGCGGAGTAGAATGGAAACCATTTTCATAAAGCGGGTAACTGAACTGGATTATATGGGGCTAAGCGCAGGAATATTGATTGTCGTAGAAAGCTTGGCCAGCACTTTTTTGCACGCCCTTGGCGGGGTTGGCGGCCAAGTTCTCAAGGATTTTGTATATCAGTTCCGTTTGGGGTTCGCGCCCCAGTTTTTGGGCCAGAGACTCGGCGGTGAAGGTCTCGCCCTTGGCAGAGCGGAGCGCGTCGAGGATGGCCTGGCGCAGCTCCAGGGTGCCAGCGGCGGCTTTCTTGCCAGCTTCGACACCGGGCTGGTGATAGGCGTTGATGTTGACCAGGTCGCCGTAGAAGCCGACCGCGCGCTCGTACAGGGCGATGAGCATGCCGACAACGGTGGGGGTGACTTCCTTCACCGTGATGGTGATGGAGTTACGGCCATTTTCATAAAGCGCGTCGCGGGTGCCCAGGAGGAAGCCCTGGAGGAAGTCCCCGGCGGTGTGCTCGCCCTCGACCTGCACGGAGTCCCCGGAGCGGGACTTGAGCACTTCGATAAAGGTGGCGTAAAAGTTCGGGACGCCGTCGCGCAGCTGCTGCACGTAAGCGTGCTGGTCGGTCGAGCCCTTGTTGCCGTAAACGGCGATGCCCTGGTGGACGACCTTGCCGTCGAGGTCCTTTTCCTTGCCCAGGGACTCCATCACGAGCTGCTGGAGGTACTTGGCGAAGAGCTGGAGGCGCTCCTTGTAGGGGAGAATGACCATGTCCTTCTCGCCCTTGCCGCCGGTGAGGTGGTACCACATGAGCGCGAGGAGGGCGGCGGGATTCTTGCGGACCTCCTTGGTGCGGGTGACTTCGTCCATGGCAGCGGCGCCGTCAAGCATCCCGTCGATGTCGATGCCGTTGAGCGCGGCGGGGACGAGGCCCACCGCGGCGAGCTCACTGGTGCGTCCGCCGACCCAGTCCCACATAGGGAAACGTTCGATCCAGCCTTCGGAGACGGCGACCTTGTCCATCTTGCTGCCCTCGCCGGTGATGGCCACGGCGTGCTTGCCGAAGTCCAGACCGGCGGCCTTCCAGGCGGCTTCGGCCTCGACCATGCCGTTGCGGGTCTCGGGGGTGCCGCCGGATTTGGTGGTGACGACGGCCAGGGTCTGGCCGAGCTTGCCCTTGAGCTGCTCAAGCACCACGTCGAAGCCGTCCGGGTCGGTGTTGTCGAAGAAGTACAGCTTCATCGGGTCGGTGGCCGGGTTGCCCAGGGCCTGGGCGACGAACTGCGGGCCGAGGGCCGAGCCGCCGATACCGATGCACAGGATGTTCTTAAAGGGGCCGTCCTGTCCGGCAATCTCACCGGAGAGGATCTTTTTCGCGAAGTCCTTGATCTTCTGGCGCGTGGCGGTGATCTCCGCCCCGATGGCGGCGTCGGGGGCCAGGGCGGCGTTGCGCAGCCAGTAGTGGCCGACCATGCGGTTTTCGTCCGGGTTGGCGATGGCGCCGCCTTCGAGCGCGTCCATGTCGGCGAAGGCTTTTTCGATCTTCGGCTGCATGTCCGAGAGGTAGCTCTCGGGGAAGTCAACGCGGCTGACGTCCAGGGACAGGTCCAGCGAGGGGATGTTCAGGCAGTACTCTTTGAAGCGGCTCCAGCTCATGATGGTATTTTGATAAAGGGTTGGCGTTGCGCCCCGGCTCAGTGCCGGGAAGAACCTGCCCAATAGGCCTGAGCAGGCGTTAGAGCCACGCAGCCTAATGACAAAAGACCCCGCGTCCATCCTTAAGGCGCGTGAGTTGGATTTTTTCAGCCGCTTCTGCCGGGAAAGGTTCCCGGGGACAGCTAGCAGGTCCGCCCGGGCACGTACCGGGCGGAGGGGAAGGGGCGAATGGCCCTGATGGAGCCGGGCTAACGGCCTTCGATTAGGGCACAGGCGACGCCCCGTAATGCTTCGCGCCCCGGATAACCGGGATCTTCGAGCAGTTTTCGCCCCAGCGTCACCTTGTCCGGGCGAACGCGTCCCGAGGGGGCCTGGTATTGGCCGCTGCGGGGCGGAAGAGGAGCGAATACATGGGTATATTCTATTCTAGGCAGCATGGTTAGGCCTTCTTATCGGGCATTCAAACGGGTCCTTAAGAGAAAAAGAGCTTATAGCGGGCGCTCGGCCGGGACCACCGATTCTTTAACGCAATGATCATGCGCGCGTTGAACGTATTCGCTGAGGATTTCCGTCCGCGCGATGATTTCTTCGATGTGCTTGCGGGCCGGGGAGTCTTCCGGGAGTCCAATCAGGGCCAGATCGCCGTTACCGCGAATGAGGAATATCTCCCCGTTGATGTCATGAAAGAGTTTGCGCAGATCGCTCTGCCCGCGTGGTACTGTCTCCATGGTTATCCCCCTCTATCGGTCCGAGCGCATTAGGGATTAACGCCCACGGTACGGTTTTACGATTAGCTTACCTCTTTGATTAGTAAAGCTTAATGCGTGCCGGAGCGGGGCCTTGTTCGCTCTTGTATACCGCTTCTCATCAGATTTGAGATTCTAAGTTAGCCACGGATGAAACGCGGATGTTGTTTTGATGCAGAATTATCCGCTTCTCATCCGTGGCTAATAACTCTTATCCATCCTGTTGCGAAACGGTATCGCACACTATCCCAACAGCAATGATCGAGCCGGGACAGGCCATGCCCCGTCGGAAGGCCCAAGAAAGTTGCTTTCTGCTCTTCCCGGCCTTCCTGTTAAATAGCCAGCCTTATCAAAACTGAGAAACGTTATCAGCCCTCCAGCAGGCGCAGGAGCTCGGCGTTGTTCTTGGTCTTGCCCATGCGTTCGATGAGGGTTTCGCAGGCGTCCTCGATTTTCATCGGGGCGAGGGCGCGGCGGAAGAAGCCCACCTTGTCGAGCGTCTTGGGGTCGAGCAGGAGCTCTTCCTTGCGGGTGCCGGAGGCGTTGATGTTGATCGCGGGCCACAGGCGCAGCTCGGCGCACTTGCGGTCCAGGACCATTTCCATGTTACCGGTGCCCTTGAACTCTTCGAAAATCAGGTCATCCATCTTGCTGCCGGTCTGGATGAGGGCGGAAGCAATGATGGTCAGGCTACCGGCCTCCTCAGTGTTGCGGGCAGAGGAAAAGAGCTGGCGCGGTTTTTCCAGGGCGCGTACGTCGAGGCCGCCGGTCATCGTACGTCCGGAGTTGCGGTTGGCGTTGTGAGCGCGGGAGAGGCGGGTGATCGAGTCCAGCAGCAGCACCACGTCCTTGCCCACCTCCATCTGGCGCTTGGCCCGGTCGATGGCGATGTCGGCGATACGGATGTGGCTTTCGAGCTCCTCGTCGTTGGAGGAGGCGTAAATCTCGGCGGTGGGCAGCTCGCGGCGGAAGTCCGTCACTTCCTCGGGGCGCTCGTCCACCAGCAGGACCATGACGGCGCACTCGGGGTGGTTTTCGATCACGCCCTCGGCGATGTCCTTGAGCAGGGTGGTCTTACCGGTGCGGGGAGGGGCCACGATAAGGCCGCGCTGGCCCTTGCCGATGGGGCAGAACAGGTCGATCACGCGGGTGGTCAGGCGTCCGTCCTTGGCCTCCAGCTTCAGGCGCTCATTCGGTGCAATGGTGGTGAGCTGCGAAAAATCGTAACGCCGGCGGCGGTCTTCCACGCTGAGTCCGTCAATCTCCTCGATATAGCGCACCTTGGGGTTGGGGTAGCGCCCGTCGTGCAGGGCGTTGGCTTTGATCCACTGCCCGCGCTTGAGCTTGAAGCGACGAACGAGCTCGCGCGGGATAAAGGGATCGCTATGGCGTTGGCGGCCGTTCTTGGAAGGGTCGAGCAGTTGCCCCGTCTTGTTGTTCGACGGTTCAAAAATGCCTTCCACGGAGACCTGCGTCTCGGACGAGTGGTTTTCGCTCATAAAAAAAGATGCTTCGCGGTGCGTAGCCGACAGGCTGCGCAGGCGAGCGGAAAAGAGGGGAGAGAGTGTCTGCCGCGACGTTGCGGCGACGGGCCAGTAGAGCCCCCGGGAGGCGGAACAAGTTCGCCCCGGATGGTGCAAGGTTCTCAGGGCCTCGCCGGGGAATCAAGCCCAAATTTCGGCCCGTAAGGGCTCTGTTGGGCAGATTTTCGGCCTGCCCGGGCTTTTTACCGGGTGCGGGGATGCAAATTGCCGCCCGACGGGCTATACTATATATTACGTTGCGGGTTCTCAATTGACAGTCCGCGCGGCATCGTCAGACTCGAAGATTCTTACCCTATGAAGTTCCCCCTTACGAAGATGCGCAAACCGCGCACCGGCTTTACCCTAATTGAGCTGCTGGTGGTGATGGGCGTGATCCTGATCCTGGCCGGGATCGTGGTCGGTGTCCAGCGCGGTGTTTACCATCAACAGTCCCAGGCCCGCGCCAAGGCCGACATGCAGGCCATCGCCAACGCCCTGGAAACCTTTAAGCTCCGCTACGGAGATTACCCGTGGGCTGACGATCCCGGCACCGCTACGACTGGTTCGGCAGCAGACAAAAATTTATTTCTGGTTCTGACTGGCCAGCGTATCTTACGCAAGGTGAACGGTAACTATCAAATGTCCACGCTGGCGGACAACCAGAAGGCCGCTCCCATGATCGACGAGAGCCAGATCGAAACGGATACCGCCGCCACCTATTTCGTCGATCCCTGGGGCAGCCCTTACAAGTACTACTACAAAGGTGACGCTGCTGATCCCTGGAACCACACCGGCTTCATTATTGTCTCGATGGGACCGGACCGGAGCATGGGGACTAACCCCGACGGCGATTTCACGGACGGCGATTTCCCCGAAAATTCCGAGGATTATTATAACGATCCCGATAACAACCGTTTCGATAATCTGATCTACGGTCTCGAATTCCAATAAACCTTTTTACGCCCATCACCCTATGAACAAGACCCTTCGCCCGCGCCGTCGCGCCTTTACCCTGATCGAACTGCTGACCGTCATCGCGGTCATCGGCATTCTGGCCAGTATCCTCATCCCCACGGTGGGCGCTGCCAAGAAGGCCGCCAACAAGGCCAAAACCAAGGCCCAATACGTGGGCTGGGCTAACGCGCTTCAGAACTTCAAGAGCACCTACGGGTACTACCCGAACATCTTCAACAACGGGCAGCTCAATCTCAGTAACAACTCTGAAGACTTTATCGAGGCGCTTTCCGGTCGTGATAAGAATGGCGAGACGGTCACCACGGGTGGCAACCGGCGTGCCGCTGGGTTTTACTCCTTCGCCGAGGGTGAATTTGAGATGGCTGCCAACGGTGATATCTCCGAAACTCAGCTTGCCGACGCCTTTAATAACCCCAATATCATCATCTACGTCGATCACGATAACGACGGCCAGATCACCGGCCTTCCGGCCGAGGGGGCCGACACCGGTAACAAGACAGTCCGGACCAAGGTCGCCATCATGAGCGACTGCCGCCAATATGCCGATGGTGAGCGTGTCCACTCCTGGGAATAAAACCTACTCATGAGAAACCGCTCCGCATCCCCCCGCCGCGCCTTTACCCTGGTCGAGCTGCTTGCCGTTATCGGCATCATCGCGGTTATGGCCACGGTCATCGGTGTTTCTCTGACCGGCGGTAACGCTACCGCCTCGCTGGGCACCAGCCAGCGTGTGGGAGCCAGCATCTTCCAGTCCGCCCGCTCTATCGCTGTGCTCAAGCAGACCCCCACTCGGGTGCTTATCTACAGTAACAACGGTGCCGACACCGATTCGGGCAAGTCCCTGCGCTTCATGCAGGTCGTTTATCAGAATCCCGATAGCCAGGCGGAGCAGTGGATCGCCGCCAACACGGGCACCTACCTTCCGCAGGGCGTGTACTTTATCCCCGGCAACATCAATACCTATATCCTCAACGGTGCCGGGAATAACGAACTTGATGCCTCGGGCTACAGCGACGGTTACGATAACGGCAATGTGACGGTTTACCCCAACGAGGACGCGGCTAACGACAACCGCGGTGACATTACTTTCCCCGCGTATTACTACGAGTTCGACAGCAACGGACTCTCTGACAATCCGGGAGCCAAGATCGTCTTTGGCGCAGGCCGTGTGGCTGCCCCGCCGGCGAATGGCATCCCGCAGCTCGCTTTTGAAAACCGACTTGCCGTGATGGGTTTCTACCTGCGCCGCCTGGGTAATGTCAGCCTGGCCGAGTATGACAACCTGACGACGGCCCCCACCAACTAACCGACGGTTATGACGCGCGTTTCCCAGCCCCTTTCCCTGTTACAGTCTCCCGCCTCCGTCCGGAAATCGCGGGCGTTCTCGCTCATCGAGGTCGTTCTGGCCATCGGCGTGCTCTCGCTTGCCGTGGTCGCCATGCTCGGGCTCTTCGCGCCGACCATGAACTCCGTCAAACAGGTTGTGGATGGTAACAAGGCCACCGCGCTGGTCGGAATGATCAATGCCCAGGTTAACGAGAAGATTGATTATAACACGATCGGGGCCGGGCTGAGCGGAGGTGCCAACTCCATCATGTATTTCTATGCCTGGGAGCGGGAAAACCCTCAAGGCGGCATCGACATCGTCATGTCCGAGCCGGGCGGCAACACCCCGGGCAGTACGGATACCGATGGTGATGGCAACGCGGAAACGGCCTCGCCTATCGCTGACCAGGATAACCTAGCGGGTCCGGCCTTTGTCGTCACTTTCGAGCAGCTTGAGTTGGGCGCGGGCAACTACAACTATGCGCAATACCCCAACGAGGCCTACATCCCCTTTCTGGTCACGATCTACCAGTTGGACCTGAATGAAGGTTTCAACATCAATCATTTGAACGAGGCCACCCGTGTCATCTCCTATCCCTCGGCCAAACTGAGATAACCGCTTTTCTGCCCTTATGACGACGTTTTCCCTGGATTCGGACCCGCAGACCTCTCCCGCGATGGAAGCCGCCGCCCGTGCGCAGGCGAGCCGCCGGGGCTTTACCCTGGTGGAAATCATGGCGGCCACCGGGATCATGATTGCGGTCATCCTGCTTGTGCTCAGCCTGACGACCAACGTTCTGAATACCTGGAACTTATCCTCCGACCAACTCGCTCAGAACTACGAGGCCCGCATCGCCTTGGACTTTCTTGCCCAGGACCTGGAGGCATCCGTGTTCCGCAGTAACGGCATGGCCTGGATGGAAGTGCGCTACGTGGATGTCGATGCCAACGCCACCGACCAGACTCAGCTCTTTTTCTTTTCCCCCGTGATCGATCGCCCCCGTAAGGATAACGGCGGTAACACCATCGCCGGGGATATCTGCGCGGTTGCATATTTAACCGAGTTTCAGAACCCCTTTACCGGTGGCGGCGACGCTACGCCTGGCGGAGATCGTCCCCAGTATGGCCTGTACCGGGCGGTGGTCGATGCGGAAAACACCTTTGAGGAGGCGCTCAGCCTGCAGGATTACGACGGGACTGTTGCCAGCCTCTTATACTCCGTCTGGAACGGTGTAGCTCGGGATAGCGACGGGGCAGGCATCACCCTGAATCCGCTCGATCAGGACGGTGTTCGCAGGGGGGGCAATGCCATGACCTGGATCACCGCCTCGGCCAATTATCTCAGTGCCAATGTGACCAATTTTCAGGTCATTTTCTACTACCAGACGACAACCGCCGGTGGGGTGAATGTGATCGAAGCACTCACCGATAACGGAGAGTCAACGGGAACCCCCATCGATTTCCTGGTAGCGGACGGTATCTATGAGGGGACTAACGGCGGTGGCGGTAATTACGCCGCGATCCCCATCGACGGCCACCTCGTGTATGCCGATATCAAGATGACGGTGCTCGGTGACGAGGGAGCGAACATGGTGGCCAATGGTACTTGGGGGGATGCTGGGCTGAATTGGGACGACTTTCAGCTCTCTTACGGCCAGACCTTCACGCGCCGCGTTTACATCATGAGCAACCCGATCTGAGCCCAGGCGGCTCGGTATTAGGTGTATTGTTTCGTTGCTCTTGTCTTACCTGTTCAGTGCGCGACGCTTGATTTTTTCAGCGGGCGGGTTGAATGTTGCTGATGGGTCCGGCGGGCCTGGTTAACGTTACGGTCTGCGAGGTACTCCGCGCGCCGGTTGCCCGGCGCTGTGTACCCAGCCCAAGAAACCAAGAACTCCGTCATTTCCTGTGAAACCATCCCTGTGGAAAATCTGGTTGCTGGCGGCGCGTCCGAAGACGCTGCCGGCGGCGGTTGTGCCCGTCCTGCTGGGGACGGCGGTGGCTGTGCACGAAGGCGGTTTCCGCTTCATCCCGGCCTTTATCTGCCTGATCTTCGCGCTATTGATCCAGGTCGGGACGAACTACGCCAACGACTATTTCGACTATCGCTCCGGCGCGGACACGGACAAGCGTATCGGCCCTGTGCGCGCCGTGGCCTCCGGGCTGGTCGCACCCCAGGCCATGTGGCGGGCCACACTGATTGTGCTCGGGGCGGCCTTTGTCGTCGGGTTGCTGCTGGTCTTCTACGGCGGTTGGTGGCTCGTGGCGGTCGGCATCCTTAGCATCATCTGCGCCATCGCCTACACTGGTGGCCCGTACCCGCTCGGCTATAACGGGTTGGGCGATCTTTTCGTCTTCATTTTCTTTGGGCTGGTGGCGGTCATGTTTACCGACTACGTGCAGACCGGCGCCTTTTCCTGGGGTGCGTTCTGGGCGGGTGTCGGTTGTGGCCTGCTCTCGGTCAACTTGCTCGTGGTCAACAACGCCCGCGATATCGAGACAGACCGCGAGGCGGGGAAGCGTACCCTGGCCGTGCGCCTGGGCTACCGTTTCGTCGTCCTCCAGTACGCCCTGAGCGCCTTGATCGCATTTGCCGTGCCGGACCTGCTCATGCGCCTGGGCTATGGCGGCTGGGTATTGCTGACACTTCTGCTGCTGCCCGTAGCGGCGGTGCTCAGCCTGTTGTTCGCCCGTGCGCGTCGTCCGCATGACTTCCACCTGCTGCTGGCCCGGACTGCCCAACTCCTGCTCGCCTACGGCCTGCTTCTTTCGCTCGGCATCGTGCTGGGGTAGTTCTTTTGTCAGAAAGAATTTGGTCGGTTCCTCAATAGGAAGGCCGGGACGTGCGGACGATATGCCCGGCTTTTTCTTTTCGTTCTTTCCGACCTTCCTATTAAGTCCATGACTTGATCAAGGTTGTTTTAAGAACGGCATGAAGTGACCCGACAAAAAAAGCCGGGCGTGAAAGCCCGGCTTTGAAAGGTGAAGGATATGGCGCACGAGGCGCGTCTGGGTTACTCGGTGGTGAGCTTCCAGTTATCCGTGCGGAAGGGCGTCAGCGGCAGGCTGTTGCGGTCTTCCACGTTGGCGACCGGGTTGTTGGCCCAGGCGTAGCGCACAGCAACGGGGGCGGACACGTCGTCGCTCCAGACCTCGATGGTGTTCGGGCTGGTGATCTTGGCCTTGGCCCAGACGAACTGCTGGTCCTCCCCGGCGATGGCGAAGCCGATCGGCTCGTCCACATCGAAGGTGTACAGGCCCTCATCCACGTTCTTGAAGGTCAGGACGACCTTGTCGCCTTGGATGTCCATAGACTCGTACATCGGGCTCTGGGCGGCGAACTTGTAGCCGTAGTCGTTGGCCAGGGCGAGCATGGCGAGGCGATTGGCCACGGTTTGCTTGTCGCGCGGGTGG
>JAUTCS010000050.1 GCA_030673825.1 Verrucomicrobiota bacterium JB024 | reverse complement strand
CTCTTCATTTTCATATTCTGCAACTGTCATATTTTCACCTTCATTAGCAAAATTTAGATTTGATAATTAATAATCCTTTTTCTAATTATTTGTAAGTAAAATATGGTGAATGTAATCGCAAACTAATGACGCACCTAATCGTGCACTACGCATATTGATATCATGAAGGGGTGAAAGTTCTGCAATTTCCATACAGACAGGTTTTGAGCTTTTGATGATTTCCCGCATCATCGGCATCACCCCCATCGCCGACATGATGGAAACTTTTGACAAAGAGGCCCAGCGCCGCCCCGACAAGGCCCGCCAGGCCGGTTATCCGAATTACCAGGGAGCGTCTCCCCACTGGCAGCCCCAGAGCGGCGCCGATCAGATGAGCGGCATTCCGCTGGACTCGGTGTTAAAACCCCTGCCCAGCCCGATGATGATCTCCGGGGTCTCCGCGCCGACGCTGCGGGCCTTCGCGGAGGAGTTCGCCAAGCGCGGGGTCGAGCCCATGCAGGCCCCCATCGGCACCACCACCGAGCTGGGCGCGGACGACATCCAGACCGGCAGCCCGGTGGCGGGCGTGCTCATGACGGGGGACTTCCAGTTCGCAGGCGTGGGCACGGTCACCTGGCGCGAGGGCGACCAGGTTCTGGCCTTCGGGCACCCGTTCTTCGCCTCCGGCGATGACAACATGCCCATGGCCCCGGCCGAGACGATCACCGTCATCCAGGCCCTGCCCGGCTCGTTTAAACTCTCCAATGTCGGCCCCGTGGTGGGGACGATTTACCAGGACCGACTCACGGCCATCGCCGGGGAGGTCGGCACCCCGCCGTCCATGACGGACGTGTCCTTTCACATCACCGGCCCCGGCACCGCCGAGCGCACCTTCACCAGCCAACTTTACCAGAGCCGCCAGTGGTCCGGCCTCATCGCCGCCACCGCCCTGCTGGAGAGCCTGAACAACACGATGGAGGCCTCCGCCGAGCAGACCTTTTACGTGCACATCAAGATGGACGTGGCCGGGTATGGACCAGTCGGTTTCGACCGGGTGGCCACGGGGCCCTCGGGGGCGTTCCGGACGGCCTTCAGCTTTCTCAACGACTACGACCTGCTGCTGAACAACCCTTTCGGTATGGCCGAGGTCCAGTCCATCGCCGTGGAGATCAAGATCGTGGACGAGTGGGTGCGCAGCTCGCTCTACTCGATCCAGATTCTCAGCGGAGAGCTGCGCCCCGGTGACGACCTGGAGCTGGCCGTCACGCTCAACAACTATTTGGAGGAACGCACGCGGCACCGCTTCGCCATCCCGATCCCGGCGGGCACCTCGGGCGAAAAACTCACCGTCTTCGTCGGGGACGCGGGTGCCGCCGACAACCTCGACCGCGAGGGCATCCTCAACACCGCCGACTCGCTCGGAGGGATCATCAACTACCTGCGCGCCGAGCGCAGCAACCACCGCCTCTACGTCAAGCTCCTGCGCGAGTCCAAGGGGCTCA
The DNA here is from genome assembly GCA_030673825.1 of Verrucomicrobiota bacterium JB024. Taxonomy (GTDB): domain Bacteria; phylum Verrucomicrobiota; class Verrucomicrobiia; order Opitutales; family Cerasicoccaceae; genus Ruficoccus. The sequence continues at coordinate 25,973 of JAUTCS010000050.1, read as the reverse complement.
ATGTGAACGGGCGCCGCCTGGGCGAGCTGCCCGCCTCCGTGCGGGCGCTGCTGGACTCCGACCGCAGCCCCACCCCCGTCACCGACAACCGCTCCGTCACCCTCTGGGAAACCTCGCTTGAGGTGCCCGGTGTCTTCGACGGCGAATACACCCTCCCGGCCCGCATCCGCTAACTTTTTCCCCTCTTCGATTTTCCACCGCCGAAATTTTCCTCCATGAACAAGTTTGTCCTCACCTCGCTGACCGCCCTGCTGGGCGCGGCAGGCCCGCTGGCCGCCGTGCAGACCACCTCCGTCCTCCAGTCCGACTATGAGGCATTCGCCGCGGGCGAGCCGGTCAACGTCTCCCTCTCCAATCTCGGCGAGCTCGGCCTTGCCCCCTCGCTGGAGCAGCTCACCGTGCTCGACGACCCGATCATCTGGCGCGGCGTGACCGACGCCGACGGCAATCTTTACCTGGGCACCGGCAAGCAGGGGATCGTGTACAAGATGACGCCCGCCGGGGAGGTTTCGCCGGTCTTCGAGCCAGAGGAGATCCTCTCGCGCGCCCTCGCTCTTGATGCTGAGGGGAACCTCTACGTGGGCACCTCGCCCTCGGGCCGGGTGTACCGCATCCCGCCCGGCCAGCGGCCCGAGATCTACTTCGACCCAGCCGACGAATACATCTGGGATATGATCTTTGACAAAGAGGGCAACCTCTACGTCGCCACCGGCGCGGACGGTACCATTTACAAGCTCAAGCCCGACTTCAAGCCCGGCGACGAGGCCGTGAAGTGGTTCCAGACCGATCGGGCGCACGTCACCGCGCTGGCCTTCGACGCCGAGGGCAACCTGCTGGCCGGGACCGCCCCGCGCGCCTACGTGTACCGCATCGCCCCCGACGGCACCGGCACCGTCATCTACAACGCCGGGACGGACGAAATCTCCGGCATCACCGCCGGGGACGACGGCAGCGTGTACTTCTCCACCCTCCACATGCAGGACAAAAAGAACGGCAAGGACAAGCCTGCCACCGCACAGGATCTGCCTGCCATCCTCGAAAAGCTCTACGCCGGGACGCCCGACCGCCCAGGTCCGCCCAAAGACCAGCCCGAGGAGCCCGCCGCCGCCACCGCGCCCAGCCTGCTCTTCCGTGTCGGGGCGGACGGCTTCGCCGAGCCGCTGTGGTCGCCCGTGGCCATGAACATCTGCACCTTCCGCGTCAACGTCGACGGCACCTTCACCCTCGGGGGCAGCGAAAACGGCAGCCTCTTCCATGTTACCGACCTGACGGACTGGTCCCTGCTCCAATGCGCCGAGGGCGGCGGCGAAGTCACCGGCCTCATTCCCGTCCCCGGCGAGGACGGCGCGCTCTACGTGCTCACCAGCAACCCCGGCGCGGTTTACAAGCTCTCGGGCCGCCCCGCCAGCTCCGGCGCCTTCACCTCCGAGCCAGTCGATGCCGAGGCCGTCGCCCAGTGGGGCGCGCTGCGGGTCTTCGCCAGCCCGACGCAGGAGATTTCAGGCCTGTCCTGGGAAACCCGCACCGGCAACTCCCCCCAACCCGACGATACCTGGAGCCCCTGGGCCCCCCTCAAGGGCAGCGCCATCGGCAACCCGCCGGGCCGCTACCTCCAGTACAAGGCCGCCTTTGACCAGGACAGCGCCCGGCTGCGCGGCGTGCGCCTCTTTTACACCGAGCGCAACGCCGCTCCGCTCATCACCCGGCTCAACCTCCTCCCCGTCGGTCTGACCGTCGTCACCATCCCGCCCAAGGCCGGGCAGATCAACCTCGCCCAGCTCACCGGCGGCGCGGACAACACCAGCTTCGACCAGGAACCCCCGCCCATGCAGCAGATTCGCCCGCTAGGGGAAGCCGGGTACTACTCTGCCGGTTGGCGCGCCTATGATCCCAACGGCGACGAGCTCGCCTACACCGTCGCTCTCAAGACTGAGGGCGCGGACGAGTGGGTCACGCTCACCGATGGACTCGACGTGAACGTCTATTCCTTTAACACGCGCGGCCTCGCCGACGGCTACTACCGCCTCCAGGTCACCGCCACCGACCAGCCGAGCAACCCGCCCGGCGAAGCCCGCACCGGCCTGAAGGTCAGCCAGCCCTTCCTCGTGGACAACACGGCCCCGACCGTCACCCTCGAAACCCAGAAGCGCAACACGGACAGCACCGTGCTGGTCTTTTCCGCCTCGGACAAGAGCAGCGTCATCACCGCCGCCCGCTACGTGCTCGACGGCGGCGAGCCGGTCAACCTGCTGCCCGCGAGCGGCCTGTTCGACGCGCAGGACGCGCTCTTTCGCATCCAGCTCGACGCCCCCAAGCCCGGCCCGCACAGCATCGTCGTCGAAGTCCTCGACGAGTCCGGCAACCGCGGTATCGCGCAGACCGCCTTCACAGTGGAAGCAGCAACCTCAACGCAGGCTGAATAGGGATAGGGATTAACCGCAAGGGCGCAAAGCGCTGGCGCTGTCAATCGGGGCCAATGGGATGACCGGGAGCGACTCATGTTTCGTGCCCGCACGCAGGCTGTTTTTTATAAAATAAAGACCGAGCAATCCGGTAGTGTTTCCGAGATCGCTCGATCATGAGGGCACGCTCAGCGCCAGCGTCAGCGCTTTGCGCCCTTTGCGCCTTTGCGGTTAAATAAGACTCCCTCCCCTAAAAGCTGATCGTCTCGCCGGGGGCGAGGACGTGGCCTTCGCAGACGATGTCCTCGGTCTCGGCCAGCTTCTGGACAAAGGCCATGGGATCGGTCTCGATGGGCGGGAAGGTGTTGTAGTGGCAGGGCACGACACACTTGGGCTTGAGGAAGGAGACGGCCTTGACCGCCTCGGGGATGCCCATGGTAAAGTGGCCGCCGATGGGCAGCAGCGCCAGGTCGATCTCGTGCTGCTCGCCGGTGAGCTTCATGTCCATGGTCAGGGCGGTGTCCCCGGCATGGTAGAAAGTCTGCCCCTCGGCCATGACGAGGATGCCCGCCGGTTCGCCCATGTAAATGGGCAGACCGTTCGGCCCCGGATAGCTGGAGCTGTGGTGCGCCGTGGTCAGCTTGACGTGGCCGAAGGGGAACGCCGCCGGGCCGCCGAGGTTCATCGGGACGGTACGCAGGCCCTTCGAGCCACAGTAGGAGGCCAGCTCAAAGGTGGCGATGACGGGCGCGTTGTTGGCCTTGGCGATTGTCTCGGTGTCCCCGTAGTGGTCGGCGTGCCCGTGCGTGAGCAGGATGTAGTCGCACTTCACGTCCTCGGGCTTGACCGGGCACAGGGGATTGTCGGAAAGGAAGGGGTCGAACAGGAGCTTGTGCTCCTCGGTTTCAAGCAAACAGGCGGAATGGCCAAAGTAGGTCAGTTTCATGGGACTGATTGTAGGACGGCTTCCGTCCTCGGCAAAGGATAATTCGTAGATTTGTAAATTTGTAGATTCGTAAATGGGGAAACCTCATTGGCCACAAGTGTCGCTTAGCACGGCGCACCCTCTCCGCCCCTCCACCTGAATCTCTCGCAATCTACAAATTTACGGATTTTCAAATCACCGAATTTATTTCCCCTGCTTTCTGGCGTAAAGTAGCGCCATGCGCCACCACCTGCACGCCGAACTGGAGTTGCCCCGGCCGCAAGAAGAGGTTTTCGCGTTTTTCGCGCAGGCGGAGAACCTCCAGCGCATCACCCCGGACAGCCTCGGGTTCGAGATCCTGACGCCCCTGCCCATCGAGATGCGGGCCGGGACACTGATCGACTACCGCATTCGCCTCTCGGGCCTGCCGGTGCGCTGGCGCACACGCATCCCCGTCTGGGAGCCGCCGCACCTGTTCGTCGATGAGCAGTTGAAAGGCCCGTACAAAAGCTGGGTCCATCGTCACCGCTTCGAAGACCTCGGAGGGGGCCGCACCCGCATCCTCGACGACGTCACCTACGAGCTGCCCTTCACCCCGCTGGGCGACCTCGCCTACCCGCTCATCAAGCGCCAGGTCGAAGCCATCTTCCATCACCGCAATGCGGTCATCCCGAAGCTGCTGGGGAAGTAGGAGGTGGTGATTTTGTTCGCTTAACAATAGAAACAATGAAAAATAATTTTAATTATGACACATGGCGAGCTCATCCAAAAACTAACATATTTCCGCAAGAAGGCAGAAACCATTATAGAATTGACCGATGATCCGCCTAAATGGGGTAAAAATAGGGAAATTGTACGCACGCTCTATGCCGAGCTGAAGTCTGAGTTAAAGAATGAATATGCTAAGTATGATACTGCCAAAGGGGAGAATATGGCCTCGCAAATAGAGGAACGGTCTTACATTCCTGCAATACGAGAGGCTTATCTCCACATGACTGCCAGATCGGGGTCAGGGCCGAGCCAAGAGCTCTTCCAGTCTGTATACGACGTGTCGGATTACATGTCATACTGGGCTAAACATTAAGCGTAAGTATCCTCACCCAAAAAGCGCCTTGCCTTGGCAGCGGGGTTTTGCGTGAATCCGTGGTTTTGAGCCAATGAAACGCACGCATACCTGCAGCCAGCTTTCCAAGTCCGATGTCGACTCGGCCGTGACCCTGATCGGCTGGGTCGAATCCGTCCGCGACCACGGCGGCGTCCTTTTTGTGGACCTGCGCGACCGCGAGGGGATGACCCAGGTCGTGTTCGACCCGGACCGCCCCGAGCTCCACACACTCGCCGGACGCCTCAAGGACGAATCCGTCATCCAGATCACGGGCAAAGTTCGCGCCCGCTCCACCGAGACCGTCAACCCGAAGATGGTCACCGGCGAGATCGAGGTCTATGCCGACTCCCTCACCGTGCATAACGTGTGCGACACGCTGCCCTTTCCGCTGGACGCCGAAAAGGCCGAGAAGGTCAACGAGGACCTGCGCCTGACCTACCGCTACCTCGACCTGCGCCGCCAGAAGATGCTCAACCTGCTCAAGCTGCGCAGCAAGGCCACCAAGAGCGTCCGCGACTACCTCGACGACAACGGCTTCCTCGACATCGAGGTGCCCGTCCTCTTTAAAAGCACCCCCGAGGGCGCGCGCGAGTTCCTCGTGCCCAGCCGCCTGAACCCGGGCGACTTCTACGCCCTCAGCCAGTCCCCCCAGCAGTACAAGCAGATGCTGATGGTGGCCGGGGTCGAACGCTACTACAGCGTGGCCCGCTGCTTCCGCGACGAGGACCTGCGCGCCGACCGCCAGCCCGAGTTCACCCAGATCGACATGGAGATGTCCTTCATCGAGCGCGACGACATGTACGGGCTGATCGAGGGGATGCTGAAAAAGGTCTGGAAAGACGTGCTCGACGTGGACATCCCCACGCCCTTCCCCCGCATGCCCTACCCCGAGGCCATGAACCGCTACGGCTCCGACAAACCGGACACGCGCTTCGGGCTCGAAATCGAAGACTTTACCGCCGACTTCGCCAACTCCTCCTTCAAGGTGTTCAAGGGCGCGATCGACAACGGCGGCTGCCTCAAGGCGTTCAACGCCAAGGGTCTGGGTGACATCACCCAGGGCGAGGTCAAGGCGCTCGAAGACATCGCCAAGACCCTCGGGGCCAAGGGCCTGGCCTACATCGTCGTGCGCGGCGATGACCCGGCCAACTGGCGCTCCCCGATCCTGAAATTCATCTCCGAGGCCGAGCTGAAGGCCCTGCGCGAGCGCCTCAATATCGAGGACGGCGACTTGGTGTTCTTCGCCGCCACCGGCTGGGAGCAGGCGTGCAATATCCTCGGGCGCATCCGCCTGGAGTCCGCCCAGTTGCTCGTCAAGCGCGGCAAGATGGAGATCTCCTCCGACCAGTACAACTTCCTGTGGGTGGTGGACTTCCCGCTCATGCTGTTTGATGAAGAGGCCGGTCGCTACGTGGCCTCGCACCACCCCTTTACCGCGCCCGTCCCCGAGGACGTGGACAAGCTCGACACCGACCCGAAGAACATCCGTTCGCAGGCTTACGACGTGGTGCTCAACGGCTCCGAGCTGGGCGGCGGCTCCATCCGTATCCACCAGCCCGAGCTCCAGAACAAGATCCTGCGCGACGTGCTCGGGATGAGCGAGGAGATCGTCGAGACCCGCTTCGGCTACATGCTCAAGGCCTTCCACTACGGCGCGCCGCCGCACGGCGGGATCGCCCTGGGCCTGGACCGCATGTGCGCCATCCTCGGCAAGGCCAAGAGCATCCGCGACGTCATCGCCTTCCCCAAGACCCAGAAGGGGCAGGACCTGATGGCCTCGGTGCCCGGACCCGTCCAGCCCAAGCAGCTGCGCGATGTGCACATCGCCTCCGTCGAGTTGCCCAAGTAAGTGTGCGTTTTTTAGTCAATCCCGGGGCCTTCGCCCCAGTTTTGATCCGATAAAAAAGACTCTCTTTCTTCACCAGAAGCCCCGCTCCGGCCTAAAGCCGAGCGGGGCTTTTTCGTGCCCATACACGTCGCTGAACGGCATGACTTGCGCTCGATCTGGCCAGGGCCGAAAAGCCGCCCGCTACGGGCTTTAGCCATCTTTTAACGAAAAATTATCCGTCTGCGAGCAACCCGGCCCGCGATCTGCTTAAAGATTCACCGTCAGTGGGTTAGGTCGAGCGACAAGCCAGCACTCCCGTAGGGAGGCCGGGCAGCGGCATTATTTTTTGCCCGTTACTCTGCCCGCGCAAAAGGTTGGCACGCTCACTGCTTAACACACTCCGCCTAAACTCAAAACAGAAGCTACACGCTCTGATTTCAAACAAACCCTAAACATATCATGATAACTAAACTCAGATTCTGGAAGTTTCTGCTGCTCATGCTCGGCCTGGCCTTCTACGCCGGTACGAACGCCATGGCACAGGAGGAAGTGACGGAGACGGTCGCCGAGGTCGTCGCCGAAATCCCGGCCGACAAGCTAGACGAAGGTCTGGCCTATGAGAGCTATGACGCGTTCATGGCGACTCCCGCCGCGGACTTCTTCACGATCAGCAACCTGTGGCTCCTCATTGCCGCCGGTCTGGTCTTCATCATGCACCTGGGCTTCTCCACGGTTGAAACCGGTCTGACCCAGAGCAAGAACACCGTGAACATCCTGTTCAAGAACGTGTTTATCGTGTGCATGGGTGTCATCGTGTACGCTCTGTGGGGCTTTAACTCGATGTATCCCGGCGACTTCAACGGCTTTTTCGCCATGGGTAGCCCGATCGCCAACGGCTTTGACTCCGCTGGCACGGTCGGCAACATGACCGACAGCTACGCCGCCTACACCTACTGGACGGACTTCATCTTCCAGGCCATGTTCGCCGCCACCGCCGCGACCATCGTCTCGGGTGCCGTGGCCGAGCGCATCAAGCTCGCCGGCTTCATGGTCTACGCCACGATCCTCGTGTGCTTCGTCTACCCGATCACCGGTTCCTGGGAATGGGGCGGTGGCTGGCTCGACGCCCACGGCTTCGCCGACTTCGCCGGCTCCTCGCTGGTGCACGCCTTCGGTGGTTACTCCGCTCTGGCCGCTGTCATCCTGCTGGGTGCGCGTAAGGGCAAGTACGTCGACGGCAAGATCAAGCCGATCCTCGGCCACTCCATGCCGCTGGCCACCATCGGTGTGTTCATGCTGTTCTTCGGCTGGTTCGGGTTCAACGGCGGTTCGGTCCTCAGCGCTGACCCGCAGGGTGTTTCCTTCGTGTTCGTGACCACCACGCTGGCCGGTTGTGCCGGTGGCCTGGGCGGTATGTTCACCTCCTGGATCCTCCTCAAGAAGCCTGACCTCTCCATGGGTCTGAACGGTATCCTGGCCGGTCTGGTCGGTATCACCGCGGGCGCCGACGTCGTCTCCCCCTGGGGTTCGGTCGTGGTCGGTATCCTCGCCGGTATCATCGTCGTGATCGCGGTTCTGTTCTTCGACAAGATCAAGATCGACGACCCGGTCGGTGCCATCTCGGTGCACGGGATCTGCGGTAACTGGGGCACCCTCTGTGTCGCCCTCTTCGGTGGCGCTGCCGCCGCTGACGCCGGCGTGACCCTCACCTGGCAGTTCATCGGTACTGCGGCGGTTTCCATCTTCGCATTCATCTGCTCCTTCATCATCTTCGGGATCGTCAAGGCCGTCATGGGCGTTCGCGTGAGCGAGGAAGAAGAGTTCGGCGGCCTGGACGTCGGCGAGCACGGTCAGGAAGCCTATCCGGACTTCGCCGTGGCCTCGAAGGGCTGATCGGGTGGAATTAACCTTGATTCCACGTAACCTATCTGAATGCTAACAGAAAAGGAAAATTGCCATGAAGCTCATTAAAGCGATTATCAAGCCCTTCAAGCTGGAGGAAGTTAAGGAAGCTCTCTCCGAAATCGGCATCGAAGGCATGACCGTCACCGAGGTCAAAGGTTTCGGACGCCAGAAGGGTCACACCGAAATCTACCGCGGCAGCGAATACACCGTCGACTTTCTCCCGAAGGTCATGGTCGACATCGCTGTGACGGACGACGTCGTCGCCAAGACCGTCGAGGCTGTCTCCAAGGCCGCCAAGACCGGCAAGATTGGTGACGGCAAGATCTTCGTCCTCCCGCTGGACGAAGTGATCCGCATCCGCACTGACGAAAAGGGCGACGGCGCCATCTAAGGCACCCTTAACGAAGTTCCTTTCTTCAAACAGGCCGGGGTCCACTTGTGGACCCCGGTTTTTTTGTGCACATTGCGGCCCCTCAGCTGCGAAAAATTTAGCCACGGATGAGCCTGATCGCTCTGACAAAGAGAAATAACTGAGCCTCTTATTGCTCAGTTTACAGAACCCGGCTATTCCCGAAAGGTCTGAGCCGACCCGCCGCCTACGCGCCAGGCGAGATACGGAGGGATTCGCCGTTGTCGGCGGCGGTCAGCCCGAGGATGTACGGGGCGGCGACCTCGGCCCAGGCGGCCGGGCTGGCCTCCTGACCGGAGCGCTCCTCGCCCCAGTGGTCTCGGAGCATGTCCGTATCAACCACCCCCGGCGAGAGAGGGATGCAGGCCAGCCCGGCAGGCAGATCCTTGGCCACGGCCTTGCTCAGGCCCTCAACCGCGTACTTGGAGGCGACGTACGCGGCATAGTGCTCGACCGCGAAGCGCCCCACCCCGGAGCTGAGGTTGACCACGATCCCGGAGCCACGGGCGATCATCCCGGGCAGGAAGGCCCGCATGACGTTGGCCGGGCCTTTGACGTTGATGTCGATGACCGCGTCGAAATCCGCCTTGGCCAGCTCCCAGAAAGGCACGCCTGCGTGGGCGATCCCGGCGTTGTTGATCAAAAAATCCGGCGACCCGAAACGGTCCTGCACGTCGAGCGCCCAGGCCTGCACGGACTCAGCGTCGAGCACGTCCACAATGGACAGGTACGGGTCCGGATCGAGCGCCCGGCGCACCGCCTCCACCGCCTCGAACTTTCGCCCGCAACCGATCACCGTATGCCCGAGGGCGGTGAACTTCTCCACCAAGGCGCGGCCCAGGCCGCGTGTCACTCCGGTGATCACGATAGTGCGGGAGTCAGCGTCGCTCATGCCGCCAAGATGGCGCATTTTCCGGGAGGTGGCCAGCGCAGCGGACGGATTTTCCCGCCGTCACCTTTCGAATACGCGTCTCGTTACCGCCACTCCTGTTCCCTTCCCCTACCATCGTCCCCTTTCCCCACGTGCGTTAAGTCTCGGTCACGGCGCGGTTTTTGCTTTTATCGGGCACGGACCGGGTATTGCATGGTCCCACGTATATGGAAGTCACCTTTCTAGGCACGGGCACCTCTCAGGGCGTCCCCATGATCGCGCACGAGAACGAGGGCTGCGACCTGACCAACCCGAAAAACTGGCGCACCCGCTGCTCCATGCACATCGTCATGGACGGCTGGCACGTCCAGATCGACGCCGGGCCGGAATTCCGGCTCCAGTGCCTGCGGCACGACCTGCGCCAGATCGACACCTTTATCCTCACCCACGGGCACGCCGACCACATCATGGGCATGGACGACCTGCGGCGCTTCTGCGACCTGCGCGACTTCAGTGCGATCGAGGTTTACGGCTCCGAGGAGGGCCTGGGCCGCGTCCGCCAGGTCTTCCCCTACGCCATCGGGGATAAGCCTGCCCGCAAGGGCTACGCGGCCTTCCGCCCCATCCCCATGCCGGAAAAACTCGAGACCCCCGGCGGCACCATTTACTCGACCCTCCTGCCCCACGGCAGCATCGACACGCTCGGGCTGGTCTTCGTGGAAAAATCCACCGGGAGCAAGTTCGTGTATTTCAACGACTGCAAGGAAGTCATCCCGCACGGCTACGAGCTGGCCGCTGGCGCGGACGCGGTCGTGCTCGACGGCCTGCGCCCGACCGAGCACCCCACACACATGACCATCGATGAGGCCACTGAGGCCGCGCTCAAAATCGGTGCGCCCCAGAGCTGGCTCACGCATCTGACCTTCCAGATCGACCACGAAACGTGGTCGGCCAAGCTGCCCGACGGCGTCCAGCTCGCCTACGACGGGCTCAAACTGGTGCTGTAAGAACGAGGCTTCGTGCCCCGGTAAAATCAGGCTTCCTTAAAGACACCCATCCCGCGGAATTTTCCGTAGCGGGCGTCGAGCATCTTTTCCTCGCTCAGAGCGGCAACCTCGTCGAGGTGGCGGCTCAGCACGGTACGGAGGCTAACAGCAGTGGCAGCGGGATCGGTATGAGCGCCACCGAGAGGCTCCTCAACAATCTCGTCCACGATACCCAGCTCCAACAGCTTGTCGGCGGTGATCTTGAGGGCCTCGGCCGCGCGGGCCGAGTGGGAGCGGTCCTTCCAGAGAATGGCGGCGCAGCCCTCGGGCGAAATAACGGAGTAGTACGCGTTTTGCAGAATGAGCACGCGGTCGGCCACGGCGATCCCGAGCGCCCCGCCGGAGCCGCCTTCACCGATGACGGTGGCAATGATAGGCACGCGCAGGTTGCTCATCTCGCGGATGTTCACGGCGATGGCCTCGGCCACATGGCGCTCTTCCGCGCCGACACCGGGGTACGCCCCGGGGGTGTCGATCAGGCAAATCACGGGCATCCCGAACTTTTCGGCCATCTTCATCAGGCGCAGGGCCTTGCGGTAGCCTTCAGGATTCGGACAGCCGAAGTTGCGGGCCAGGTTTTCCTTGGTCGAGCGGCCCTTCTGCTGACCGATGATCATGACCGGGCGACCGCCGAAGCGGGCCGTGCCGCCGACGATGGCGCGGTCGTCGCGGAACTGCCGGTCCCCGTGCAGCTCCTGAAAGTCCTCGAACAGCTCGCGGATGTAGTCCAGCGAGTAGGGCCGCTGCGGGTGGCGGGCGAGTTGCACCTTTTGCCAAGGCGTCAGCTCGGCGTGGATGCGCTTCTTGGTCTCGGTGATCTTTTCCTCGATGGCGCGGATCTCCGCCGAGACGTCCATGTTGCTCTCCGCCGAGCTCTTGCGCAGATTCTCCAACTGGTCGCGCAGGAGCTGGATGGGCTTTTCAAATTCCAGGGTGAAAGTGGCTTTACTCATAAACGTGCAAATGCGTCCTCAAGGATTAGCGAGTATTCTGCAAAAGAAACCGGCCCGATGGAAACCCTAAAAATCGACGGCTCCCACGGCCCAAACCGTCCCTAGGGAGTGTCTTCAAACCTTGAAACGAGGAATCGCCTTGAATTTTTCAGCCAAAAATGCGGCTTTCGAGGCGAGGCAAATCAAGATTTGTCGAGCTGAGGAAACGTATTTTGGGCGAAAAAGGCATTAGAATACGAAGTTTCGGAGGCTTGAAGACACGACCTAAACCAGGCCGGGCTCCTCGTCCGGGCCGGATTTGAGCTCGTCTTTCCAGCCGAGGGTGCGGGCCTGCGCCCCGAAGTGCTCGGCCATTTTCTTGTCGCCCTTGTGCATCCAGATGCGTGAGAGGCTGGTGTTGATGTGGATGTCGTCGGGCTTGAGCTCGTAGGCGCGGGTGGCGGCCTCCAGTGCTTGGTCGTAGTTGCCGGCCGAGGCGTACACCTCGGTCAGGGCGTGCCAAGCCTCGAAGCAGCCGGGGGCCAGCTCCAGCGCGCGCCGCAGCTTGCGCACGGCCTCGTCGTTGTCCCCCAGGGTGAAGTCAAAGGTCGCTTCCTCGACCAGGGCGATGGGATCGCGGGCGGGTTCATTCTCGTGTTGCGGCATAGCTTGTGCTTGAAATAGGGTACATTGACGCATGAAGCCGCGTTTTACAAACGCTTTTCCCGATCCCCGTTTTGCCCCGACCGACGCCCCGCTGGCCGTCGGTGGCGACCTCTCCGTGCTGCGGCTGATCGAGGCCTACAGCCGGGGGATTTTCCCGTGGTACAACGCCGGGGAGCCGATCCTGTGGTGGAGTCCGGACCCGCGCTTCGTGCTGCTGCCGCGTGAGCTGAAAGTCTCCCACTCCCTGCACAAGGAGCTGAAAAAGCCCTGCTGGGAGGTGACCTACGACCAGGCCTTCGCCCAAGTCATCCGCGGCTGCGCCCAGGCCAACCGCCCCGGACAGGACGGCACCTGGATCGTCGAGGAAATGATCCGGGCCTACCTGGAGCTGCACGCCGCCGGCTACGCGCACAGCGTGGAATGCTGGCACGAGGGCAAGCTCGCCGGGGGCCTTTACGGGGTCAGCCTCGGGGCCGCATTTTTCGGGGAAAGCATGTTCCACCGCGTGCCCAACGCCTCCAAGGTCGCCTTCGCCCGGCTGGTCGAGCGGCTGCAGCACTGGGAGTTCCAGCTCATCGACTGCCAGCAGCCGACGAAATACCTGGCCAGTTTCGGGGCCACCTGCTGGCCGCGGGACATCTTCCTGCGCACCCTGGCCAATGCCGTCAGCGCCCCCACCCGCATCGGGAAGTGGTAGCGGGGCGTAGAAACGTCGCTAGAGCGGTTTAAAAAATACTGTAGCCACAAAGTTTGAATAGCTAAATGGCTAATTGTTAATTGTTGGATGCCGAACGTAGGAAATAACAATTAACCATTTAATCATTTAGCCATTCGGCCCTTTTGCGTCGGCCACGACTTTATTTAAAACGCCGCTAGGCGACGTCATGTTTCTTTTTTGCCTGAAACCGGGGGTTTGAAACCCATGGCTAACGATCAATCGTCGCTACTCGACGCATCCATGCAGTCTGAAAAGGTACAGGCCCACGCCCGCCTCAATATTTTCCCCCGGGCGGTCTCAACCCTCAATCCCCGCGCACAAGGGGGTTTCCCGGAGGGCCTTTAGTCTTGCTCAGGGCGGGCCCCCGTGGTTTATCTTACGTCCTGCATGGCAGAATTTTACATCAGGGAAGCCGACTCGGACGAAGCCAGCGGGCCGTACACGCCGGAGCGACTGGCTGACCTGATCGAGGCCGGACGCGCCAGCGCCGCTACCCTCTACTACGACGAGACGCGCGAGGACTGGTTCCCGCTTTCCGGGCACCCGGAGCTCCAGCACGTTTTCCACCCCGAGGAGAAACGCGTCCACCTGCGCCAGCGGAATCTGCCGACCGCGCGGCCCCCCGCCCTTGAGCAGGAGGATGCCGCCCGCCCGCCCGTCACCGTGGACGAGATGCTGGCCGCCGCCGAGGGCAAGTCCCGGGAAACCCGCCACCTCAAAGCGCAGGAAAAGCGCATGAGCAAGGCCGCCGCCATCTCCCTGCCCGTGCTCGCCCTCCTGATGGCCCTGTGCGCCTTTACCGACATTTACCCGTACTGGGATGTGGTCAACGTCCTGCGCGAAGAGCGTACCTGGTCGCTCCTGCTGGAGTATCCCATGCTCATCCTCGGGCTGGTGGACGTGTTCCTGCTGCTGTGCTGTATCCTCGCCGTGACGGACGCCTTTCCGCTCATCCGCGTGCGGGCCATGGTCGGGCTTGGCTTTTTCACCTACATATTCTGGTCCTGGGGCGAACTGCCGCAAAGCCTTGCCATCGCCGTCGGCTCGGTGTGTATTTATATCTGCACCGCCACTCTCAACCTGTACGTGATCATTCTGGCTTCGGTGTTGGGCATCGTCAGCCTGGGCGCTCTGGCGGCCATGACCTTCCTCTGACCGAGCCCCCCAACCGCTCTCACCCGCTTATGCCGACCTCCGAGGACAAAAAGCCCTCCGCGCTCGTCCGCGCCTTCGCGCGGGTAAAAGACTGGCTGGTCTCGCTCCCCCACCTCATCGGCAACGAAATCTGGCAGACCGAGAAAGTGGACGACAAGAGCCTGCGCGGCTCGGGCTTCGCCGTGCTGCGGGTGCTCTCCATCACCTGGGAAGGGATTTTACGCAACCGCATCCCCAGCCAGGCGGGCGCGCTCAGCTACTATACGCTGATCGCCATCGGCCCCCTGCTGGCCATCGTCATCCTCGTTTCGGGCTTCGTGCTCAAGGGCGACAACGCCAAGGACGTGATCGTTGATAACGTCACCAAGCTGATCGCCTACGTCGCCCCCACCACCGAGCTGTCCCTGCACGAGGACCAAGTCCCGCCTCACCAGGCCAACAGCCCTGCTGGCGAAGCCACCCGCTCGGCTGTCTCCGCCAACGTGTCCGCCTCTGCTTCTGACGGTCCGTCCCCCTCCGGTGCACCAGTCATGGACGTAACGGTCGTAGACAAGACCGCCGACAGCAACACCGCAGGGACCTCCGAAACCATCGAGAAAATTCAGGAAATCATCGGCGGTATCGTCGAAAAGGCCCAATCGGGCTCCCTCGGGGTCTTCGGCTCGCTCATGCTGATCTGGGTCAGCGTGCAGCTACTTTCCACCATCGAGAAGACCTTTAACCACATCTGGGGCGTCCGGCTGGGGCGCAATATCCTCCAAAGCATCGTCTTTTACTGGACTCTGATCAGCCTGGGCACGCTGTTGGGCTTCACCTCGGTCAGTATCGGCATCTATGGCCAGGTCGCGAAAAAGTTCGACGACATCCCGCTCGGCCACCTTTTCAAGGACTCGTTCCTGTGGCTGATCCCACTGTGGACCTTCATCAGCATCGTGATCCTGGTGGCCGTCTTCAACCGCTTCATCCCGAACACCCATGTGCGCTGGAAACCGGCCTTCCTCGGGGCGCTCGTGGTCGCTATCCTGCTCAACCTGAGCAAGTGGCTGAGCTTCCTCTACGTGGGTTTCATCACTCGCCAGAGCAGCATCCTCGGGGTGGTCAGCATCCTGCCGATCTTCCTGTTCGGGCTGTGGCTGTTCTGGGTCATCCTGCTGCTGGGCGGACAGATCTCCTTCGCCATCCAGAACGTCAATAACCTGACCAATCAGCGCGCGTGGGAAAACGTCAGCCTGCGCACCCGCGAAACCCTTTCCCTGGTCGCCCTGCTCATGGTCGCCCGGCGCTTCGACGCCTGCGGCAAGCCCCACAGCTCCGACGACCTGGCGGACAAAATCCGTGTCCCCGCCAACATCCTCAACGAGTGCCTCTCGCAGCTCGTGGACATCGGTTACCTCAGCCCGGTCGAGAACGAGTCCAACAGCCGCGAGGAATCCTCCCGCTACCAGCCGGCCCGACCGCTGGAGCGCATCACCCTGGCCGATTTTAAGAAAAACATCGAAACCCGCGGCAACAACGAGGGCGTGGACCTGATCAAGTACTCCGACCCCGTGCTCAATCTCTACGAGGAGCGTCTTCTGGACTACGGCTCCACCGAGGCCGGCGGCAAAAACCTCAAAGAGCTCTTCGCCAGGGCCTAGGCAGGAGTAGCACCGGACGGCACCGATTTTAACCCCAAAGGGGTTACGCAATACAGCCCCGGGTTGCTTTGCTACCCGGGGAAAGCGGGGAGTGATCCGTGGTTCAACCCTGAAAGGGTTGCGCTGGGCTCTCGATTGCCTCCCCGGGGCAGACCTTCGCCGTTGACATGGGGGCTGCGGGCGGCCACGCTGGCGCGTTTCCATCACTTTACTTTCTAGCACCCACCATGATCTCCTGGATTCAGACCATCATTCAGCGGCACCACAAGTGGCTCTTCGGGGCGCTGCTGCTCGTTATCATCGTCGCCTTCGTCTTTACCGTGGGGGCCGTGCCCGGCCTCGGTAACCCCAACCGCTCGGAGTACACCCGCAACTTCCTGGGCTTTAACCTGTCCTCCCAGCAGGTCCAGCAGGAGCTGGGCCGCGGCGTCGAGCTGACCGCCATTCTCAACGGCCGCAACCCGCAGCAGCTCGACTACGACAGCGCCGCCAAGCAGCGCGCCGTCATGCTCTACCTGGCCGACACCCTGCAAATCCCCGAGCCCACCGAGCCGCAGCTGGCCGAACTCATCCGGAGCCTCCCGGCCTTCGTGGACCCGCAGACCGGCGCGTTCAGCAACAACCAGTACACGAGCTTCGTGGACAGCATCTCCAACGCCAACAGCCGCTACAACCAGGAGGTCGTGCTGGGCATCCTCGCCCAAAACTGGCGTATCGAACGCGCTGGCGATGCCATCTCTGGCCCCGGCTACGTCCTGCCCTACCTCGCCGAACGCCAGGAGGCCGAAACCCGCACCGTCTGGTCCGTCGGCATCGCCAAGATGGCCTCCTCCAACTTCAAGACGACCGTCAACCCCACCGAGGACGAGATCAAGACCTTCTTCGAGCAGGCCGGTGAACGCTACATGCTCCCCGCCCAGATCAGCGCCGCCTACGTGTACTTCCCCGCGGACAAGTACCTGGCCGACATCCCCGAGCCCACCGAAGACCAGCTCGACGCCTACTACATGCGCAACATCTCCAAGTGGGAAAAGACCGATGACGGCGCCGCCAAGCCCCTCGACGAGATCAAGGAAACCGTTGCCGCCGCCTGGAAGCAGCCGCAGGCCGTCCAAAAGGCCACCGAGGCCGCCAGCCAGCTCACCGTTGACATTTACAAGGCCTACACCGCCAAGAAGATCACTCAGGGCGACGAAGCCGCGCTGCTTGCCTATGTCAAGGACGCGGGCTACGACGTGCAGACCACCCCGCCCTTCAGCGCGCAGGAGCTGCCGCAGGACTTCCCCCCGCAAGCCGCCCAGGCCGCCATGGAGCTGACCGACCGCCGCCTCTACAGCGACGCCGTTCCCGGCCCCAAAGGCGCCTACGTCGTCTTCCGTGGCGAGGAGACCCCGGCTACCATGCCCGAGCTCGACGCCGTGCGTGACCGCGTCGTGGCCGACTACACCGCCGTCGAGACCAATCGCGCCTTCACCGAGTTCGGCCAGCAGGTCCACGACCAGCTCCAACAGGCCGTGGACAACGGCGGCTCCTTCTCCGCCGTGGCCAAGAAGCTCGGCTTCACCGCCGAGAGCTACAACGACTTCACCATCACCGAGATGCCCGAGGGCTTCCCCCGGTACTACTTCTACCAGCTCATGGACATGAAGCAGGGCCAGGTCTCCCAAATGCTCCGCCTCGGCACGGACGCCGTCTTCCTCTACGTGGCCAAGCGTCAGAAGCCCGACGCCGTCGCCAACAAGAAAGACCTCGACGAGACCCTCCAGTACCTCGGCCAGATGTACGCTCAGGCCACCGCCCAGGGCATCGTCCGCGACCTCGTCGTCGTCGGCGACAAGATGGCCACCCCCGAGGAATTCTAAGCGAATCCAACCTCTTTCATGAAGCCCAAGGCCCTCGTCCTCATCGTCGCGGCCTTGGGCTTTTTTGTGGCCGGGTTGTGGCTGGGAGCGCGGTGGCAGCCAGCCGTCCCGCCAGCGGTGCAGCGTCTGAACGGATGGAGCGACAAAGAATATGCCGACTATTGTCGCCTCGTCTCCAGCTTTGGCATCACCCCGAAGCAAATGGCCAACTTCACTCGGAATCTCGCGCGGCTCGAAGAGGCGAATCTGACTGAATGGGAACATAACAGCATGATACTGACCGCGCAATCGCTACTATATCTCCAGTATCTCGAAAAAGGCGATGTTTCCGCGGTCAAACAGCACTGCCTCGACCAAATCGCCCGCTATTACGTCGAGGCGTCTCAGCCCGGCTATCTCGACAAAGTCCCCAAACTGATCGACCAGATACCAACGGTCCTGCAAAAGATCGAGGAAGCCGCCGAAAAGTATCCTGAGCTGAAAGCAAAGATCGATGCCACCCAGGTGGAAAGCGCGACTGCACAAGAAGCCCCGGCAGAATAGGCAATCGGCCTTGCCACGTCTTTGTGATCTTCGTGTCTGCGTCGTGCCCTTTGTGACCTATCCCAAAATCCCCTCGCCCGCGTCCAGATCAACCACGCGGTCCGGCGAGAGCTGATGGCGAAACCATTTCCGTTGCTTGGCCACGAGGCGGCGGGTGGCCTGATTGATGGCCGCTTCGAGCTCGGCGGGGGGAAGTTCGCCTTTGAGCATCTGCAACACCTCCCGTGTGCCGATGGCGCCGGCGGCGCTCGGGTTGTCCTCCAGCCCCTCGGCCCGCAGGCGCTCCACCTCCGCGACCAGCCCGTCCGCGAGCATCTGCCGCGTGCGCTGCGCGATCCGCGCTTGCAGACTCGCCTCGGAACGCTGGAGCAGGATCACGCGCTTAGGGTAGGCGTCGAACATGCCCGGCTTTTCGCGGAAGGCCCGCTCCAGCGCGGGCAACGTTTGCCCCGAAGCCAGGCAACGTTCCAACGCCCGCGCCACGCGGCGCGGATTCATCACGTCGAGCGACCCGGTGTCGGGGCTAAGCCCGCGCAACCGCCGGAGCATCCCCGGCAGGCCCGACTCCGCTTCGAGCGCGGCGACCTCGGCGCGGACCTCCTCCGGCACGGGGATGTCGTCCGTCACCGCCGCGAGAAAACCTTTTAAGTAAAAGCCGCTGCCGCCGGTCACGAGCACGCGCTGGCCGCGGGTGTGGATATCCGCCACCGCGCGGCGGGCCCGCTTCAGGTAATCGACGACGGAAAGCTGTTCGCGCACGGGTACGATGTCGATCAGGTGATGCGGCACCTGTGCAAGCTCGACAGTGGTGGGCTTGGCCGTGGCGATGTCCATCCCGCGATAGACCAGCGTCGAGTCGCACGAGACGATCTCCGCCCCGCGTGCGCGCGCCCAGTCGAGCGCCAGGGCGGTTTTGCCCACGGCGGTCGGGCCGGTCAGAATGGTCAGAGTGCGGGGATCGTCCATGGCGCAATGGCAAAGCGACGGAATGCACCCACGATAAAAACCTTGCCCGCGAAGTCACGCGAAACCTCCCACCGTATTCATCCAGTCTGCCCGGTGGCTTGAACAAATGATGTGATTAGACAGGAAGGGCGGGAAGCCCGCAAGGGACGTGCAAGAACATTTCATTTCCGTCCTTCCCGACCTTCCTGTTAAAAAGAGAGCGTCTGCGCTCGTCCCAAATGCAACGGAATTGTCACAATCCCGCCATTGCCGTTTGTGACAAAGCCGTTTTGATCCGCAGGAGAAGCCCTGCGTGTTTCCTGGCGGTTTCACTGCCTTGCCGGGCTTGCGCAACCGCTCCTTACGAGCCCGACACCTCGCAGCCCATCGCGTGAAAATCTCCCTCGTCACCGAGACCTTTCCGCCCGAAGTCAACGGCGTGGCCATGACGCTGCACCGCCTCGTCACCGGCATGAACGTGCGCGGGCACAACATGGGCGTCGTGCGCCCGCGCCAGCGGGCCGACCGCGACGGCCCCGTCCACGCCTTCCCCGAAGACCTCGTGCGCGGCTATCCGCTGCCCGGCTACGCAGGGCTCCAGTTCGGCGGGCTGTGCACCGGGCGGCTGAAAAAACTCTGGGCCGCCCAACGCCCCGACCTCGTGCACATCGCCACGGAGGGCCCACTCGGGGTGGCCGCCGTGCGAGCCGCCCGGCAGCTCGGCATCCCCGCCGTTTCCAGCTACCACACAAACTTCCACTCCTACGGCGAGCACTACGGCTACGGCTGGCTGCAAAAACCCGTCATGGGCTTCTTCCGCTGGTTCCACAACGGCACGCGCGCGACCTTCGTCCCGTCCGAGGACGTGCAGCGCACGCTCGAGAGCGAGCGCTTCGAGCGGGTGAAAATTTTCAGCCGCGGCGTGGATACCGCGCTCTTTGGCCCGCACCGCCGCAGCGAGCAACTGCGCGAGAGCTGGGGCGTGAAGCCCGAGACACCCGTCGTCGCCTACGTCGGGCGCGTCGCCGCCGAGAAAAACATCCCGCTGACCATCCGGGCTTTTCTGCGCTTCCGCGAACTCCACCCCGACGCCAAGCTGCTCATCGTCGGCGACGGCCCCGCCCGCGCCAGGCTCGAGCGCGAGCACCCCGAGTTCATCTTCGCCGGGATGCGTCGGGGCGAAGACCTCGCCGCGCACTACGCCTCGGCGGACCTGTTCTTTTTCGCCAGCACGACAGAGACCTTCGGTAACGTCATCACCGAGGCCATGGCGAGTGGACTGGTTGTATTGGCATACAACTACGCCGCGGCTTTGCGCCACATCGCCGACGGCGTCAACGGCTTCACCGCCGCCTACCAGGACGAGACCGCCTACCTCGCTGCCGTGGAGCGACTCTGCACATCCCGCCCGGCCTGGCCCGGCATCGCCGCCGCCGCCGTCGAGACAGCCCGCGGGCTTTCCTGGGACAGCATCCTCGCCCAGTACGAGAGCGACGTTCACGCCGCCCTCAGCGCGGAAAACCTCTGTTAGATAAGTTCAATTTAACGAACACGTCACAGCGCGGTTACGAAGAGGTTAATTCGCGTCTTATTCACAGCATAACTTTGACCTTGTGGATAACTTATCCTAGAACGAAGGCCCATAGGTAACCGCAACGCAGGCATGAAAAAACCGGTCCTCAAGTACAAGTCCATCATTCTCTCGGACGTTCATCTGGGCACCCCCGATTGCAAAATCGACGAGGTGAACCACTTCCTCAAGCATACCCGCTGCGAGCGGCTCATCCTCAACGGCGACATCATCGACGGCTGGAGCCTCAAGCGCCGCCTGAGTTGGGAAAAGGGCCACACGAAGTTCATCCGCCGCGTGCTCAAGATCGCCGAAAAGAAAGACACCGACGTGATCTACATCCGTGGCAACCACGACGACTTCCTCGCCGCCTACCTGCCGCTGGTCTTCGACCGCATCCAGCTCGTCGAGGAGTACGTCCTGCCCACCGCGCACGGCAACTACCTGTGCATCCACGGGGACTGCTTCGACGCGGTCACCACGCACTCGAAGTTTATCTCCGTCCTCGGCGACATCGGCTACCAGAGCCTGCTCAAGTTCAACCGCTACTACAACAAGTTCCGCGCCCTGCGCGGCAAGGAGTACTTCTCCATCAGTAAGGCGATCAAGGCCAAGGTCAAAAACATCGTCAACCACATCAGCGACTTTGAGAAGCACCTCAAGACGCTCGCGAAAAAGCGCGGCTGCGTCGGCATCGTCTGCGGGCACATTCATACCGCCGAGGACAAGATGATCGGCGACATCCGCTACCTCAACTCGGGCGACTGGGTCGAGTCGCTCACCGCCATCGTCGAGCACTTCGACGGGCGCTTCGAGCTGATCGACTACAAGCAGTTCTGCGAGCAACTGGAGGCCAAGACCATCGCCCAGGCGCAGAAACGGCCCGAACCCTTCGCCCTCCGCCCCGCTACCACCGACGAGGTCCTATGGCTGAGCGAGGAAGAGCTCGCCCAGGCCTGAGCACATCCCAACCTACCCGCGGATCAACCATTCCATTCATTAGCCTCCCATCCGCGAGCCATCAGCTCCCCTGACAATAGCTAAGCGCGGGAAAGAGAACAGCTTGCGGCTTGAAATGGGATCAGGACGTGATATACTGGGAGTCTATGGCTAAGAAAAAATCTGATACCTCCTCCACTAACAAGAAGGTTGTCGAAAGTCTGCGTGTCGTCCTGGCCGACACCTATGCACTGATGGGTCAGACCCACCTGTGCCACTGGAATGTCGAAGGACCGAGCTTCTTCGCGCTGCACGCCGCTTTCGAGGCCCAATACACCGAGCTGTTCACCGCAGCTGACGAGATCGCCGAGCGTCTGCGTGCCCTGGGCGCCTACGCCCCCGGCGGCCTGCGTTCGCTGGCCGAGATCGCCGGTATGAATGAGCTCAGCGAAAAGACCTCCGCCGAAAAGATGGTGGCCAGCCTCGTCGAAGACCACACCAAGCTCGTCAAGGACGCGGCCAAGGTGCGCGACCTCGCCGGTGACGCCGACGACAAGGAAACCGAAGACCTCATGATCGCCCGCATCCAGGTCCACGAAAAAACCGTGTGGATGCTCAAGAGCTTCCTCAAGTAGTTGTTTTATCAATACACTTTTATCCAAACGGCGCAGGTCTCTACTCTGCGCCGTTTTTTTGTCCCCGCCGCGCGGGACCGAACAGAGATAAATCAATAAAACTTGCTCCAGCCGCAGAGCCAGGATTCAATAGCAGACACAACCGTCTCGTTCAACCCGCCATCTTTATCCGCCATGAAAAACGCCCTTTTGATTTTCGCCGCCCTCGTCATCGGCTTCATCCTGCTTCCCCACGGGAAGGACAAGGAACAGGCTGACGACGGCGCCAAGACCGAAGCCACCCCCGTTCAGGGAAGCCTGGCCAGTGTGGCGCGACAGCACGATCTGGTGCTGGTGGACTTCTGGGCTCCCTGGTGCGGCCCGTGCCGGACCATGATGCCCGTGGTCGAGCAGATCGAGAAAAAGTACGACGTCCACGTCGTGCGGATCAACGTAGACCAGCGCCCCGAGCTGGCCCGCGAGTACGGCGTGCGGGGCATCCCGACCTTTCTCATTTTCAAGGATGGACAGCTCGTCGGGCGCGAGGTCGGCGCCGTCCCCATGAGCAAGCTCACCGGGCATTTTTAATCCGCATCAAATACGATCTTTAACCACAGAGAACACAGGGCGCACGGGAAGGCTCTCCCTTTGTGTCTTTGCGCCTTTGTGGTTAATATTCTATCTTCAGACCAGGAAACCGGTTCACATCCCCTGCGGGCTGACGGTGACCTTCAGGCCCTCGCCCTGTCCGAGATACTGTTTCGCCAGCGTGTTGAGCTCATCCACCGAGATGGCGGAGTAGTCGCTGGAGATGGTCCGCGCCCAGTCGAGCACCTCGGGCTTTTCCTGTGAGCGCATCAGCACGCGGCTGAGCCAGTAGCCGTTGGTGCGCAGGTAGTCCTTGAGCATGGCCTCGATGGGCTTGAGCGCGCGGTCGGCCTCGTCCTGAGTGACGTTGCCCGCGCCCAGGTCCTTGCCCAGGCCGTCGAGCAGCACGGCCAGTTCCTGCACCTTTTCCGGGGCGCACAGGTTGAGCGCGTAAAAGACGCCGTAGTCCTTAAAGGTCTCGCTGCTGTCATTGCGGGCGTAGGGGCTGTAGCCCTCGCCGAGCTTCTCGCGTACCTCGACGCGCAGGCGGTCCGCCATTACGCGCGAGAGGACGTTGAGGCGGCGCGTGCGCTGGATGTCCCAGTAGTCCACCGTCGGCCAGTACACGACCGCCGCGGCGCGGGGGATGTCCGTCGCGTAGGTGAAGCTCTTCTCGCTCACGCCCGCGGGGAACTTCACGCTGTCGCGCTCGGCGGTGAAGGGCGCGGGTGTGTCCGCCCGCTCAGGCAGCGCCCCGAAGGTCGCGGCCACAGTCTGCAGCGCCGTCTCGTAGTCGATGTCGCCGACGACGGAAATCTCCAGGTAGGCATTGGCCAGCGGGTCGGCCAGCCAAGCCTTGACCTCGTCCATCGTGCGAGCGTCGAACTGCTCCTGCGTCGGCATTCCAAAGAAGCGGCTGCCCCCAGCCAGGAAGCGGTCCACCTCGTTGCCCATGACGCCCTCCAGCGTGTGGTCGATCCGCAAGGCCAGCTCGGCATACTGCTGGCGGGCCAGGCGGGCGGCCTCTTCGCGGTAGCCGGGTGCGGTCAGGCTGGCAGCCAGGAGTTGAACCTCCGTCGCGAAATCCGCCGGGGTGCACGCGCCCGAAAGCAAAAACGCGTCCGCATCGACGGCAAAGGCCGCACCCACGGACTTGCCCGCGAGGGTCTGCTGAAGCTCGTCCACACTGAGCGCCTCCAGCCCGCCGGCGGAGTACACCATGTTGGTAAATGTGGTCAGGCCCGGCTGGTCCGCCGGCGCGCTGAGGTTACCGCCGCCAAAACGTACGACGATCTGCACGCTGCCCGCCTCGAAGTCGGTCTGCTTGAAGTTGAAGCGCACGTTGTTGGCGAAGCGCACCTGGCGGATGCCCAGGTCCTCAATGTATTCATTCTCCACTACCTTCCCTGCCGGGCCGAAGTCCGTGTAGGGCCAGGGCTTGGCCTCGACCAACGCGGGCGGCTCAACAGCCTCGGCTGCGCTGGCGGCGAAGACGTCCTCGATCGTCGGGTCGTCCTCGCCCGGCACCAGGTTGCCGCTGATGAAGACATAGCGGTTGTCGTTGGCCCAGAGGGCGCGCAGCGAGGCGAGCGCCTGCGCCGCGTCGAAGTCCGCCATCGCGGCCTGCGCCAGCTCCAGGTCCTCCTGCGGCGCGGTGAACACCTCGTCCGACGAGATCGCGCGAACGAGGCCCGAGGACAGCGCCCGGTGCAGCCGGGTCGGAGCCTCCTGCACGGCGCGTTCATAGCCCTGGAGCAGGTCGGCCTTGACCTCGTCCACCTCGGCGGGCGTGAAGCCATGCTCCAGCGCCCGGCGCAGCTCCTGCTCGGCCACCTTAAGCGCGGGCTGCCACTGCTCAGGGCGACAGGTCAGCTCGATCCCGCCCATTTCGAAAAAGTTCAGGTAATCGTAGGCGTAGGCTTCGCCCTCGGAGAAGGGCGCGTCCGGCTGCTTGGCCAGCTTCTCTAAGCGGCGGGTCAGGATGCGGTTGGCGGCAGCGGTACGGATTTTTTCCATGCGCACGGCACGGGAGTCCGGCGGCAGGCTGTAGGCACGCAGGGTCATCAGCCCAATGTCGGTGGCGGGGGCCTCGGGCTCGCTGTGGAGCTGCGTGTGCAGGCCGGGCTGGCCGACCGAGCCCAGGTCCGGATCGGCCAGGGGGCTCTCGGGATTTTTCAGCCCGCCAAAGGCTTTCTCCAGCAGGGGCTCGACCTGTGCCGGGGTGATGTCACCGACCACGACGACGGCCATGTTATCCGGTCGATACCAGGTTTGGTAAAAATCGACAAAAGTTTCGCGGGGCGCGCCCTCGATCACCGCGGGCTCGCCGATGGGCAAGCGCTGCGGCAGGAGCGCGTCGGGGAAAAGAAACTCCCAGTAGGCAACAAAGGTGCGGTAATCGACCGAGTCACGGTCGCGCAACTCGCTGAGGATGACGCCGCGCTCGTGGTCGATCTCCTGCTCCCGCAGAAGCAGTCCCCCGGCGTAGTCGGCGAGCACCTGGAAGCCCTCCGTCAGCAGTTCGTCGGAGTTGCCGGGCAGTTCGAGCTTATAGACGGTCTCGTCGAAGCCGGTGTGGGCGTTGGTATCCGCGCCGAAGCTCATCCCGATGCGCTGAAGGTACTCCACGAGGGAGCCGGGCGGGTAGTGCGTGCTGCCATTGAAGGCCATGTGCTCCAGAAAGTGCGCCAGCCCGCGCTGGTCCTCGCGCTCCATGAGCGAACCGGCCTCGACCAGCAGGCGCAGGCTGACCTTGCCGGGCGGCTCGGCGTTGGGCATGACGGCGTAGGTCAGGCCGTTGTCGAGCTGCCCCCAGGTGACGGCCGGATCGGCGTTGAGGTCGCCAGTGGCGGGTTGGGCGGCCGCGCACAGCGGCAGCAGCAGGGCGAGAGAAAAGAGCTTCGGCACGTTCATGAGATACAGGGAAAAATCCACCCTACGCGCCCCCGGGCTGACGGCAAGCGCGAGAATTGTGTTTCATTCGTCCGTTGAAGGTGTCAAAAAGTTCCTTTTCCCATGATTTGGTTCTACCGGCTGCTCTTCCTGCCCGCGCTGCTGATTGCGCTCCCGTACTACTGGTGGCGCATGTACAAGCGCGGCGGCTACCGCCACGACTTTCACCACCGCTTCGGGCTGATCGACCGCCCCCCGCCCAAACGCGAGGGGGTCAAGCGCGTGTGGATTCAGGCCGTCAGCGTGGGCGAGATCCGCGCCCTGACCCCGCTGGTGGACGCCTTGCACGGCCTGTCCGGTGTCGAGCTGATCATCACCACCACCATCATTATTGTATTTTAAGACTGGGGCATCTCCACTT
>JAUTCS010000049.1 GCA_030673825.1 Verrucomicrobiota bacterium JB024 | reverse complement strand
AGCCTACCAGAAGGGAAGATGGCTTGTGTATATCCGAAAACTCTATTGCCGTCTGCCGGCAACGGGGCTAGCGAGGACATAAGGCCCCAGGGACGGCGGGATAGGGGTAAGTTGGCTACACTGCGCTTTTTTTGGGGGGGGGTGTCTAGTCCTGGAATAGGTTGACACCTATTTCGTCTCAGACCGCCCGATGCACCGCATCGGGCGTTTTGTATTTCAGGGCCAGATGAGGCCTCTCCCGGTTATAAATCTCCACCGACTCATCAACCATCGTGCGGGCCTGCTCCAGGTTCCCTGGTCGTACCAGCAAGAACTCCGTCTTCAGGATGCCGTTCACCCGCTCCGCCAGGGCGTTTTGATAGCAGTCGTAGCCGTCGGTCATCGAGCATTGGATGTCGTGCTGCTGGTGCAACGCCTGGTAGCTGTCGCAGCAGTACTGAGCGCCTCGATCAGAGTGGTGAATCAGGGGCAGGCTTCCCGGGCGCTCCCGCAGGGCCTTGCGCAACGCCTGTTCCACATCCTCGCTGCGCAGGCTCTCATGCACATGATGGCCCACGATTTTGCGGGAGTAGGCATCCGTCACCAGACTCACGTAGCTCATTCCCGAGCGCGTCGGCAGGTAGGTGATATCCGCCACCCAGACCTGATTCGGCCGGCTGGCAACCACTTGCTCCGGGCCCGGCTTGAGCAGGTTCGGGTGACGCCGGAAGCGGTGATGGCTGTGCGTGGTCTTGTGGTAGGCCCGGCGCTGGGGTACCAGTAGACGCCGCGCCCGAAGCACTTGGAACAGGTGATCACGCCCAAGGTGGAGAGCCCGGTCCGGTTGCTCATGGAGAAGGTAATGCAGCTTGCGAGCGCCGATGCGAGGCTGGCAGCGGCGAATCGCCCGGACAAAGTCCACCACCCGCTGCTCACGAGCCTCCCTGGCACGCTCTGCTCGCTGGGCCTGATACCAGGCCTGGCGGCTGATGCCCAGGAGATGACAGGCCCTGCTGACGGTCAATCCGGCAACGCGTCTTTGCGTGAGGACTTGCCGGGCCGCTTTTTTACCGTCACCCCGTAGTCCTTCTCCATGACATCGACCACGGCTTCAAAGAACTCAGCCTTCTGTTCAGCCAGACGCAGCTTCTCCTCAAGCTCCTTGATCCGCTGCTCTGGGGTAGGTGGGGACTTCGCCACGGTAGGGCTCCGACTCGCACGGTGGGAGGTGCCAGGACGCCAGTCCTGGTCGCCATATCGACGTAACCACTTTAGTACCGTCGAGCGGCCCTGGATACCGTAGCGGGCCTGGGCCTGCTTATAGGTCAGCTCACCGCGCTCCACCTGGTCCACAACCGTTTGTTTAAAGGCCAGGGTGTAATCCCGTTGCGTGCGCTTAACTCGTTGATTCATCACGTTCTCCCACAATCAGGGCTGGAACGTGTCAACTCTATTCAGGACGGGTCATAACAATAAAAAAGGCCATGGCATTTCCACCAAAGGATCTGATTAAAAATCAAACAGCGAAATGGACCTGTTTCGACAGGTTGACCCAAATAGGAGCCGATGCCCACCGGAACGGTTTTACGAGACAGGGTGGCCCCTCACCACTTCAAGTTTGGCACGCGATGACACATGTCAGCAGCCGGTGTTCAAGAGTGATGTCCACGGTTGTTCTCATCCTAAACTCAGTATCGATTTGAAGAGCATTCGGGTCTCGATAACGGCTACTCGGCACGGGCCGGGCGATGAGAGATCCACATGCATCAAGACATGGAGGGGTTTCAGTCGTCCATGCAGCCGCGAAAAATACCATCCTTGAAGTCGTTGACTGCCCGTTGCTGAAGCTGCTCGCTGGAGAAGCGGGGTACTTCCCAGGCTTTCATGGCAATGGTGTTGAGCATCGGCATCGACGAGTCCTGATTGAGAAGTTCCAGGGTGTCGGAGAGCGCCCAGCCTTTTTGGCGTGCCACCATGATGGTTTCGCCAAACTGCTCCAACAGCTTGCACCGTTCCATCTTGGCTTTGAACTCGGACTCGGGTCCGGTTTCCGCGAGCGCCGGCGCGCAGAGAAGCGCCGCCAGGAAAAGCAGGCTCCTTACTTTGCCGGTTCGTGGCTTGTGGATTTTGCTCCGCTTTACCCTCTGGCGACCCAAAATTATCGCAGAAGTTATGCTTGAATCGTTTCTCAAGTGCATGGTTCTTCCTTTTTTATAGGTTTTCTCCGTCCCGGATACTTAGCACGATTTTCGATCTTTATTCCAATGCTGATTGCCAGTGCGCCCATCCATCGGGTCCGACCCGGTGGGTGGGGCACTGGGCTTGAGAGTGCGGGGGATGCGCATTGGCCGGGCCGGCCGAACGGCGGTCTCGGTGGCCGATGAAAATACACTTCTATTTGCATACGGTTCCCGGTTTAAAAAAGGGGAGATGCACGGTAATGAAGAAAATAATTCTACTCATGGTGATAGTGGCCCTGTCAGGCTGCATGGGCTCCGTGAAATCGGGCTCGGACACCCGGCTGGATACCCCGCTGGTAATTCGGGATTTTAATGATGTCAGCGACG
This sequence comes from Verrucomicrobiota bacterium JB024, assembly GCA_030673825.1. Classification (GTDB taxonomy): domain Bacteria; phylum Verrucomicrobiota; class Verrucomicrobiia; order Opitutales; family Cerasicoccaceae; genus Ruficoccus. The sequence goes on along the minus strand of JAUTCS010000049.1, from coordinate 750 downwards.
ACTACGCGGCGCGACCGACCTTCGTGAGCGTGGTCGAGCGTCATCAGTCCGGCAAGATGTTATCCATTAAAGTGGATCTCTTTGGGGCTGATTCGCACCTTTATATCCCGGAGGAGGCGGTGCCCTCCCTGCTTCCCATGGTCGATAAGTATTTGGAGTGGGAAGCGATGGCCAGCGAGCGGGGTGACCAGCTGGATAAGGAAATCGGATCGGTGTCGGGTTGGGGAGCTTTTAAACTCAAGCTGCATTTCTTCAGTGGCAATGTGGACCGGCATTACCTGGTTATACGTCAGTGTGCTTTCACCTGCATGGGCGCTGAAAGCGAAGATGCGTTCTACTTTGATCGCAAGGGCGCCGAGGATTTGCGGCGTCTGCTTGTTCAGCTAGGGGATGGAAGTCTGCAAACGCTCAATACCGACGAAGTTTATCAATGAAGGTCTGAGTGACTCTGTAAGAAAGCCCCGCGCAGCGGGGCTTTCTTGTTTGTGTTGTCAGCGCGGTGCGCGTGTTCAGTCGGCCGCGATGCGCTCCGCCAACGCCAGCGCGGCGGTGAGGCCGGGGGATTCGATGCCGAGCAGGTTGATCAGGCCGTCCAGGCCGTGGAGGCGATGGTCCTGGATCAAAAAGTCCGGGTGGGGTTGGCCGTGGAGCATCAGTTTGGGGCGCACGCCGGCGTAGTCCGGTTGCAGGGCGCCGGCGGGGAGCGCCGGCCAGTAGCGGCGCACGGCGGTTTCGAAGGCGGTGCGGCGG
>JAUTCS010000048.1 GCA_030673825.1 Verrucomicrobiota bacterium JB024 | reverse complement strand
CGAGCCGCCCTGCTCGTTGCGCGACGATTTCGGGGGCGCCAGCGCACCGCGCCCGAGGCCGTCGCGGATTTTATAAACAAGCGCCCGGGTGACCTCGTGGCCGACATTCTTTCCCACTGCGATGGCCAGAGCGCCAGCCCGACCGAGCTGGAGAACCTCCTCGCCCGCCTGCTGGGCCCCGTCAAATTCAAGAAGTGGTGGACCGCGACCAAGAAGGCCCTCGTGAAGGACCCCCGCATCGCCACCCCCTCCCGCAAGACCGACCCGTATACCCTGCGCGACGAGCCGCTGAAGCCCGAACAGGAGATCCTCGAGGACTTCTACTTGGTCAAGCAGCCCAAGAAGAAGATCGCCCTCGCGGAAAAGCTTTACCAGATCTCCGAAAACGTCGAGGAGATCGCCAGTGACCTGCCCAACATTTTCGAACACCTGACCGAAGCGGTCAAGGACGCCATGGGCCTCAACCATGCCGAGCGCCTGCACGGCGTCTGGGTCCGTAACGACCTGGCCCGCCACCTGCACGAAGACCCCGAGACCATCGAGCCCACCTCGAAGTCCCTCATCCTCGGCGCCAGCGACCTCAACGAGCTCGCCGCCGAGATCCCCAACGGCTACCACAAGCGCTTCCTCGACCTGCTCACCCGCGTTTACCCGGAAGACTGGAAGAGCGTCCTCATCGACATCCTCAAGAACTCCGAGGGCAAGATGACCAGCGAGTCTATCAGCTTCCTGGTGGACCGCGACTGCGGCGAGATGGTCCACGAGCACTTCAAGCGCTGGCTCAATGAGCAGAACCTCAAGGGCCCGGTCCTCTACTGGATCGTCAAGAACCGCAACTCGCGCAAGTTCGCCAAACTGGTGGACGGCATGGTCGGCCCCCGCATGCTCAACGCCATCCTTTACGCTATCGACTACGAGGCGCTCCAGAGCACCGGTAACCGCCGCATCCAGCTCGCCGACGTCCTCAGCGACGACCAGGAGCTCATCCCGGACATGCTCGCCGAGGCCAACGACGAAGTCGCCCGCGACCTGGCCCAGGGCCTCATCCTCAACCAGGGCTTCGAGGACCTGACCAAGAAGTCGCTCCTGGCCCGCTTCATCAAGCGCTTCCCGAGCATCCAGAACCTCGTCTCCGGCGAAGCCGAGCAGAAGGTGGACGAGCTCATCGTCTCCCAGAAGAGCCTCGACGAGCGCAAGGCCGAGTACGAAGAACTTATCAACAAGAAGATCCCCGAGAACAAGGAGGCCATCGAGGTCGCCCGCGAACACGGGGACTTGCGCGAAAACGCCGAGTACAAGATGGCCCGCCAGGACCAGGAAACCCTCATGGCCCGCAAGGCCCTGCTGGAAAAGGATTTCAATCGCGCCCGCGTGACCACCTTCGAGGATGTCGCCGCCGACACCGTCGGCATTGGCTCCATCGTCACGGTGCAAGACACCGCCTCCGGCGAAGTCCAGGAATACGCCCTGCTGGGCGCCTGGGACTCCGCCCCGGAGCAGAACATCATGTCCTACAAGACCCCGCTCGGCCAGGCCCTCATGGGCAAGCACGTCGGCGACACCGTCCAGACCGAAATCGACGGCACCGTCCACAACTGGAACATCAAGGGCATCACCCGCTGGCTCGACTCCGGCCGCAAGCTCTAGGATACAGCCGCCATTTGTTTTCTTCACCCAGGCGGGGCCCGAAACGGCCCCGCCTTTTTTTGTGCTCCACAATCGCCAAGACAGCGTCCATCATGGCACAGGAATACCACCGATGAACAATGTTGTCGTTATACTCCTCGCCCTTCTGCTTTGCCTTTGTACCTCTTGCTCGGGCAAAGACTCGCTGGAGGTGAGTGTCAAGGTTATCGACCAGAACGGGACACCTGTTCCAGACGCCACCGTCAGTGTCGGTTTCCTGCCCCTCGGCATTGGAGGTAGTTTCGCAGAAGGAAAAACCGATAAAGGAGGCGTGTTTGTCGCCAACGGCGAAAGCAATCTGCACTACCGAGTGAGCGTAGAAAAAGACGGCTATTACGATAGCAGCAAAGAGCAACTGAACGCAAAAATGGAGGTTGAACCGGGAAAGTGGAAAGTCGTTGATCAAGATGTCGTGTTGGTTCTGCGTAAGATCAAAAATCCAATCGCGATGTATGCCCGCTCAAACACGACGATTAACCTGTATACGATGGATGAAGAGGTTGGCTTTGACCTTCTGGTCTTCGATTGGGTCGCTCCGTATGGGAAGGGCAAGGTAGCCGATATCACTTTTGAACTCAGCGGCTATTATCATTCATTCCGCGACAAGGATTCTACGCTAACCGTCCGATTTCCCAATAAGGGAGATGGTGCCTGTGCTTTCGACGCCATAACAGAAAGCCAGTTTATTTCACCTTACGAAGCCCCTGCAAATGGCTATTCTCCCACACTCTCGTACCGAAAGATGACGAAGCCAACCGACAAGCTGCATGAATGGGACAATGAAAACACTGTCGACGAGACAAGGAATTATGCCATCCGCTTTCGGACAGTTTTAGATGAAGATGGCAATGTGGTCGAGGCCATGTATGCCAAGATATACGGTGATTTCGATTTCGCGGGAGCCAGCGATGAAGGCAGCTATATTCGTCCGAAGGCTTACTATGTAAATCCCACCGTCAACGACCGAAATCTTGAGTACGCCGTCGGCAGTAACCTGGTTGACAACAATGAATGGGATAAAAATCCCAAACGCCCATAACCTGATACCTCCTCCACCATTCGCATTGACCCGCGCGCGGTGAGGCACGAACATGGGCCGCGATGTCCGATCCGCTTGAGACGCTGAAACTTCTGGCCGACCCGACGCGCCTGCGCGTGGTGGCGCTGCTGGCGCAGGAGGAGCTGTCCGTGGCGGAGCTTCAGGAAATCCTCGGGATGGGGCAGTCGCGCATCTCCTCGCACTTGTCCCTGCTGCGCAAGGGCGGACTGACCACCGACCGCCGCGACGGCAAGCGCAGCTTTTACTCGCTCGCGCGGAACCTGCCGGCCGGCGAGCGCCAGCTCATCGAGGCCGCCTGCCGAGCCACCGCCCACCAGCCCGAGCTGGAGGGTGACGCCGCCAATCTCGCCCGCATCCTCGACAAGCGCCGTCGCCAGGCCGAGCAATACTTTAGCCAGGTCGCCGGGCGTTTAGGGAAAAACTACTGCCCCGGACGCTCGTGGGAGGGCATCGGCCACTTCCTGCTCCACCTGACCCCGCGCATCAAGATCGCGGACCTGGGCGCGGGCGAAGGCGTACTCGCGCAGCTCCTGGCCCAGCGTGCCGAGGCCGTGTACTGCATCGACAACTCGAAAAAGATGGTCGAGGTCGGCACCGAACTGGCCGCCCGCCACGGCATCGACAACCTTTACTACCAGCACGGCGATATCGAAGATGTGCCGCTGGAGGACGCCAGCGTGGACCTCGCCTACCTCAGCCAGGCTCTCCACCACGCCCGCAAGCCCTTCCGCGCCCTCTCCGAGGCCCACCGCATCCTCAAGCCCGGCGGGCGGCTGATCGTGCTCGACCTCAAGGAGCACACCTTCGAAAAGGCCCGCGAGCTCTATGCCGATACCTGGCTGGGCTTCGCCGAAAACACGCTCTATCAGTGGCTCAAGGAGCTCGGCTTCGAGCACGTGGATGTGTCCGTCGTCGCCTGCGAGGAACAGGAGCCGTACTTCGAGACCCTCCTGGCCAGCGGCGTCAAGCAGGGGTGAGTTTCACCGGGGCTCTGCACCCCGGCCTAAAGATCAGCTGGCCCCTCTCGGGTAACGGTGCAACCGGTTTGGTAATTTTTTCAACATAGCGGCTTGGCGGGCTGACTGGGCGCGGTTAATCTGCCGGGCATGGATAAACCGTTGATCCTCATCACCGGCGGCGGGCGCGGCATCGGCGCGGCCATTGCCCTCGCCTTTGCGCAACGAGGCGGCTGCCGCCTGGCGTTGAGCGCTCGCTCCACCGACCAGCTTGAGGCCACGGCCCAAGCCTGCGAAAAGCTCGGCGTCGAGGCCCGCGCCTATCCCTGCGATGTCTCCGACCCCGACGCCGTGGCCGCGCTGGCAGAGGCCGTCCGTACCGCCCAGGGCGAACCGGACACGGTGGTCAACAACGCCGGGTACTTTCTGGGAAAACCCTTCCTGGAGCTGAGCACGGAGGACTTCGACACGGTGATCGCGGCCAACCTGCGCAGCGCGTTTCTCGTCTCGCAGGCTTTCGCCCCCGCCATGGCGGAGCGCGGACAGGGCACGCTGATCAACATCGCCTCCTCCGCCTCGCGTAAAATATTCCCCGGCATGGCCGCCTACAGCTCCGCCAAGTACGGACTGCTCGGAATGACGCGCGTCATGCGCCAAGAGCTGATGAGCCAGGGTGTGCGCGTGCTGTGCATCCTACCCGGCCCCACGCTGACCGACGCCTGGAACCAGTCCGGGATCGACGAGGCCACCCTGCGTGAACGCCTCATGCCCGCCGAGGATGTCGCCCAAGCTATTGTAAATGCCTGGGAACTCCCGGCCAAAACCGTGGTCGATGAAATCTATCTTCAGCCGCTCAGCGGCGATCTCTGAACATTCGCCGCAAGCACGTATCCATTTTCAACTACACCCGATCTCGTACCCCCACCCTAATGTAAAAACCATGCCTTCCAATCCGGACGAACCCTTCGACGTCGTCAACCAGCGTGACGAAGTCATCATGCAGCTCCCCCGCCATGAAGTGCACCGGCGGCGGCTGTTTCATCGCGCGGTGCACATCCTCGTCTTTAACGGCGACGGCGACATCTATATGCAGCGCCGCTCACCTCATAAGGACACCTACCCCAACCGCTGGACGACCTCCTGCTCCGGCCACGTGGACGCAGGCGAGACCTACGACATCGCCGCCGTGCGCGAACTGGGCGAGGAGCTCGGCATCCGTATCGACAGTGCGGATACACTCGACGATAGCTTCACTCACAGCCCCTGCCGCGCCACCGGCTACGAGTTTATTCATGTGTACCGGCTCGTCTGGAACGGCGAGATCGTCTTCGATCCGGAGGAAATCAGCGAGGGGCGGTGGTTCGACCCGCAGGAGCTGGCCGCCGACATGCAAGCGCATCATGACGATTACGCCCCGAGCTTTCACCTGGTATGGGAGCTTTTTCAGGCGACAAAGTAAAAACCTCAAGCCCACTCGATAAGCACTGGGGATAAGCACCTTATGAAATCTAAACGCGTGTGATTCTCTCGTAAAAGGGCCGTCTCTTTTTGCATTATCCCGTCAATGGGCCTATACTGTCAGTCGTTACAGTTCATCACTGATAATACAACAAACATCAAACCACGACTGATCATGAACACTCTGACTCGTTTTCTCACCGTTCTCTTCGCCGCTGCCGCTCTCACCTTTGCGACAGGCTGTGAAAAGTCCACTGGCGACCACCTCGAAGACGCTGGCGACAGCATCTCTGACGCTGCCGAACAGGCTGGCGACTCCATGGGTGATGCCGTCGAAGAAGCCGGCGACAAGGTGGAAGACGCCACCGATGACGCCAAGTAAGAGTTGACGCATCCGCTTTACCAACGACGCCGGGCAAATTTAGCCCGGCGTTTTTTTCGTCATGGTCAGGCACTACACATGACCGCCGAAATTCGTCAGTAGAAATGATGTTCTTGGCCTTGGCATCCGGCGAAAAAGCGTTAGTCATTAGATGATCGCAGCCATCCGACTGCCTATCTCCTAACCATCAACTCACCATATCCATGAAAAACACACTCCGCCTTCTGGCGCTTCTCACCGCCGCCTTCTCACTCACACTCGCAGCCGGGTGCAGCAAAGAAGCCAAGGACGACATGAAGGACGCCGGCCAGAGCATCTCCGATGCCGCCGACAAGACCGGTGACGCCATCAGCAAGACCGCCGACCAAACCGGCGACGCCATCAAGGGCGCCTACGAAGACACCAAGGACAAAGTCAACGAAGCGACCGAATAAGCGCGGTCGTGTAGTTATTTTCAACTACGCCTTTTTACACGCCCGGAGCACGCAGCTTCGGGCGTTTTTTGTATGCATACCTGCGGACTCAGCCAAGCAGCATTGGCGCCACCCCTACCTCCCGCCGCCGACGCGGAGCACTTCGTAGTACTCTTCGGACACGGCGGTGAGGAAGCGCGAAGGCTCCAGAATCTGGGGCGGGCCGCCGGAAGCAGTCACGCGCGGGAAGCACAGGTAGAGCTCCTCCATGGCGCGGGTGACGGCGACATAGAGCAGGCGGCGCTCCTCCTCCACGTCGCCATCCTCGATGGCGCGCTTGAGCGGGAGCAGGCCCTCGGAGAGGCCGAGCACGAAGACCACGGGAAACTCCAGCCCCTTGGACTGGTGGATGGTGGTGAGCTTGACGGTCTCCTCGTCGGGATCGATGCGCCGGTCGCTGGTCTCGGAGTTCAGGAGCACGAGCTGCGCGAGCAGCTCGGTCATGTCCTCGTAGCGGGCGGCAAAGCCCAGGAGGCTTTCGAGGTCGTCCTTGCGGCTCTGCCAGTTGTCGTAAATGTTGCGCAGGTAGTCGCCGTACCAGCCCTCGATGGCGAGCTTGACGATCTCCTGCGGCGTGGCGGAGACCCGCGTCTCGGCGCTCTGTTTTTTCTGCGCGTGGTCGAAGAGGTCGGGCTCGTCCTTCTGAGGCGGGGTGACAGCGGGGCCGCCCATGGCACGCTCCATATCGGCGAGCGTGTAGGCCATGTCCTTCCACTCCTCGCGGGCGGCCTCAGGAACTTTTTTCACCACAGGCTCGGCGAGCAGGGCCGCGACCAGCGAGGTGCGCTCCTTTTCGGCAAAGTCATGAGCGAGTTTGTAAAGCTTCTTGGCGGTGACGGCACCGACTTTCGGCAGGAGCATGACCAGACGCTCAAAGGCAGCGGTATCGCGCGGGTTCGAGACGACGCGCAACTGCGCCACAAGATCGCGAATATGCGCCTGCTCGAAGAAGCGCACGCCGCTGGTAATCGTGTAGGGCACGCCGCTGCGGGAGAGCTCCATCTGGAGGTCCATCGCCTGGTAGTGCGCGCGGTAGAGCACAGCCACGTCCTTGAGCGAGCGGCCCTCCTCGCGCAGCCCCTCCAGCCGCCGGATGACGATGTCGGCCTGCTGGCGCGTGTCCATGCATGGCAGCACGTAGGGCCGGTCGCGCGAGGGCTGGTGCGCCTGAAGCTCCAGCGGGTAGCCGGGGATGGACGGATGGCCACCCATCATATGGTTGGCGAAATTAAGAATCTGCGGACTGGAGCGATAGTTGGTCTCGATCTTGTAGATCGTGCGTTCGGGGAAGACAGCGGCGAAGTCCTCCATGTTGGCGAACTCCGCGCCGCGCCAAGTGTAAATGCATTGCCAGTTATCGCCGACGACCATGACGTTGCGGCGCTTGGCCGCAAGCAGGTTCACGATGGAGCCCTGGAGCTTGTTCGTGTCCTGAAACTCGTCCACGAGGATGTGGCGGAAGCGCTCCTGATAGTGGGTGCGGGCGGCCTCGTCGGTCTCCAGCAGCTTGAGCCAATACTCCAGCAGGTCGTCGTAGTCGAGGGTCTGCTGGCGCAGCTTGCGCTCGGCGTAGCCGCGGGCAAAGCCCAGAAGCGTGTCCAGCATATCTTCCAGCCACGGGTAACGCTCGCAGATGACGTCCTCCAGCGGGCGGCGGGTGTTACGCGCGTAGCTGATCATCTCGGCCACGACGCGGGCCTTCGGGTGGTCCTTGTTCTTTAAAAACGTGCTGTCGCGCTCGCGGATGACATCGCCCAGGAGCGACTCCGCGTCGCCCTGATCCAGAATGGTGAAGCCCTTCTCGATGCCGACGCTCTCGCCGTGCGTGCGCAGGGTGCGCTGGCCAATGGAGTGGAAGGTCCCGCCCCAGAACTTCCAGCGGGGCACGCCGGTCAGGTCCTCAACACGCCCGAGCATCTCGCGGGCGGCTTTGTTGGTAAAGGTGAGCAGGAGGATTTCGCCCGCCCACACGCCCTGCTCCAGCAGCCAGGCCACACGGTAGGTGAGCGTGCGGGTCTTGCCCGAGCCCGCCCCGGCCAGCACGAGCGCCGGGCCGTCCGCCGCCTGCACCGCTGCGAGCTGCTGCGGGTTCAGCTCCCTCGCGTAGTCGATCGGCGCGAAGGGGTCGTTGAGGCTGACACTGGGTCCGGTAAAATCCATTCCCCCACCATGCCACACCTGCGCGTACGTGCCAGTTCTTTTTCTGCCGGTCCGTAGCCGACCGGCAGACATTCATACCAATCCTGCCGGCGGGAAACTCAACCTGCGGCGAAGGTGCGCGGCCTACTTCGCGATAACCGAAAAATCATCAAACATGATCTCCCCGTCGCCTTCGAGGATTTTGATGCGCAGGGTCAGCTCATCACTGTCCCTGGTGCGGGCGAAGTTCCAGGTGTAGCTTTTCCACTCCGGGGTCCTCTGGATCGACACGGTACGGTAGGTAAAGCCGCCCGTGGGCCGCACAAACTCCAGCTGAATCCCCCGCCCGCTGTAGTCGGCGCTGGTCTTGTAGCGGAAGGTGAGCACGAGGTCCTTGACATCCTTAACGTCGAGATCCTCCTGGTAAAAATCGAGGATATCTTTGGCGTCCACGCGGAGCTCGATGTACTTGTTTTCCTTGTCGTCCTCGGTAACCTTGCCTTCGCCCTTCCAGCCGCTCTTACCGCGAGAGAAGTCGCCGTTACGCAACAGCTCATCGCCCGCGTGCGCAGTCCCGGCCAGGCCGAGAGTTAAAACGATCAGGAGAGAGAGGGCGTTGATACGAAGCATGTTCTCATGATACTTTCACCGGCACACCCGGCAAGCCCAAAAACTGGCAGCAAAACCGTTACTCCTGCTCTACGGCGTCCTTGCCCTCTTCGTCGGCGGCGGTGAGTGGTTTCAAGGAGATATCGTCAAAAGCGATACCGCCCTCGCCGGGCAGGACAACCAGCTCCAAGGCAAATTCGTCCATCTTGCTCAACTCGCGAAAGCGCCCGCGCACGGACTCCCAATCGCCGCCGGGCTTGACCTTGAGCCTGGCCTGAAAGTAAGAGCCGCTGGGCCGGACGAAGCGCACAGCCACGCCGCGCCCCGTGTAGTCCTCGCTCGCACGGTAGCGGAAACGGATCACGAGCGCCTCCAGGTTCTTTCCGTCGAGCTTCTCCTGACGGACGACCTGCTCCTCGTCGTCATCAGCCTCGACGTACATGTACTTGTTGCCGTCTTCCTCCTGAATCTTGCGGTCACCCTTCCAACCGCTGGTGCCACGGGAGAAATCGCCATTGCGCAGGAATTCGTCGTCCGCGCGCAGAGAGCCGGACAGACCGAAGATGAATACCAAAAGGAAGCAGAGGGCGGGCAATCGAGTCATGCGTCCGTCCTACAACGCCCCGCAGGGGCACACAAGCCAGAAAGGCGGGATACATGCGGCACGGCAAGTGCGCAACCCTTTCAGGGTTGAAGAAAAGCATGCTTCCCTTGTGCCACCCGGGGTAGCTTCGCAACCGCGGGCTAAGGTGCGCAACCCCGTTGGGGTTGGGCGTAACGGTCACCCACAAGGAAAAGCCACTCCATCCGTCAGGGCCTACGAGCTTCAATTCCCCGTGTCAGCAAGGGCGGAAAACGCCCTTAGCAGACCAGGTCGTGAAAGTCGCGGGTGTCGCCGGTGAAACCGCCGGGCAGCCCCTTATTGATCACAGCCACGGCGTCGTGCGAGTGGAGCGACTCCAAGTGCGCACAGGCGACCTGGAAGTCCTTGATGCGCGGCTCGGCGTCGAGCTGCTCGTACATGAGGCGGGCAGCGTCCTCAACGAACTTGACGTAGGCACCGTTGAGCTCGGCGAAGGCCTGCTCATCCTCGCGTTTGACCATGACCTGGGTCTCGGTCTTGAGGGCTTCGAGGCAGAGCTGCTGAAGATCTTCGATGGACAGGTCGGCCCCCTCGCGCACCTCCACGCTCGCGCGCGCCTTGCTGCGCTGGGAGTGCGGGATGGTGTAGATGTCGCGTTCGGCACGGGCGTGCTCGGAGAGTTCCGAGGAGCACGGGCAGGCCGAGGAGTACACAAAGTCAAAATGGATAAACCGGCGGTAGCGGTCGAGGTCGTCGATGAAGCCCTCGTAGGCAACCTGGTAGTACTGGAAGCCCTCCAGCCCGCTACGCAGGCTTTTCTGCACGATCGGGTAGTTGAAGTTGAGCTTCAGGCGGGCGCGGCTGCTGCCGATCTCGCGCTTGTAGCGCAGGAGGATCTCCTCCAGCAACTCCAGCGAAAAGACCCGGTCCTTAAAGTCGTAAAAGGTCCGCATGATGCGGGACATGTTGATGCCCTTGGCATCGGCCCCGAGCGAGACGGTGCCGGTCACGGAGGTTTCCAGCACGCGCTTTTCGCAGCCCTTGGTCACATAGGTCAGGGGCAGACGGAAATTCGAGATGCCCACCTGCATGATGGGTACGTTCGCGCCCTGGATTTCCGAAGAGTCGCTGTTCTGCATGTCCGGCAGGGTCTGCCGGTAAGCGTCGGTGACCTGGAAATCCTTGTCGTAGTACGCCTTCGGCTTGTGACCGGGCGCGCTCTGTAGGCTGGATGTAACTGATTCGTTCATCGGCTTATGTGTCGAAGCGTCCAGCTATACCTTACACGTCCGCCTTGTGCAACTGCGGAATGTGATTTTTGACCGGACGGGTCCGACGGGGTGATCTTTAGGCTAATTAACTGACATCGAGCAGCTTAAACCGCGCCAAGCGATTCCACGCGTTTGGCCAGGCGAACGTCCTTGTCCGTGACCTTGCCGTCGGCGTCGTGGGTGCAGAGGGCGAGCTCGACCCGGTTGTAGACATTGAAAAGCTCCGGATGGTGCCCGAGTTTCTCGGCCTCCAGCCCCACCCGGACGATAAAGCCCAAGGCCGCGGAAAAATCCGCGAAGGTGAAGGTTTTCTTGAGGCGGTCCTCTCCATGGGTCCAGCCGGGCAGTCCCGCCAGAGCGTCAGCAATGGCGGTAGTGTTAAGCGGTTCTGACATAAGGCAAGATAACGCCAAAGCGGGCCGGAGTCAAACGGAGCGGCAGCGCGCAACCCTCCCCCGCCCCCGCGAAAGAGCCGCGATTGGGATTTGCATTCGGAAGTCTTTCCCCTATAGGGTGGCGCTGATCGCATAGGTGGGCACGGTCTTCAGCTGTGAACCCTTGCGCCCGTACACTGTCTAACTCTCCTCCGTGCAAGACTCACCCAGCCAACCGACCGGCTCCCCCGGCCTGAACCACGTCGCCATCATCATGGACGGCAACGGGCGCTGGGCGCGTCAACGCGGCCTGCCGCGGATCGAGGGGCACCGCCGCGGCGTCAGTAACGTGCGCGAGGTGCTGAAAATCGCCCGCGAGCTGAACATCAAGTACGTCACGCTGTTCGCCTTTTCGGTGGAGAACTGGCAGCGCCCGGCGGAGGAAATCTCCTCGCTGATGGGGCTGCTGGAGTTCTTTCTGGAGCGCAACACCCGCGAACTGGTCAAGAACAAGGTGCGCCTGCGCGTCATCGGTCGGCCCGACGACCTGCCCGAAGGCGTCCAGAAGAAGCTGCATCAAGCGCTGGAGGCGACCAAGGACTTTCAGGACTACGTGCTCCAGGTGGCGCTCAACTACGGCTCGCGCACCGAGGTGCTGGACGCCGTGCGGGCCTACTCCGAGGATGTGAGCCAGGGCAAGGTTGACCCGGCCCACCTCGACTGGCCGCTGTTCTCGCGCTACCTCTACACGGCGGACATCCCCGACCCGGACCTGCTCATCCGCACCTCCGGCGAGACCCGCATCAGCAATTTCCTTCTCATGCAGTGCGCCTACTCGGAAATGTTTTTCAGCCCGGTCTTCTGGCCGGATTTTGACCGCAAGCACTTCCTCGACGCGGTGGAGAGCTTCCACCAGCGCCAGCGCCGCTTCGGCAAGACCGGCGAGCAGATCAAGGCCGCCCCGGCGAGCGAACCTGCCATCAACCGGTGAGGAAACGCATCGCCAGCACCCTGGGCCTGTGGGCCGTCATTGTCGCCGTGCTCGTGCTTTTCGGGGACCAGGGAGGCGTGCTCCTGCTGGCCGCCCTGACTGCGCTGACCCAGATCGAATTTTACCAACTGCTGGAAAAGATGGGCGGCGCCCGCCCGCTCAAGGCGCTCGGCACCGTGCTCGGCGTGGCCCTCGTGCTGGGCAGCTACTACGCGCCCGCGGTCGGCCCGCTGGACCTGCTGGTCTTTGGCATCCTCGCGCTGGCCTTCACCCTGCTGATTTGGCCGAACATTCAGAAGGTGTTCCTGCCCACGCTCTTCGGGCTGGTTTACGTGCCTTTCCTGCTCCAGTTCTACGCCCTGCTGATCCACGATTACGGCACGATCCTGGTCTCGATCTGGATCATCGCCGTGGCGAAGTTTTCCGACGTGGGCGGCCTGCTGGTCGGGATGAAGTTCGGCAAACACAAGCTCTGCCCGCACATCAGCCCGAAAAAGACCGTCGAGGGCGCGCTGGGCGGGGTGGCCATGTCCGCGCTGGTCGGAGTGATCCTGCTGGCGTGCTTTCCCGGCTATATGCCCGAGGGGCTGACTTGGCTCAAGGCCGCGCTCATCGCGGCCATTTTGGGCGACCTGGCCCTGATTTCAGACCTGATCGAATCGATCCTGAAGCGCCGCGCGGGCGTGAAGGACTCCGGCAGCGCCATTCCGGGGATCGGCGGTATCTTCGACCTGACCGACAGCCTGATCTTGACCGCACCCGCCGGGTATCTCTTATTCAAGTATCTGGTCTAGGCCCTGCTACGGCCCACCAGACCCGATTGAATTTCCCGTTCCATGCCCAGTCCCAAAAAGATCGTCCTGCTCGGAGCCACCGGCTCCATTGGTGAAAACACGCTGCGCGTCGTCGCCAAGCACCCGGACAAGCTCGAACTGCTCGCCGTCGCCGGTCGCCGCCGCTGGCGCGACCTGGCCCGTATCGCCAAGGAGTTCAACGTCCCCCATGTCGCCATTTACGACGAGGAAGCCTGCGCCGAGGCCAAGGCCGCGGGCGCGTTCCCGGCGGAGACGAAAGTTTACTGCGGACTGGAAGGGCTGATCGAGGTCGCCACGCTGGACGACGCCCAACTCGTCGTCCCCGCCGTGGTCGGCACGCTCTCGCTCAAGCCCACCCTGGCCGCCCTGGAAAAGGGCAAGGACATCGCCCTGGCCAGCAAGGAGATCCTCGTGCTCGCGGGCAAATTCGTCATGGAGACGGCGAAAAAGTCCGGTTCGCGGATGCTTCCGCTCGACAGCGAGCACAACGCCATCTTCCAGTGCCTGCAGGGCGAACGCAAGGTGGACGTGGACCGGCTCATCCTGACCGCCTCGGGCGGTCCCTTCCGCGATTTTACCCGGGAGCAGTTCGCCACCATCACGAAGGAGATGGCGCTCAAGCACCCGAACTGGTCCATGGGGCCGAAGATCACCATCGACTCCTCCACCATGGCCAACAAGGGCCTGGAGCTGATCGAGGCGCGCTGGCTCTTCGACCTGCCGGCCGACCGCATCGACGTGACCATCCACCCCCAGAGCATCGTCCACTCCATGGTCCAGTACGTGGACGGCTCCATCCTGGCCCAGCTTTGCCCGCCGGTCATGACCTTCGCCATCCAGCACACCCTCCTCTACCCCGAGCGGGCCGAGGGGGTGGACGCCACCCTCGACTTTTCCCAATTGCTCAATCTGGAGTTCCGCCCGCCGAACGAGGAACTCTTCCCCTGTCTGCGCCTGGCTCGCGAGGCCGCCCTGGCCGGGGGGATCGCCACCGGCGCCTTTAACGCCTCCAACGAGGTTGCGGTGGAAGCTTTTGTAGCGGACCGCATCGGCTACCTCGACATCCCCCGCGTGATCGAGCAGACCCTTTCCACCATCTCCAACCACGACCCGGACAACCTCGACGACCTTCTGGCCGCCGACGCCGAGGCCCGCCGTATCGCCGCCGAAAAGGTCGCCGCCTGCCTCGCGTCCACCGCCCGGTAGGCGTGTTTTTTCACCGCCGCGCCGAACATTTCAGGACGGTTGCGGTTTAAGTGATAAGACCTCTTTCGCAGTTTCCACGGCACGGACCGCCTCTCATAGCCGCCCGGATGTGGATAATGTCCCCTCATACCCAGCCGCATCATGCACCCAGCCTTTGACTTTTCCCCCGGAAGCCATTCCGTAAATGGGCGGAACCTCTATTAGACGATCATGAGCGGCGACGGCAACCTCCTGCAAACTCTCTTCACCAACGTGTGGGGCTGGGTGCTCATTATCCTCTTTTTCAACGGGGCGATCATCATCCACGAGCTGGGGCACTTCCTCGCCGCCAAGTGGCGCGGCCTCAAGGTCGAGCGTTTCTCCATCTTCGGGCTCGGGCCGAAAATCGTCGGCTGGCGCGGCAAGGACGGGGTCGAGTACTGCTTTTGCTGGATTCCCTTCGGAGCCTTCGTCGCCCTGCCCCAGCTGGCGGACATGAAATCCATCGAGGGCGAGAGCGAGGAGGCCGACACCCTCCCGCCGATCAGCTACGCCGACAAGATGATCGTGGCCTTCGCCGGACCGTTTTTCAACCTCGTGCTGGCCGTCCTCCTGGCCACGACCGTGTGGCTGGTGGGCACCCCCTCCAGCAGCTCCGCCGAGACGAACGTCATCGGCTATGTCGAGCCAATGCTGGCCGTGGACGCGGAAACCACCGTCCCCTCCCCCGCCTCCAAGGCCGGGCTCCAGGCGGGCGACCGCATCCTCCAGATCGACGGCGAGCCCGTCGAGAACTGGCAGGACATCTCCATGCTCATCGCTACCGGCAAGGGCCGCGACGCCGCTGGCAACCCCCGGGTCAAGCTCCTGGTCGAGCGCGACGGGGACATCCTTCCTATCGAGGCCTTTCCCGTGCTGGCCACCTACAATGAGCGCTCGGGGCGGGATATCCGCCGCATCGGGATCGCCCCGGCCATGCCGATCCGCATCGGGTTCACCCAGTCCGGCTCCCCGGCCGAGCGCGCGGGGCTCCAGCGTGGCGACCTGATCGAAGCGGTGGACGGCCACCAGCTTTACAATCTCTACGCGCTCAGCGACTACATCCAGACGCACGGCTCCGGCCCCGTCACCCTGGAAATCCTGCGCGGGGGCCAGCCGGTCAGCCTCAGCCTCACGCCCGAGACCGTGGCCCTGACCAAGCCCCTGGCCAAACTCGCCCCGGCAGACAAACCGGCCGCCTACACCGAGTTTATGCCGATGTACGCCCCGGGCGAAAGCGGCAGCGCGGCCTCCCCCCAGACCCCCGGAAAGCTCGTCATCTTCGATTTCGGTCCGGACTCGCCGCTCAAGGACGCCTTCAAAACCGGCAACCCCCTGCTCGCCGTTAACGACCAGCCGGTGGACAGCCTCACGGCCCTCGTCGCCGCCGTCAACGCCGCCGGGGACGACCCGCAGTTGAGCTTCCAGCAGGACGGACGGGACTACGTGTACCAGGCCGGTGGCCCATGGCAGGCCGAGCTGGTCGATCCGATCACCGAGAATCGCCTCGGCTTCGGCATCCAGGACGACCTCATCATCGCCCATCCCTCTCCGGTGGAGCAATTTACAGCCAGTATCAAGATGATCGGTCACGTCCTGGGCAGCCTGATCAGCCCGCGCTCGGACATCGGGTTCAAGGACCTCAACGGCGCGGTCGGCATCGGACGACTCGTGCACCGATTCTCCAGCCCCGACATTTTCAACACGAAATGGGACGGCTTCCGGGCCGCGCTGGCCTTCGCCGTCATCCTCAACGTCAACCTCGCCCTGCTCAATCTGCTGCCCATCCCCGTCCTGGACGGCGGGCACATGACCATCGCCACGATTTCCAAGCTGATGGGCCGCCCAATGCCGCGCAGCCTGATCGAATCCGCCTCGGGGGCGTTCGTCGTTCTGCTGCTGGGGCTGATGCTGTACATCACTCTTTTCGACTCGCTCGACTGGCTCGGTGACGCCGAGGCCAAGCGACGCGCCCTCCAGATCGAGCAGTACCGCATCACCCCGGAGTTTATCAGCGATCAGGCCGGGCACTGAGCCGTGCCGCCGGAGCCGACAACGAACCCGGAGAAGCCCCGCAAGGTACCGTTCGGCCGGGGTCGATATACCCTATGACTCGTCCTGACGGGCCCTAATACGGATTGACAAAATCACGGAGGCTCATTACGATCATTAGATATGGTCATTAGCCGTTTTTATCCTGCCGCCATTCTTTCATTAGCAGTCGTTAGCTCGATTTTCACCTCCCACGCCCAAACGACCCAGATCGTTTTTATTAATAACACCGGGCTGCCCGACGACGCCATATTCGTCAACATGCAGGGGGCCAGCAGCTTCGCCAATGTGACCAACGGCAGCGGCACGGGCTTGAACCAGAACACCTCCTACAGCCTGAAGAGCCTCTACGGCAGCGTCTCCGGCGCGGGCACCGGCGGCCCTACCGGCACGGTGGCCACGATCTCCGCCGGCACCTTCGCCAACGGCGCAGTCTTCTATGTCACGGCAGGCCAGGACATCGGCTCTTCCCAGCCGGCAACGAATGTGGTCAGCGGCCGCTTCGAAGCCTATATCGACGGCGCCAGCACCAGCAACAACATCGACAGCTCCTACGTCTCCAGCATCAGCATGCCGATCAGCTATTCGGTCAAGCAGCGCAGCAACGGCAGCCTCGTCACCCTCACCGGCCAGACCAACCAGGTGCTCACCCAGGGTACGAGCGCCTTTACGAACCTGACCTCGAGCACCACGGTCACCCCGCTGAGCGCCCGCGTCAATGCCAGCTATAACGTCGTCAACGACGCGGGGAAGACCATCGGCACGATGAGCGGCATCGCCAGCATCCAATCCCCCCAGAACAACCCCGACTACCACGGCTGGGTCGGCACCTACACGGGCACCCGCGCCACCAGCGGCTTCACCTCCTGGATGCAGAACCAGGGCAAAACCATCAACGTTTCCAACTACACGGTTCCCGTCAACAAGGCACTCGGAGGCACCGAGTTCGGCTTCGTGGGCAGCGGCGGCACCTCTCCCTTTGGCGCCAACGACCCGACGAGCGAGTTCACCCAAGCCCAGGACTACACGCTGACGGCCACCTTTGAGGGTGATCTGAATCAGAGCAACGACCCCAATCTGGCCGCAAAGGGCATCACCCAAGGCACCAGCGGGGTCAAACTCGTGGGGACCGGCAGTGTCGTCGGCGACATCACCATCTACATCACCAATACCCAGCTCGACGACCCGACGGGCATCTACGGAGCCAACCCGACCTACGTCATCGTCTGGGACGGCATGGTCGTCTCCACCTCGAACACCAACAGCCTGACCGACCGCATCGTCGGCGACCTGCTGACCATGATCAACATGGGCGCAGGCGACAGCCTGACCCAGATTTGGGACCACGCCCTCGCCACCAGCACCACCGGCAACCTGGCCAACTCGATCTTCGAAAACAACAACAACGCGATCAACACCCTCAGCTCCGGGGAATTCATCTACCTGCTCTCCCTTCAGGATACCGCCACCAGCGACAACCTGGCCCAGTGGTTCGGCGAGGCCATCGAAAGCAATCCGGATTTTTACAACACCTACGCGAGCATGCTGGCGCAGGACACCGAGGCCTACACCCTCTCCTACTCCGACCGTCTCGCCGGCGAAGGCAGTCCGGACGTCTTCTACACCCCGGTGGATGCCACGGTGCCGCTCGAAGACCTCTATCTGGAGATTATCCTCGAAGCGGGCGGCTACACCTACAATGCCGTCCCCGAGCCCTCCCAGTGGGCCGCGCTGGCCGGTGCGCTGGTCTTGACGGTGACGCTCTGGCGCCGCCGCCGCGCACGCCGCTAATTCCGCCAAGCGTCCCTCGCCTTTCACCGCCCCCGCCGCAGGACCTGCCGGGGGCGGTTTTTTGTGTGGAAATGAGTGCCACGGAGCGGATGTCCCCACCCGCTGGCCGAAAACGCTCGCCTCTCGCCCAAAACCAACGTCCCCACGCGCAGCCGGAGCCCGCAAACAGCCGTCCAAACCCGCAAAATGTCCGCCTCCCGCTCCGTCTTTTCGCTTGTTATCAAGCGCCCGTCCTAGTAATGCCGTAGAGAATGAGGCTTTATTGTCAGTCGCGCTTTCAGGCTCTGCGCCGTCCCACCTCCGAGGTCAAAATCGGCTCCGTCGGCGTCGGCGGGAATAACCCCATCCGGGTGCAGTCGATGACCACCAGCCTGACTCAGGACGTGGCCGCCTCCGTCGCCCAGTGCATCCGCCTGGCCGAGGCCGGGTGTGAGATCGTCCGCCTGACCGCGCCGAACAAGGACGCCGCCAAGGCCCTCAAGGACATCCGCGCCGGGTTCACCGCCGCCGGGTTCGGGGAGATTCCGCTGGTGGCCGACATCCACTTTCTGCCCTCCGCGGCGATGGTCGCCATCGAGCACGTGGAGAAGGTTCGCGTCAACCCCGGCAACTACGCCGACAAGAAGAAGTTCGCCGTCAAGGAGTACACCGACGCCGAATACGACAACGAGCTCCAGCGCCTCCACGAGGCCTTCACGCCGTTGGTCAAGCGTGCCAAGGAACTGGGCCGTGTCCTGCGCATCGGCACCAACCACGGCTCTCTCTCCGACCGCATCATGAACCGCTACGGGGACTCCCCGCTGGGCATGGTCGAGAGCGCCTTGGAGTTCATGCGCATCGCCGACGACCATGGCTTCCGCGACATCGTCGTGTCCATGAAGGCCAGCAACACCAAGGTCATGATCGAGGCCTACCGTCTCGCTGTGGCCCGCATGGACGAGGCCGGGTTCAACTACCCGCTCCACCTCGGCGTGACCGAGGCCGGGGACGGCGAAGACGCCCGCATCAAGAGCGCCATCGGCATCGGCGCGCTGCTTTACGACGGTCTCGGGGACACCATCCGCGTCTCCCTGACCGAAGACCCCTGGTACGAAGTGCCCGTCGCCAAGGACTTGGCCGACCGCGCCCATGCCCTGTGGGAAAAGTCCGCCACCCTCCCCGCCATCGAGCGCGAACCCGAGACGGTCAACCCCTACGAGTACCGCCGCCGCGATGTCGGCCCGGTCGAGTTCGGCGCGGACTGCCCGATCAACGCGCTGGAGCCCCCGCGCGTCATCGCCCCGAGCTATCGCCCGCTTGCCGAGCACGCCCAGATCACCAAGGACGTGCTCGCCGCCCACAAGAAGCTCAAGGACGCCCGCATCGAGGGCCTGCTCGTGCGCGTGGAGCAGGAGACCGACCTGATCCACCTGCTGGGCCTGCAAAAGACCCTCGCCCCGTCGATCAAGGTCCTCGTGGCCGAGGTCAGCGACGCGGTTTCTGCGGAGGCGCTTGACGCCTTCGACTGGAATGACCGCTGCGGCTGGATGCTCGTCAAGCGCTTCGGCGCGGGCGATGCGGCCAAGCTTGAGCAGTACCTTTCCCTCGCGCAAAAGCACGGCGTCCTGCTGGCCGTCGATGCCGACGCCGCGACCGTCTCCACCCTGGCCGACAAGCTCGCCGGGCAGGCCAACGTCGTTCACACCCTTTCGACCCCGGATGCGTCCACCCACGCCGCCGGCGCGATCCGCGCCCTCGGGGACGTACTGCTGAAGAAGGACCTGCGCGGCCCGCTGTGGCTGCGCATGCGCCCGGACTTCGAGATTCTCAAGGAGGAGGGCTTTGGCCGCGCGCTGCTGGAGGCCGCAATGTTCACCGGCCCGGCCTTCGCGGACGGTTTCGGGGACCTGATCAGCGTGGACACGGTGGACGACCTCGCGCTGAGCACGAATCTCGCCTACAACATCCTGCAAGGGGCGCGCATGCGCACCGTCAAGACCGAGTACGTGGCCTGCCCGAGCTGCGGGCGCACGCTCTTTGACCTGCAGGAAGTCACGGGCCGCATCAAGGCCCGCACCGGTCACCTCAAAGGCGTGACCATCGCCGTCATGGGCTGCATCGTCAACGGCCCCGGCGAAATGGCCGACGCGGACTTCGGCTACGTCGGCGGCGCCCCGGCCAAGATCAACCTCTACGTCGGCAAGGAGTGCGTGAAGGTCAACATCCCCGAGGCCGAAGCCCTCGACCGCCTCGTGGACCTCATCAAGGAACACGGCAAGTGGGTCGACCCCAAGCCCGAGGAAGTCGAAGCGTAGTCTTCCCGCAACGGATTACCTACTGGAATCGCTGACTGGATAAGCTTAGAGCTTGCCCAGAGGGGGAGTGATGGCCTGTACTGTGTAAACAGTTTCAGGACGTCGATCTCTGCTATAAACATGCCCCCCGATTCCCATACGGACTCCCCCCGCACCCCCTTTACTCCGGTTGAGATGGACAACCGGCAACCAATCCCGGTCCCTTATCTGCAGGATATTCCGGCGGTTGTCACGCTCGCCCCGGGCCGTCAGCTCTTCGTTGACGACACCCTGATCGACTCCGGCAAGACCACCATGGCACAGGTTTTTCACCATCCTGTGAAGTACCCCGCCAACCCGGTCTTGCTGCCCCAGTCCGCCGAGGAGACCTCTGCCGAGTTTCCGCCCTGCGCCATCGCCAAGAGCGGCGGAGTGTGGTTCGACGACCGGGACGGCCTTTTCAAGATGTGGTACATGACCGGCTACCTCGGGTACGCCGCACTCGCCACCAGTACGGACGGCATTCACTGGGAGCGCCCGCTGCTCGACGTGGTTCCTGGCACGAATCTGATCCTCCCCAGGGGCATCCACCCCGATTCCGGCAGCGTCGTTATCGACCACGAGGCCATCGGCGACGAGCCGCGCTACAAGATGCTCCTGCGCGAGCCTGACCGCCCCGACGTGGACAATTCCCGCGCCCGCGCCTACACTTCGCCCGACGGGGTGCACTGGAGCGAGTGTGGCCGCACCGGTCCCATGCACGACCGCAGCACGATGTTCTACAATCCCTTTGCCCGCAAATGGGTCCAGAGCATCCGCAACGCGAACCCAACCATCGGGCGGATGCGCGAGTATTTCGACGGGGACACCTTTCAGGAAAGTACACGCTGGGAAAAAGGTCAGCCTATTCCGTGGCAACGGGCGGACTGCCTCGACCACGGCAAGTTCACCCCCGCGCAGTTGTACAACTTCGACGCCATCGCTTACGAGAGCCTTATGATCGGCTTTCACCAGATCCTGCATGGCCCCGACAATTACATTGGCGAGCGCACCGGCCTGCCCAAGCTGACCGAGCTCTACCTGGGCTCCAGCCGCGACGGCACCCATTGGCACCGGCCCGACCGTGAGCCGTTTATCGGCGCACGCCGCGAATACGGTTCCTGGGAGTACGGTTACGTCGAGTCCTCCGCCGGGATGTGCTGCATCGTCGGCGACGAGTTATGGTTTTATTACTCGGCCTATGCGGGCGACCCCGACCGCATCACCAAGGACTGGCGCCTCAACGGCACCTACGCCAACGGCGCGGTCGGCTTGGCCAAGCTGCGCCGGGACGGCTTCGTCTCCCTGCGTCCGATTTTCCCCGGGAGCGCCATTCAGACCCGTCGCCTGGCCTTCAGCGGAAGTCGCCTCTTCGTCAACGCCGACACCGCGTGCTCACGCCTGACGGTCGCCGTGCTCAACGCCGACGCCAACCCTATCGCGGGCCTCGCCCATGAAGATTGCCTGGGCTTGCTGGGAAACAGCACCTGTGCCGAAATCCGCTGGAAAAGCCGCAGCCTGGAGGGACTCGGGGACGCGGGCGTGTGTTTCCAGTTCAAAATGGCCCGCGGGGACCTATACGCGTTCTGGACGACTGACTCCGCCGAGGGTAAGAGCGGTGGCTACACCGCCGCGGGCGGTCCCGGCCTCGCCGGGGGGCGGGATCTGTAGCTCCCGCAGGCTCCCCGAGGGACATAACGGGCAAAAGTAACCCGTCCCACCCGCCATCTGTTTTCCGCGGGCGCTTTCCCGTTGCCCAAACGCCGCCGGGCGTCATGCTGATCGGGGTATGTCCATTGAAAAGCGACTCGACGGTCGGCTGCCCGACCAAACGCGCCCCTTGTCTTTCGAACCGGGCTTCGCCCCCCATGCGACCGGCTCCGTGCTGGCCAGCTACGGCAACACGCGGGTCATCTGCGCGGCCACGCTGGAGAAGCGCGTCCCCGGCTGGATGCGCGAACAGGGCGTCGAGGGCGGCTGGATCACGGCGGAGTACTCCATGCTCCCCTACTCCACCCACGACCGCAAGGCCCGCGACATCGCCAAGGGCCGGCTCGACGGGCGCTCGGTCGAGATCCAGCGCCTGATCGGCCGCTCCATGCGCGCCGTAGTGGACTTGAAAAAGCTCCCCGGCTACACGCTGTGGATCGACTGCGATGTGCTCCAGGCCGACGGCGGCACCCGCACCGCCTCCATTTCCGGGGCCTACGTGGCCTCCCAGCTCGCGGTCAAGCGCCTCATGGCCGACGGCGTTTTAGCCGAGAGCCCCTTCCGCGACTCCGTTGCGGCGGTCAGCGTGGGCATTTTCCACGACCTGGAGATCCTCGACCTGAACTACCACGAGGACCGCGAAGCCTCGGTGGACTTTAACATTGTCATGACCGGCGGTGGCGAGTACGTAGAGGTACAGGGTACGGGCGAGGAAGCGACCTTCTCGTCCGACCAGTTGGCCCGTTTGCTCGAACTGGGAAAACACGGAATCGCGCAAATCACGGCCAGCCAGGCTGAAGTGCTCGGTTAAGAGAGCTTCTAATACCTGCAATCGCAAAAAAATTGGTTGCCATGACGGCGCTCTGGCACGTCATGTGATAACAGCACAGCACACACATGAATATTCATGAATATCAGGCGAAGGAACTGTTTACGCAGTACGGCATTCCGGTGCCGGCGGGCAAGGCGGTTCAGAGTGTAGACGAATTCCAGGCGGCTATCGATACTGTCACCGGCGAGAAAATCGTCGTGAAGTCACAGATCCATGCCGGTGGCCGCGGCAAGGGCACCTTTACCGACGGGTACAAGGGCGGGGTCAAAGTCCTCGACAGCAGGGAGGCCGCCTTCGAGGCCGGCAAGGCCATGCTCGGGAACACCCTGGTAACTCACCAGACCGGCCCCAAGGGCCGCGAGGTCAAGACCGTCTACTTCACCGAAGCCAGCAAGATTGCCAAGGAGTATTACCTGGCCATCCTGCTCGACCGCGAGAATTCGCAGCCGGTGTTCATCGCTTCGACCGAGGGCGGCATGGACATTGAAAAGGTCGCCGCCGAGACGCCTGAGAAGATCACCCGCGTCCACGTTGACCCGGCAGGCGGGCTCCACTCCTTCCACAAGCGCAAGATCGCCTTCGCGCTGGGCCTGACCACCAAGGAACAGCTCAAGCAACTGGACAAGCTGCTGACCGGGCTCTACAACCTTTTCTGGGAAAAAGACTGCTCGCTGGTCGAAATCAACCCGCTCATCACCACGGTCGACGGCGACATCGAAGCCCTCGACGCGAAGATGAACTTCGACAGCAACGCCCTCTACCGCCACCCCGAGATCGTCGCCATGCGCGACCTGGGCGAAGAGGACCCGAAGGAAGTCGAGGCCTCCAAGGCCGGACTGAGCTACATCGCCCTGGACGGCAACATCGCCTGCCTCGTCAACGGCGCGGGCCTGGCCATGGCCACGATGGACATCATCAAGCACTTCGGCGGCAACCCGGCCAACTTCCTCGATGTCGGCGGCGGTGGCAACGAGCAGCAGGTCACCGAGGCCTTCCGCATCATCCTCAGCGACGCGAACGTCGAGGGCATCCTGGTCAACATCTTCGGCGGCATCATGAGCTGCAAGACCATCGCCCTGGGCATCATCGGCGCGGCCAAGAACGTCGAGCTGAACGTCCCCCTCGTCGTCCGCCTCGAAGGCAACGAAGTCAAGGAAGGCAAGAAGCTGCTTGATGAAAGCGGCCTCAAGCTCACCTCGGCCGATTCGCTGGCCGACGCCGCCAAGAAAATCGTCGAACTCATCCAAAAGTAAGTTCGCGAGCCCACCCATTCTTATAATTTTCAGAGTAATTTCGGTACAATGAGCGTTCTCGTCGGAAAAGACACGCGGGTGGTTGGCCAGGGCATTACCGGCAAGGCCGGCACCCTGCACGCCCTCAACAACATCGCCTACGGCACCAACTACGTCGCCGCCGTCACCCCGGGTAAGGGCGGTACCACCTGGGAGGACAAACTCCCGATCTTCAACACGGTCCATGACGCCGTCGAAAAGGAAGGCGCCAACACCTCGGTGATCTTCGTGCCCCCGCCCTTCGCGGCGGACGGCATCCTCGAGGCCATCGACGCCGGGATCGAGACCATCATCTGCATCACCGAGGGCATCCCGGTGCGCGACATGACCATCGTCAAGGACGCGCTCAAAAAGAGCAAGACGCGCCTGATCGGCCCGAACTGCCCCGGCATCATGACCCCCGGCATCTGCAACATCGGCATCATGCCCGGCTACATCGCCCAGCCCGGCAAGGTCGGCGTCGTCAGCCGCTCCGGTACCCTGACCTACGAGGCCATGTACCAGCTGACCGTGCGCGGCCACGGCCAGAGCACCTGCATCGGTATCGGCGGGGACCCCGTCAACGGCACCAGCCACCTCGATGCGGTCAAACTCTTTAATGACGACCCGGCAACGGAAGCCATTATCCTCATCGGAGAAATCGGAGGCAGCGCGGAGGAAGAAGCCGCCGCCTTCATCAAAGCCAATGTAAAGAAGCCTGTCGCCGCCTTTATCGCGGGCACCACGGCCCCTCCCGGACGCCGCATGGGCCACGCGGGGGCCATCGTTTCCGGCAGCAGCGGCTCGGCCGAAACCAAAATTGCCGCCCTCAAGGACGCGGGTATCGCAGTCGCCCCGACACCGTCGGAAATTGCGGACACGCTGCTTGAAATCTACAAGGGTTAGTTATACACTGTCCGTACTGTTGCCTACCAATGTAGGCAGCAGTTGATTGGCAATCGGAATATACCGAGATAGCCTGTATCTCATTAGATAGGACGGGAATGATATTTTTGTTGAAAATCATTCTCCCCGATGTAATAGATAAAGGTTTATCAATAAGCACACTGCATATGGCACAAAGAAAACAAAACCACGGGCGTGCGCCCGGAAAAACCCAAATCTCCATCAGCCTGCCGCAAAATCTGGTTGAGCGTATCGACAAGCTTGCGGAGGAGGAGAATCGCAATCGTTCCAACTTCATTGCGACTCATCTCGAAAGGCTCGCGGACGACGTGGCTGCCAGTGAACCGGCAGCGGCGTTCAAAACCGCCAAAAAGAAATAGCACTCGCACACGCGGGTTTTAACCGGCGACTGGGCCGAGTAAACCAGCCACCGGATACCGCCCGAAAGGGCATTTACTCATCAAGGATCCATCGTTTGCGTGCGCGATGGAGACCTGATCATCCCGGCGAAGTGGTAACGGCATCTGGTCATCTGCGCCTTTTATTGACCGATCTTTCACCGCACAACAGGGTAACCTGATTTCAATCAGACAGGCGGGCGGAGAAATCCGCCCGTCTGTTTTTTTTAAGAAAGGTATATCTGCATAGCCCAATATGGCCTTCCCATTAAGGAATAGAGTCTCCCTTCTACTTTCGGCGGGAAACCTTCCCCTTCCGGCTCGCTGACTTTCGACGCTTTTGCGAAAAACCGCCCTTGGCCTCTCCGCTTTTGAGCGCGTCGATCTGGTCGCGCAGGACGGCAGCCCGCTCGAATTCCAAATTCGCGGCAGCCTCCAGCATCTCAGTCTCCAGCTCGGCCAGAACCACGGCCACATCCTCGTCGCCCCCGGCCTCGGCCACATTGACCACATCGGCCTCCTCGGCCCCGACCACGTGCAGGCTGGCCTGGAGTCCGCGCTTGACCGAACGCGGCGTGATACCGTGCTCGGCGTTGTAGGCAGCCTGACGGGCACGGCGCTTTTCCGTCACAGCTAGCGTTTTTTTCAGCGAATCGTTCATCACGTCCGCGTAGAGGATGACACGGCCCTTTTCGTGGCGGGCGGCGCGTCCGGCGGTCTGGATGAGGCTCGTCTCACTGCGCAGGAAGCCCTCCTTGTCCGCGTCGAGGATCGCCACGAGCGAAACCTCGGGCAGGTCGAGGCCCTCGCGCAGGAGGTTGACCCCGACCAGCACGTCGAAGTCCCCACGCCGCAGGTTACGTAAAATCTCCACGCGCTCGATCGCGTCGATATCCGAGTGCAGGTACTCCACCCGCGCCCCGGACTCGCGCAGGTAGGTCGTGAGGTCCTCGGACATGCGCTTGGTCAGCGTGGTCACGAGCACGCGTTCGCCGCGCTCGGCGGCGTTTTTGACCTCGCCGATGAGGTGCTCGACCTGGCCCTTGATGGGGCGGATCTCCATCACCGGGTCGAGCAAGCCAGTCGGGCGGATGACCTGCTCGGCGATGACGCTGGAGTTCTCCAGCTCGTAGGCCGCGGGCGTGGCCGAGACGAAGATCGTCTGCCCCACCACCCGCTGGAATTCCTCCATCTGGAGCGGGCGGTTGTCCAGCGCTGAGGGCAGGCGGAAGCCATACTCGACGAGCCGCTCCTTGCGCGAGCGGTCGCCCTTGTACATGGCGCCGATCTGCGGCCAGGTGGCGTGACTCTCGTCGAGCACGAGCAGGAAGTCCTTGGGAAAGAAGTCGATCAGGCACCAGGGGCGTTCGCCCGGCTCGCGTCCGCTGAGGTGGCGGGAGTAGTTCTCGATCCCACTGCAAAAGCCCATCTCCTGCAACAGCTCCAGGTCGTACTCGGTGCGCATACGCAGGCGCTGAGCCTCGACCAGCCGGTGGTTGCTCTCCAGATCGGCGATGCGCCCGTCCAGTTCCTGGCGAATGGCCTGCACGGCGGTTTCGAGCTTGCGGCGCGGGGTGATGTACTGGTTGGCCGGGTAGAGCTGGAAGTGCTCCATGCGCCCGCCAGTGTCGCCCGTGAGCGGGTCCAGCGCCTGGATCGACTCCACCTCGTCGCCCCAGAACTCGATCCGGATCGCGCTCTCCATGTAGGCCGGAAAGACGTCCACGACCTCGCCGCGCACGCGGAAGTTCCCCCGCGACAGGACAATGTCGTTGCGCGTGTAGAGGTTCTCCACGAGCCGCTCCAGAAAGCGGTCGCGCCCCAGCTCCTCGCCCACACGGATGGGGATCATCATCTCCGCGAAGTCCTCCGGCGAGCCCAGACCGTAGATGCAGGAGACACTCGCCACCACGATCACATCGCGGCGGCTGATGAGCGAGCTGGTCGCGGCGATGCGCAGGCGCTCGATCTCGTCGTTGATGGAGGAGTCCTTCTCGATGTACGTGTCGGTCGCGGGCACGTAGGCCTCGGGTTGGTAGTAGTCGTAGTAGCAGACTAAATACTCGACCGCGTTGTTCGGAAAAAAGGTCTTCAGCTCCGAGTACAGCTGGGCCGCGAGGGTCTTGTTGTGCGACATGATGAGCGTGGGTCGCTGCACGCGCTCGATCACATTGGCCACGGTAAAGGTCTTCCCCGAGCCGGTCACCCCTAGCAGGGTCTGGTACTTGTTGCCCGCCTGCACGGAGGCTGTGAGCTTCTCGATCGCCGCAGGCTGGTCGCCCATCGGCTGGTATTCCGCTGCCAGTTCAAAACGCACGCCCTACCATGCAGTGCCCGCCCTCAAAGCGCAAGCGCAGGCAAATATCCATATGTGCAACGTCTCAGAACAACGGCACGGGCCATAGGAACAAACAAGCTACCGGCACGAGAGGGATAATGACAATAACCAGCAGAGCATAGACGCGATAACGCACATGATTGACTCCAGATAAAACGACCACAGTTGCGCAAACATACTCCCCCAGAAGCAGATAAAAATTCGTCCAATGTACAATAACAAGCAGGAGCAGGCTGAATAGCAGGGAGAGCGGCATAAAAAAGAGAAACAACCCTCCGAGAAACCAGGAAACGGCCCGAAGATCCCAAGCTGATTCAGCCTGACTCTGTTCTGTTTCAAGGGCGTGGGGCATGATATTAACTATCACTTTTCTGGGCGGATTTATAATTCCCTCACCGGCAGCAAACAAACCGGCCTTTCAGTCTTCCCCGCCTGCTCTCCGAACGTCTTTACTGGTACACTAGAGGAAAAAGCCATACCACCGATTTTCCGCAAAAAGCTTCAGAAGCGAACCGTCCCCGCTAAAATACCCTCCCATGGGAAAGAAAACCTTATCCGTGCTTGTGCTGTCCACCCTCTGCGCCGTCAACGGCCTGCTCGCGGCGACGCCCCCCGCCGACCTGCGCGAGTTGGTCGAGTGCACCCCGCGCGACGGCTGGCCGCATTTTTTTGAAAAAGTGGACGCGGGTGAACCGGTCACGGTCGCCTACCTCGGCGGCAGTATCACCGCACAGAGCGGCTGGCGGGTGCAGACCCTGGACTGGCTGCGCAGCCAGTACCCGGACGTGAAATTCACGGAGGTCAACGCCGCCATTGGTGGAACCGGCTCGGACCTCGGTGTGTTCCGCCTGCAAAAGGACGTCCTCGACCACCACCCGGACCTGCTGCTGGTGGAGTTCGCCGTCAACGACGGGAGCGCACCCGCCGACAAGATTCACAAGGCCATGGAGGGCATCATCCGCCAAACCCTCGCCGCGTACCCGGACTGCGACATCGGCTTTGTCTACACCCTGACCAAGGCCTTCATCGACACCCTTGGCCAGGGCAAAATGACCGCCTCGGCCAGCGCGATGGAGGATGTGGCCGACCACTACGGGCTGCCGTCCATTCAGTTTGGCGACGCCATCATCAAGCTCTACAAAGACGACAAGATCGAGATGGTCGCCGACGAGAGCCAGCTGGCCATCCCCTCCGGTGACACTCTCAACGAGCAGGCCTCAGCCATGGTGGCCAGCGGGGACAAGATCCCCTTCTCCCGCGACGGCGTCCACCCTTACCCGAACACCGGGCACGTCCTCTACACGCAGGCGTTTATTCGATCCTTTCCGATCATCGAGGCCGCCAGCCTCGGTAATGACTCCGGCGGCCTGCCCGCCCCCCTCGATACCGACAACTGGGAAGACGCTCAAATGATCCCCCTCGCCCCCGGCGACATGATCAGCCTGACCGGCCCGACCGAGGAGCTCGACCTCGCCACTGACCCGACCGGCAAGCGTTTCCAGAACCGTATGCGGACGCTGTGGAAGCTCTCGCCCGGCTCGGAGCTCACCTTCAAGTTCAAGGGCACCAAGGTCATGATCTACGACCTGAAGGGCTCCGGCTGCGACGCGGTCGAAGTCGAGCTTGACGGCAAAACGCGGACCATCGACCGCTTCGACGGCTACTGCACCTATTATCGCATCTCCGCCGTCAATGTCGGCGACAACCTCCCCGACACCGTCCACACCGTGAAAATCCGCCCGCTGGCAAACTCCGTGGACAAAGCCAAGGTCCTCTTCGAAAAGAACCGTCCCGACATGGAGAAGAACCCCGAGAAGTACGCCGCCAGCGACTGGTACGCCGGTGAGCTCATGCTCGTGGGCGAGCTCGTCAGCCTCGACGTGCAGCCGGCCGAGTAACCGCCGCGTCCCCCGCAAGCGTCCCCCCTCTGATGTTGTCATCCTGAGCGAGCGCAGCGAGTCGAAGTATCTCCCGGTACGAGCTTTCACGTAGCCGCACCGAAGGCTGTGCGAGGAGATCCTTCGATGCGCCCGCTTCGCGGACTTACTCAGGATGACAACGACCTGGTGATCCCGATTGGGAAGTCCCCATCTCACGACAAATCCGCCGAAGGCTGGTCAGCTAAACAGCCCGCGCAGCCTGGGCACGTCCACGTCGGTCAAGCGGTGGACGGCGAGGTGGGCGATACCGAGGTCTTCGAGCTTGTTGGTCGTGGCAACGGCGACGACTTTCATCCCGCCCGCCAGCCCGGCCTCGATGCCGTGGATGGCGTCCTCGAAGACCACGCAGTCCTCGGGCTGGCGGTGGATTTTCCGTGCGGCCACGACAAAGACTTCCGGGTCGGGCTTACCGGCGGAGACATCCTCGGCGCTGGTGATGGCGGCGAAGTATTCCCGCAGCCCGGCGATATCCATGATCGTCTCGATGTTCTCGCGGGAGGTGGAGGAGCCGACCGAGCACGGGATGCCCGCATCGTTGAGCCCCTGGAGCAGCTCGCGCACGCCGGGCAGCGGCTCGATCCCGCGTTCGCGGATGATCTCGCGGTAGAGCGCCTCCTTGCGGGCGTCGAGGCGGGCGATTTCGGCCGGATCGGTCGTCCACTCCAGGATTTCGGGGATGATGACGGTGTTCTTGCGCCCGAAACCCCGCACGAAATGCCCCTCGGGCAACGGCTTTTTTTCCTCCTCGGCCAGGAGGGCCCAGCTGTGTTCGTGCGCGGCGGAGGAGTCGATGACGACCCCGTCCCAGTCAAAAAGTGCTCCTTGCAGGCTGGCCATAAGTCCCGCCAGCATGGCGAAGGGGGTGGCCGGGAGCACGGTTTTTTTCGTTTCAGAGGGCAAAAAAAAGGCGTGATTAATCCGGGCAAACAATGGTTTACTGCGGCCCATGGTCATTAAGCCGAAGATCCGCGGATTTGTCTGCATCACCTCTCACCCCGCCGGCTGCGCCGCGCACGTGCAGGAAGAAATCGCTCATGTCGCCGCCAAGGGCGCCCTCCCGGGCCCCAAGCGCGTGCTCGTCGTGGGCTCATCCACCGGCTACGGCCTGTCTTCGCGCATCGTGACGGCCTTCGGGTTCGGCGCGGACACCGTGGGCGTCTTTTTCGAGCGTCCGAGCTCCAACGGCCGCCCCGCCAGCGCCGGGTGGTACAACACCGCGGCCTTCACCGAAGCCGCCGAGGCCAAGGGCCTCTTCGCCGGTAACATCAACGGCGACGCCTTCTCCCAGGAGATCAAGGACAAGACCGTCGAGATGATCCGCGAAAAGCTCGGGCAGGTCGATCTGGTCATTTACAGCCTGGCCTCCCCCCGCCGCACCGACCCCGAGACCGGCGAGGTCTTCAAGTCCGTGCTCAAGCCCGTGGGCGCCCCCTTTACCGCCAAGACCCTCGACACCGACAAGAAGCTCATCGTCGAGCAGGGCATAGAGCCCGCCAACGAGCAGGAAATCGCCGACACCGTCAAGGTCATGGGCGGCGAGGACTGGGTGCTGTGGATGGACGCTCTCAAGGCCGGCGGCGTGCTCGCCGACGAGGCGGCCACCCTGGCCTACTCGTACATCGGGCCGGAAGTCACCCACCCCATTTACCGCAGCGGGACCATCGGCAAGGCCAAGGAGCACCTCGAAAACACCGCCGCCACCCTGCGCGACAAGGGCATCCCCGCCTGGGTCGCCATTAACAAAGCCGTGGTCACGCAGGCCAGCTCGGCCATCCCGGTCGTCCCCCTCTACGTCTCTATCCTCTTCAAGGTCATGAAGGAAAAGGGCCTGCACGAGGGCTGCATCGAGCAGATGACCCGCCTGTTCGCCGAAAAGTACGGCAACGGCAACCCCGAGACCGACGCCGAAGGGCGCATCCGCCTCGACGACTGGGAGATGAAGCCCGAGATCCAGGAAGCCGTCAAAGTGATCTGGCCAACCGTCACCACCGAAAATCTCGAAGCGGTGACAGACTTCGCCGGGTACCAGGACGACTTCCTGAAGCTCTTCGGCTTCAACTACGACGCCGTGGACTACGACGCCGAGACCGAGCCGGATGTCCCGCTGGACGCCTGAGCCGCCCCGGCTCGAGCCCGCCACGCATTCCGGGCACCAGACAATCCCCTCTTCCCCGTCCGGAGTGACTCGATTTTGTCACGCACCGTAACGGGAAAAAGAGTTGAAAGTTACCGCCCGGATGCTTTATCACTGTGACTGATTCATTTTTATGCTGATCCAACAGGTAATCACCACCACAACCCCCACGCCCCATTGTGAAGGGCACGCCGCCGCCGTGCGGACACTCGTTTCGTAATGGGTAACATGCCATTCTCAGGAGGCGGTCGCCGCCCAGGCGGCAACCGACGCCGACAGCAACACAACCGGGGGCCTCGCAAGAACGAGCGCATCCGCGTACCGGAAGTCCGTGTCATCGGACCCGACGGCAAGCAGATCGGGATCATGCAGACGCGTGAAGCCCTCGCCCTGGCCCAGAACAACGGACTCGACCTGATCGAGATCTCCCCTACCGCGCGCCCGCCGGTCTGCCGTATCCTCGACTACGGCAAGTACATGTACGAGCAGAGCAAGAAGGAGAAGGAAAGCAAGGCCAAGTCCCACAGTTCATCCGCCAACAAGCTGAAGGAGGTCAAATTCCGTGTCCGCATCGAGGAGCACGACTACATGACCAAGATCAAGCGCGGCGAGCAGTTCCTGGCCAAGGGCTCCAAGCTCAAGATGACGCTTATGTTCCGTGGCCGTGAAATGGAACATAAAGACCTTGGGTTTGACGTAATCAAGCGCGCCGTTGAAGACTTGTCGCACATCGCCAATGCTGACGCTCCCGCCAAGCTGGTCGGGCGCAACATCACCCTGACGATGTCGCCCCTGCCCGCCAACAAGCGCAAGCTCAAGTATAATGCCACCATCTCGGACGAGGACGAAGACGACGACAGCGACGAGGGCGACGAGGAATAATCCTCCCGCCTGGGTGCTGCTGTTTGTGCTTCTCCTGGCGCTGGGACCGCTGCTGCCGCAGGCGACCGCCGCCCAGGCCACGATCAACGGCTCCACGTACGTCTCCCTCGACACCATCGCTGGCCAGCTCGGCATGGACAGCGCGTGGATCAAACGTGGCGAGGAGTGCCAACTCAAGAGCCGCTGGACGACCCTGCGTTTTACACTGCACAAGCGCTGGCTCATGCTCAATGGCGAGCGCATCTACCTGGGTCTGCCCGTCGCCTCCAACCGCGGGCAGCTCATGCTCTCGCAGCGTGATTTTGACACGACGATCCGCCCGCTGCTCACGCCCACGCAATTCGAGCCGGTCCCGAAGCTCTACCGCATCGTCCTCGACCCCGGCCACGGGGGCAAGGATCCCGGCGCGCAGAACCGCACCCGCGGCGTCAACGAGAAGACCCTCACCCTCGACGTAGCCCACCGCATCAAGCGTAAGCTCGAAACCTACGGTTACAAGATCGTCATGACCCGCGAGACGGACACGTTCATCGACCTGCCGGATCGCCCCGCCCACGCCAACCGCGTGGACGCCGACCTGTTCGTGAGCATCCACTTCAATGCTGTGGACGACGCCCGCGTCAGCGGGGTGGAGAGCTACGTCATGACCCCCGCCTACCTGCCCTCGACCAGCAGCTCCTCCCTCACCGCCTCCGCCCGCAAGAGCTACCCGGGCAACAAGAACGACCCCTGGAACGTCCTCGCAGGCTACTTCATCCAAACAGCCATGGTGCGCAACCTCGGGGTGACGGACCGCGGCCTCAAGCGCGCCCGCTTCGCCGTGCTGCGCGACCTTAACTGCCCCGGGGTCCTCGTCGAGGGCGGCTTCCTCTCCAATGGTGCCGAGGCCGAGCGGCTCAAGACTACCGCCGGACGCGAAAAGCTCGCCGACTCCATCGTGGAAGGTATCCTGCTCTATCAGAAGAAGCTCAACATCCTGCGCGGAAAAGGCTAAGCTCTCTCCATCGTGAACGCCGTACACTTCATCTGGATCGCCCTCGGGGGCGCGCTTGGCGCGGTGGCGCGGGCTCTGGTCAGCCTGTGGATTCCGGCAGAGTACCCGTGGGCCACGCTCGTGGTCAACGTCGCCGGCTCGCTGCTGATCGGTTTTATCTTCGGGCTGGAAGCCTTTCACCACGTCAACCCGCACTTGCGCATCCTGCTGACCACGGGCTTCTGCGGGGCACTGACGACCTTCTCGACCTTCAGTTACCAGACGATGGCGCTCTTTAACGAGGGCCATGTCGCGGGCGCAATCGCCAACATCGCCCTCAACCTTATCCTGACACTGTTGGCCGTGCTGGCCGGGCTGAAACTGGCTGGACTTACCGCCGGGGCCTAGGCTTTATAGAGCACATCCATGATGTGTTCTCTCTTCCGCTTCCGCCTGCTCGTCCGCGCGGGGCTGGTTTTCGGTCTGCTTGGACTGCTGCCCGCCCGTTTCTGCCAGGCGGAGATGTCGCCCGAGCGCGTCGTCGTCGTGGCCAACGCCGCCGATCCGGAGTCGCTGCAAATCGCCCGCTATTACATGCAGGTCCGCGACATCCCGGAAAAGAACCTGATCGAGCTCACAACCTCGCTCAAGCAGGAGATCACCTGGGACGATTTCATCTCCACCATCTACAACCCGCTGCGCCGCCAGCTTGTCGCCGGGGACTGGCTCAGCGGCACGCTCATGGATCTGCCCGACGCCGAGGGGCGCGTCCAGGCCGCCCTCGGGGCGAACAACATCGACTTTCTCGTGCTGTGCCGCCTGCCCGCCCGTATCGGCCGCGACAAGGAACGCGAGGCCCGCGCCCCCAAGCCGCCGGAGCGCAAGGAGTTTAAGATCAACAGCGCCTCGGTGGACGGAGAGCTGAGCCTGCTCATGCTCAACGACACGCCCACCATCGGCTTCGTGCCCAACCCGCTCTTCGCCAAGGCCGGGCTGCCCAAGGCCGTGCAGGACGGCATCGTGCGTGTGGCGCGGCTCGACGGGCACGACTTCGCCTCGGTCAAGCGTAGCCTCGACTCCGCCCTGGAAGCCGAGCGCACCGGCCTGCGCGGGCGCGGCTACATCGACATGGGCGGTCCCCATGGCGACGGCGACCGCTGGATCGAGCAGGCGGGCAAGCTCATCGAACAGGCCGGCTACCCCGTGAGCTGGGACCGCGAAAAGGCCCTCATCGGCTGGAAAAACCGCATCGACGCCGCCGCGTTCTATTTCGGCTGGTGGACGACGAACGCCACCGGCGTCCTGGCCGACCCGGACTTCCGCTTCCCGCCGGGGGCGATCGCCTTTCACGTTCACAGCTTTTCCGCCGCCGATGTGCGCAGCCGGACGAACCGCTGGGTCGGCCCCCTCATCGACCGCGGTGCCGCCGTCACCGTGGGCAACGTCTATGAGCCGTACCTCCAGCTCACCCACCGCCCTAACCTCTTCATGGAGGGGATGCTGCTCAAGGGCATGTGCGCGGGCGAGGCGGCCTACTACTCGCTGCCCGTGCTCAGTTGGATGGGTGTCTTCGTCGGCGACCCGCTTTACCAGCCGTTCAAGGTCAACCTCGAAGACCAACTCGCCCAGATGGAAAAGCAGCCCGACGAGCTCTCCCAGTACGTCGTCCTGCGCCGGATGAAGTACATGCGCGACGCCAAGCAGTATGAGGACTCCTTCATCTACGGCGTCGAGGAGCAGCGCAAGCTCAAGGGCATCGCCCTGGCCTTTTCCCTCGCCCGCCAGTACCAGATGCGCGGCAGCCGCGCCAAGACCCTGGACATGCTTGAGCCCTGGCTTGATGAGCCCGAGCTGACCGTCAGCCAGTGGAGCCTGTACTTCGAGATCGGCGATTACCTCGAATCCATCAACGAGGGCGAAAAGGCACTCGCCGTGTACGAGTACCTGATGGGGCTCGCCCAGGACACCCCCGCCGCCCTCACCGACTATACCACCGCCGCCATCCAGCTCGCCCACAAACTCGGCCAGACCGAAAAGGCCGAACGCTGGCAGCTCAGCCTGACCGACACCATGCAGCAGGAGCAGGAAAAGCGTGTCCGCCAGAAAATGGACGAAAACCGCCCCTGAGGCAGGCGACCATTTCTAATTCGGGGAAGAGCTGAGCCGGGTACGCAGAAGCGCTTCCCGCAAGCTCACGCCCCCTCGACCGGCCCGAAGCTCTTCAGCAGCTCCTCCGCCTTTTCGTAGAGCATCCGGCTGACCCAGGCGTCCGTCGCCGCGTAAATGAGCTGGCTACGGGTCAGCTTAACGCGGGCCCAGTTGGAGACCTGCGCCCCCTTGGAGATACGAAAGCCCAGCAAAATCCCCGCCAGCGAGCGCAGCCCGGTGTTGGTGATGCCGAGCTGCTTGGTCATGGTGGCAACCTCGACAAAGCCCCGGTCCTTGTACGGGGCGATCTCCTTGAGGCGGCGCACGTCGTCGTGCAGGGCGACCCCGACCTTGGCCACGGACTTGCTGCTGAGCAGCGGACTCAGGGCCTCGATCCCGTCGAACTGCCCAATCTGGAACAGGTACACCTCCGTGCGGGAAGCGAACTGCACCAGCGAGGGCAGGTAGTGGTCCCCCTTGCGGAAAGACGGGCGCGACTCGGTGTCAAAGCCCAGAACGGGCTCCTTTTTCAGAATCTTGACCGCCCGGCGTGCCTCGTCGCCGTCGCTGATGAGGTGGATCGGCCCCTCGTACCGGAAAAGGGGCAGATCGTTGATCTCTGCTTTCGTAATGCTGGCGGCATAAGGCGCCGCCTCGGTTTCAGTCTCGCGTTCCAATGCTACAATATCCTCTCCAACCTTCTAAATCTCCATCTCCAGGCCGTCATAGGCGAGAAGAATTTCCTCCGGGTAGCGCTCGTGGCCGAGTTTGCTGCCCGTTTCCTGATGGTATATATTGCAGTACATCCGCGTGTTGAAAAGAAATTCTTCGAGGGCCGCGTCGCTGCTGGTGGGTTCGTGGTGGAAAATCGCCAGTTTGCGCACCCGGGCGCGGGCGGCCAGCTCCACCCCCATGACGTTGCTGGAGTGGCCCCAATTGGCCTTGGTAAAGGTCGCGTCCGCCATGGTGTACTGCGCGTCAAAGATCAGCAGGTCCGCCTCACGGAAAAACTCCACGAACGGGTAATCCTTTTCGTAGGCGTCGTGCTTGTGCTCGGAGTCGGTCGAGTACACCACGCACTTGCCCGCCTTTTCGAAGCGGTAGCCGTAGGAGATGCCCGGGTGGTTCTGCTCGCGGCTCGTCACCTTGAAGCCCCCCACCTCGAAGGGCGTCCCAGGCTCACGCAGCTCGAAACGGATGTCCGCCGCCAGTTGGTCGAACCCGATGGGGAAAAACTGCCCCGACATCTGCGTGCGAAAGCACGTCTCGGCCTGCGGGTGGTAGGTATGGAACACGATCTTGTTCCCCGGGATGAACGCTGGCACGAAGAACGGAAACCCCTGCAAGTGGTCCCAATGCAGGTGGCTCATCACAAAGTGGTAAGTCGAGGGCACCTTGGCCTGGCCCGAGCGCACCAGCGACAGCCCCAGGTCCCGCAAGCCCGATCCCGCGTCGAGGATGACGAAATCGCCCCCGGGATTGTCCAGCTGCACACAGGAAGTGTTCGTCCCGTAGGTGCCACGCACGGAAAAAGGCAGCTCCTCGTCGATGAAGGTGTTGATCGCCTCAGGCGAATCCAGCGTGTAGCCTTGGGCAGCCTGCAGGGCCATGAAGACCTTTTCGCGAACGGTTTTCTCGTTCACGGTCGCCGGCAGAGAACCCTGGGTGCCCCAAAAAATGACCTTCATAGCAAGTCTGGATGGCGTTTCGCGGAGTGAGTAAGCAGAAATACAAGCTAGCCCCACCACCCCGGTCTTGGCCAGTCTAAAGCCATCACAGGCAAGGGTTTTTAATAAGCCCGTTTAGCACTGTTTTTACAAGCCACAGCTTTCCCCATCCTCTGACAGCCATCCCCGCGCAGACCTGGGGCCCTCCAGGCCCTGCGTTTTTCTTTCAGCCAACGCGCAATCGCCCTTTACAGCCGGGACAAGACCACTATGTTGATGGCTTGAGCTGCGGGCGTCGTATAACGGCTATTATGTGAGCTTCCCAAGCTTGAGACGAGGGTTCGACTCCCTCCGCCCGCACCACGCTATTTTAGGCCTAAATCGCTGTAAACAAGACGCTTGAATGCGATTTTCGATTTTCAGGAAAAGCCTGAATTTGCCCCCAAGAGCCTCCAGTGGACAAAAATCCTAGTGACTTTTAGTGACCCTTTGGGCCTAGTGACTTGAAAAATCAGGACGGGTTTGATTCACCGGATGCGTGACCGCCTCTCCGACCCGCCCCAACCCCTCCCAGCTACCTGAGAAGGAAGTGGAAAGCCCGGGGCAGCCCCCTACGACGCGCCTTTCCCCAACGGGTAAACGCGTCGATGTCCCGATGCAGACACCCGTAGGTGATTATTCGGCATCCCAGTTATACTGGGGATAATTGTCCGCTTTGCCGTTTCCGATTTTCTCGATAGATTCGACATGCCCGTCGAGCATCAGCACATGGCAATCGCCGTCATGCCTGAAAGCGAACTTGTACCAGGAGCCTCCCCCGGGCCCCGCAGACGGACGTCCTCCGAAAAAGCTCGAATTCCCCGTGATCTGCTCGTCATCCCAGGTGATCGGGCAGCGGGTGTCGTCAAACTGTCCGCCCATCTTCTGGAAGTCGAAACCCTCATTGAAGGTATAACCCGTATAATAGGAAGAAGGGCTCAAGCTGTGGTCGATCACCGGGCAATAGAGAGAGCGCACCAGCTTACCCTCTTCCGTGTATTGCAAAGGGATGTAAGGCCTTAAAAACGTGTGCCACACCGTCCACGAATCCGCAATCGTCTTATCCGTGGCCGGGACCATCGTGTTGTTGTTATCCACGATAAAGGATTTCACGGCCATCCCGATCTGCCGGAGATTTGAAACGCATTGAACGGTCTGCGCCGCGTTTTTCGTCTTACCGAGGACGCCAAGGATGATCCCGGCCAGCACAGCGATGACGGCGATAACCGCCAGTAGCTCGATCAGGCTAAATCCGTGAGTTCGCCCGATCTTGACGAACCGCTGTTTATCTTCCCCAGATTTCGACTTCATCGAGCGCTCCTCCTTTTTCAGATGGCCAGGCAATGGTCATTTTCACGTATTGTGCACGGCAGACTGGTAGCTCAATCCTGGCCGTTTGCCATCGCCCGGAAAAATCAGCCGTTTCCTGCCATTCGAAAACCTTCCCGTCCTGGCTGGTTTCAATGCTGATACTGGCCGGTGTACCCAGCTCTGGGATCGTGACGACATAGACCGAGGATAACTCCCTCACCCCTTTCAGATCGAAGAGCAACACCGTCTCGGGTGAGCGGTACGTGGCATAGGCTTTCCGCTCGACGGTGCGCGTGACAGGCAGGCCCATGCGCCCGAGCCACCATCCGTGTCCATTGAGCAAAGCACCACGGGGATCATTTTCATCCGGGGCGGCGGGATCGCGGTAGAGGCCACGATCTTCCGGGGCGAGTGTCCGGTAAGTGGCGCCAGTCTGGGTCCGGTAAGGATAGGTATCCGGGTAGGTCGCGTTATCCGTAAGCAGTCGGGGAACCGCTGACGGGTCCGGGGCTGCCTCGACGTTGGTGGAAATCACAGCGCGGTCTTCATCGCCATCGCTCCATCGCGCCACGAGAGGATATAAAAATCCGGGCTGCAAAGCCGCGTCGCCCCCCGGAGGCGTTACGGCAAATGTCGCGCTTGTGCTCGCTCCCGCCGGGAGCGCCTCGGTCGGCACCTCGGAGCGTCCGACATGCCACTCCATCGGGGCGACCAAGCGCAAAGCCCCCTCCGGCATCTCGTCTCCGGTGGTATTGAAAATCTGAACGCAAACATCGAAGGTCTCACCGGGACGGACGACCGGACCATGGCCATCCACCGAACGGCGGGCGGTCTCGACCGGCGCGATACCCAACAGGGGGCTGTGGTGGTTGAAAAGATAAAGCACCCCCGCCGTTTGAACCTCCGGCAGAGCGATCTCATAGCGTCCGTCTTCCAGAGCGGTCAGGGAAACCGCCTCCAGTCCGTCGTGCTCGGCGGGCGACCACAGCCCCACCGACCAGGGTCCGCCCGGCAGTGCGAGCCGAACCGTACACGGAGCGATGACCTCATGCTCGGAAGCGGCCCGACTGCTGACGACCACCGCGACGTTTCCCTGCTCATCGATAACCGGCTGCTCCAGCCGCAACAGGCCGCGTGTCTCCGGGTGATCGCCCGCCACCTCCACAGCCGGGGTCAGCCCTGCCCGAGCGAGCATGTCCCCCAACCAGTCGCCAAGCGCAAACTCTCCCGTTCGCGCGCGGTACTCCTCGCCGTCAGCGGTCGGACCATCCTCAACGACAAAGCTCTTTCCGTCCACACTCGAAAAATCGCCCTCCAGCGTGCCAAGCATGCAGGGGAAATACAGGACGGTCCCCTCTCCATAGCGATGCAGGTAAGCCAGCGGCACACCGTCGGCGTTTTCAGCCACAGGCTCGGCACCGACCGGCTGGGAGGAAAACGACCGCTTGCCGGAAATCTCGATGCCTCCGGTCTCGAAGCGCACCGGTGAAACATTTTCCGTCTCCCCCAGCGACATTCCCAG
The DNA here is from genome assembly GCA_030673825.1 of Verrucomicrobiota bacterium JB024. Lineage (GTDB taxonomy): Bacteria > Verrucomicrobiota > Verrucomicrobiia > Opitutales > Cerasicoccaceae > Ruficoccus. The sequence continues at coordinate 22,080 of JAUTCS010000048.1, read as the reverse complement.
CACGGTTTCGAGGTCGTTAAGCACGCGATGGTGCTCATCGTAGTAGCCCGGACGCTCGTCTGCAACAAGGGTGCCGCCACCGGCGACATACTCCTCAATCACATCCTGCTCAGGCTGACTCAGGTGCTCAGCCCCAATCAGGAACAAAGCCTCGTAGCCCTTCAGGTAGTCTGGATTCAGCTTGGTGTAGGGAATGATGTCCACCCAATAGCCCTGCTCCCGCAACCTGCGAAACAGGAGCCAGCGGTGATTCTCCGCGTAGGCCCAGATACTGACGTGCTTGTTTCTCTGGGACGAGTCGGCCAGCAGCACGTCCCGGCGCGGCATCAGCAGAGCGACCCGTTTGTTGGATGCGGCAGGGACACTTTGTGTCCAGAATCCCTCGGCGCGGTGGATCTCGTGGGCCAGGCGCGCGGCGTAAAAGAACTTGTCTCTCGGCATCCCCGTCTGAGCGTCCAGAAACCCGAACTTGGAGAAGTCGCCTTCGGCTCCGGCAAAGCCGGTCGTAAAGTTGTGCAGGCCTTTTACGCCATTGGCCAGCAGGCGCCAGAAGGTCGCCGCATACTGATGGCCGGGACCGCCGTGGTTATTAGTCTCGCACAGGACAACCCCGTAGCCGGGACTGTGCCCGTCCGGGCGGATGCACTGGTAAGCGTAGTTCGTCTCGTAGGTCTCACGATCACCGGCTCCGTATATATCGATGCCGAAATAGCCGCCACCGACCGTCCGCATCTGCTCCGCGAAGAGCGCCGGATCGAACGTGAAGCGCCGGTTCGCCGTCGGCATTTCTATCGTTTGTTGAGTGGACTTGTGGATGACGGGACGCCGCTGCGGGTCCTCCTCATACATCGCGGTGGCAATCTCGCTGAGGAATCCGGTAAAGGCCTCACTCTGAAAAGTGTACCAGTCGAGGAATACAGCCGGGCGCGTCCGGTACTCATCCGGCGCGGGAAGATCACCGTTCGCGGCGGCTTCAAAGCTGGCGTAATCTTCACCCCAGCAATCGTTCAACGCCGCCACCTCGCCCGCGTACGCCTCCTCCAGCCAATTGGCGAATGCCGCACGGGCCGCAGGGGAATAATTGGGAGCTCCCTCCCACTCATTATCCATCGACCAGTAGATGATCGTCTTACCCGACGGGTCGTCCACGCCCCATTCACGCACATGCGCGCGGGCATAATCGAGCAGGTAGCGCCGCGTGGCCGGATCGAAGACATTGATAATCTTCAACACATGCGCATAGGGCTCCCCCGACGCATCCAGAGACGGATACATGTCTCCGTACTTTTTGGTTTTCAGGGGCAGGGCTCCTTTCTTTGCGGCCGAGAGCATGCGTATGCCGAGATTGATCCCTCCCAGCTCCTTGCTCATGTAGCGCAGGTGGTCTTCCGGCTGAAACGGAGCCGGGGGAAATGCGACACCGTCCGCAAAATCCTGAGCAAAGGAAGAATGAATGCTGGACAGATTATAACCCAGCGGAATCGTCCTGGCCGGAAGCCCTCCCACAAAGGCAAGCGAGAAGTAACCGGGAAGCGGTCGCTCGTCGCCATTCAAATAAAGGGTGTAGGGATCAGTACGGCTCAGGGGATCGTCTGGTGCCAGCTGACCGTGTGACGTTCCAAGAAGCATAACTGTGGCAAAGGAAAGGGTGAGTGAAAGCGTTGGGGTCGCAAGGGAAAGAGGCATGGGGGGCATTAAGCGCAAGACTTGAGTTCTCAAGGGTTACCGTCAACAAACAGCCATCCGCCAGTGTGCCAGAAATATATGCAGATACGCCGGCAGAACAGGGTCGCCCGAACTACTGGACTTGCTCCTTCTCGCGGAAAGCTCCCGGTGTCAGTCCGATATTGCGACGAAAGCGGCGGCAAAAGGCCGAGGTGTTCTCATAACCGCAAAGCCTGGCCACGGCATCGACCTTGTAATCCGTCTTGCGCAACAAGGACTGCCCATACTCCATCCTGACGCGTTCAATTTCATCCCCGATCGTCCGGCCCATGATTTTGCGGAAACGGCTGTTGGCCAAAGAACGTGAAGCGCCCACATGGCGGCAGAGTTCCTCGATAGAAATTTTCTCCGAAAAATGATCGCGGATATAGACCAGAATGGCATTGGCCAGCGAGTCGGCCGAGTGCTCCCGCGAAGTCGAATGTCGCTCATGCACCTTGAGCGGCGAGATGAGCGTGCGTTTTTTCACGGACTTCCCCCCCATCAGGGCATCCAATGTCCGCGCCGCCTCATAGCCCACCAGCGTCAGGTCCTCATCGATACTTGAGATGGGCACCTTCGAGGTTTCACAGAAGATACGGTCATTGTTCACCCCTAGCACGGATATCTGCTCGGGGATACGGTAGCCGAGTATCTGCACCGCCTGCACGACCACAGTGGCCATGAAATCTCCCGGCGTAAAGATGGCCAGCGGTTGCACCCGCTTACGCAGGTATCTCTCAAAGTGCTCAACCACCCGTTTGGGGTCGTAGAACCATCCCTCCCCACTCTCGATGGCGACATCGCAACCCAGTTCTCTCACCCGGCGGGCAAAACTCCGCAACCGGGTATCCATAATCGACTCTTTCCGCGGCGAGATACCCATGAACGAGCGAAATCCCTTGGCGTAGAAGTAATCGGCGGCCATGACACCGATACGCGCGTTATCCGGGTGCACCACCGCATCCGAGGACAACCCACGCGTGCCGCGGATGTCCACAATTTTCGCGTCAGGAAAAAGCTTTCGCGTGGAAACCACCTCATCTTCGTAAAGCAGCATGATGAGGCCATCCACGTGCTTGATCCCATCTCCGACGCTGAACTGTAAACGCGGGAACAACAGCATCCAGTCCGTTTCGCGCGCATAGGAGCGGATACCATATTCCAGGCTTGGGGATATCCATCTTACCAAAACCAGGACGTACTTGCCATGCCAGATGAGGGGGGTAGCTGTCATTGCCACAACACGGGGTAACCGTCAGAGTTCTATTTCGTCCCCGTGGCAATCACAAGCCCAAAGCCCTTGCCAGGCTGCTCTCCTCCCATCAGAAAGAAAGGCATCAGTCGATGGCTGCCACCAGAAAGCCGTAAGCCCTCAGGCACAGGCGCTCACAGGAACCTCCGGGGGCACTCATCCGCGACCAACGCCTCTCCAGCAGCGGCGTCTCTTCGCTCAGGCGACAATCCAGGTCCACAATCTCGTTGCGATTGGAGAGATTGACCGCCACCAGCAGTTTCCGGGCGCCATCCTCGCGGGTAAACGTCAGGACGGCATCGGGCGCGGAGTTTGCCATCCACTTCAACACGCCGTGTGTGAGCACACGCTCCCTTCTGCGCACAGCGAACAAGTCGCGGAAAAACGCAGTTCGTTCCCGCCGTGACGGCTCGTCAGCCAGGTCCCAACGGATCGTCTCGCGCGACATCACGTCGTCAGGCGTGGCGTCTGCGATCTCCTGCCCGTTATAGACAAAAGGAATCCCGTCGAGCGCGAACATCAGAGCGGCGACGACTTCGGCTCCGCGATATCCGAACACCACGTCAACCCGGTCCTTGTCGTGGTTGTCGCAGAAGTAGGCATGGCGGGCACCCGCCGGGAACTTTGACCGCTTGATTTCCCATTGCTCACGCAAGCGCGTGGCCGGATGGCCCTTGCGCATCACATCGTACAGCACCAGGTAATAGGAAAAATTGTAGCTCAGATCGAAGGCCTTGAGCTGCTCCTGCGGCACTTCCGATTCGGCCAGCATCACGATATCCGGCTTCACAGCCTCCAGCGCATAGCGGGCCTCCTCCCAGAAACTCGACGGCACCCCATAGGAAACATCGCAGCGGAAACCATCCGCACCGCAATCACGTACCCAGTGCAACATATTGCCGATCATACACCGACGCAGGTTCGCAGACTCAAAGTTCAGGACAGGGAAATTCCAGTCTCCCAAAACCGGCTCTCCGTTTTCATCGCGCACATGGAATTCCGGGTCCTTCAATAGCACACTGTCCGCACTGGAATGAAAATACACCAAATCCATGAGCACGCGTAACCCAAGGCGATGCGCTTCCGCGATGAACGCCCGCAGGTCCTCCTCGGTTCCGTATTCCGGCTCCACGGTGTCGTAATCAGAGATGCGGTAAGGGTTTTTCACGTGCCCGGCCGACGACTGGCTTGTGCGAGGGCTTAGGTATTGTGGCCGGGCATCCTCGGAGTGCTTCGAGATCGGCGAGAGGTAAACCGTGTTGGCTCCGAGCTCAGCCACGTACTCCAGACGATCTTTAGCCGCCCGCAGGGTGCCTTCGGGGGTAAACGACCGGAGCCAGATCTGGTAGATCATCATTTCCGGGACATGGTCCGCCGCGGGCCGGGCGGGACGCAGGCGCAAGGGCGTCTCGCAGCACGGTGCTTCGCCAAGCCATTCATCAGGAGCGACTGTAGGGATGTCTTTTCTCATATGCACGCTCTTTGGCTCATGGGTTCACCGACGATATAAGCGTAGGCTTCAAGCATGAACGTCGGACGTCCGTAACCCAACACGGACGACCGAGGGCATCCGCGAACCAAATCGAATAGCCGGTTAAATGGCTTCAGGCTGGTGTCGAGCGACACTTGAAGGGAACGGTTAGAGAGATTGATCACCACCAGCATCTTCCGACCATCGTGCTGACGAACAAAAGAAAGCACGCTCTCCTGCTGATCGTTATCCAGCCACACGACCTCGCCGCGGTTCAGGCAGGCGTTTTCCTTGCGCAGTTCGAGCAGTTGGCGGAACAACTTCCGCCGAGGGCGGGCGCGGAAGTTGGACGCAACGAAGGAACCCGAATCCCAGCGGATAGTCTGCGCTGACGTGACGTTAATCGGGGTTGCATCGCCGATCTCCTGCCCGTTCATAAAAAGTGGGACACCATCCAACAAGCAGGCAAGCACATCCGTGGCCTCGGCTCCCCCCTCCCCCAGGGCCAGGTCGGCCCGTTCGGTGCCGACATCCTCATTGGAGCGGACCATCAGGCTCCCTTCCGGCATACCAGCCTGAACATCCTCCCATGCCCGGTGAACAACGATCGCAGGTTGCCCGTCCGTCACCGCCGACAATATCGACGAATAATAGCACTTATCGTATCCAAGATCGAATACACCATTCATTTCCTCAGGCGTACCGTCCCCAAGCATGACGACTTGTGGATTCCGCTCCTCAAGGGTCACTCGAGCCTTCTTCCAGAAATCAACAGGAACCTCAGACGAGCGCACACAAGAAAAGCCATCAACATGGTCGTCGCTGACCCATTGGCACAGTCGCGCGATCAAGTAAGCTCTGAGCTTATCGCTCTTGAAATCAAACAGTGGGAATCCGCATTCCCCGAGCAGAGGATTTCCCCGGTCGTCGAGCCGATAGAAGCCCGGATATTCCAAAAGCCCACAGCGGGTGCCACTGTGGGTGAACACAACCTCCATCATCGCTTTCATCCCAAGCCGGTGTGCGGTGTCGACGAACCTACGCCAGTCACCCCATGTTCCGAACTCCGGGTCCACCGCCTCGAAATCCGCGATGCCGTAGGGATTGGGGGCCGTATGACTCTGAGTTGACTCCGCCGCCTTACTACCCGGGCTCGACGTGGTGTCCGGTGACGGTTTAAGGAATGGAGATACCAGCAGCCAGCTCACGCCCAGGTCGGCCACCTCAGGCAGGCGTTCACTCGCGGCTCGAATTGTTCCCTCCGCGGTGAACGAACGCAGCCAGATTTTATAGATGACGGAGGCGCTGAGAGCACTATCATACGAGCACCTACGATGCTTTCCAGCAGACGCGCCCAGGTGTTCTGAATAATCGAGAAGAGTGTTCATCGCAAAAAGTTCAACAAGAATGAAATGCGCGCCGGAAAAGCAGCGGTGAAATCACTTTCTCCCCGCGCCTCGCTTCCAAACAACAAGAACCATGCAAGAAGCAAGGAGACCAAGCATCACTGAGGTGCTTTCCTCGGGAATCTGAGTCACGTCATTCCACGTCGCCCCGATGGCAAAGCTGTCCACATTCTGCTGGATCGTCGTCTCGCCGGATCCGGATGAATAACGCACCAGCTTCACGGTATCCAGCCCGCTACCCGCATAGCTCAAGGTGATAGACTCTGAATAGGGCGCAGTTTCTACTCCAGTCGGATCAATCCACACGGTCAGTGTGACGGTATCGTCGCCGTTGAACTTAACATTTCCGACAACCTGATGTCCGGCCACATAGGCAAAAGCATTATCGATGTAGGTCGTGCTTCCCCCGTTCATGAGACTGACACGGTAGGTGCTTGAGTCACCGAAACGGTACCAGCCGACGCCCAGCACATTGGTGCTTCCATCACTGAAATAGAACACGTCATTGACGGTAACCCCGAGCGTCCCGCTGTACGAGTAGTCGATCGAGAAGTAAAAGTCGTCCGCGAGGTCGGAAGCCAACCCGCGGCTGGCTGAGCCGGTTTGCGCCAGGGAGGTGATCAGTGTTTCATTTTCCACGTGATATCTGTTGACGGCTGTCCAGCCTCCCGAGAAGCCGGTTCCACCATCATCACCACCCAGAAGGCCGTCCGCGTATGCAAACGGCTCGTAAACAGCCGCACTTCCGAAAGCGAAAAACGGAGTTAAAAGAGCGAGGGGTAGTATCTGCAATATCTTTCTCATGGCAGGAGTATGATTGAGGTTAAGCATGTGAATCGAATTGCGATTCTCCCCTATCCCGCCTCCCCCACTCAAGAAAGACCGATACCCCAATACGCCAAAATGATGTGCAGATTCACTCCGCCCTTTTGGCTTAACGAGAAAACATCTCTGACCGAAGGTCCGCATGCGAGTCTGACCGACCTAAAAGCCACGGACATCCGCACAGGAATACCTGATCATCTACGGGGCAAGATAGACGGCAAAATCAAGCGCCGCGCCCCCATCGTCCCACCGCTGAAAGCCTCGCTGAATCAATACCTTTTACCGGTGTACCGAAAAACTGATACAAGAAAATGAGCACGTTCATGATCCAGCCGATCGAACACCACCGCAACAGCCAACAGCCATCGACCGACAGCCTGCTCGACCACATCTCAGCGAGCACGATCGAGGCCTACTTGGACCCCGAGCATGGGCGAATGAAGGAGCTTTCACTGGGCGACGTGCAGGGCGTAGCAACCCTCCTCACGCCTGATTGACGCACGATGCTGTGAGTGTGCCAACATCAATGTCCTGTGCATCCTCAATCACCACTGTGCGTGATTCGCCTGCAAACAGATCAAAGTAGTGGTCGCTCAAGCGGTAATCCCCGGGTATGTTCAAATGCACCGCGTGAGCAAAGACATCACTCTTAACCGTGACCAGTAACTTATCGTCGGCACGCTCACATGCCTTGATCTGCACATTGGCATCAGGCAGGTGCAATGTGCGATACGGCCCGCGCAACCAGCTCACCGGCTCCAACGTGGTGACCTGATCGGGGATGGCGATCACAGTGCCGACTTCAAGTTGATCAGCGGATGGCATGGGCATTGTCGCGATGACGGAATGATCAAATGGCGGAACGCTGGCTTTCAATGGCGTGAGTTGTCTTTGCGATCCGTCGTAACGTTGATACCCCCATCGCCCACAAATATCCATCGTCGAGGGCGTGTCATTCACAGCCATGAGCAGTATCTCACTGGATTTACCACCATATACCTGTCCGCCCTTACGCAACAGTAGACGCTGATGAGCCAAGGAACGCTTAACGTTGTAATATGAAATCTTGCGACGAAGATTATAGTCAACGATCGTCCAACCGTTCTCGCCCCACGTGTCGTTATACATCCAGAAGATACCGCCCATCGTTTGCGGGTTGGCACGCATGCTCTCCAGCGAGTATCCCAGATTCAAGCCCTGACATAAACCGCCAAGCAGAATGTATTGCTCCAGCGACAAACCCTCGGCATCGCGGTAATGTTCCGTAATGCTGAAGTTCACGCGCCGGATATCGTAAAACGTGTTGGTGTGTTGTCGTCCCGTTTCATCAAACAGATTGGGCCTGTTGCTGTCGAGATACTGCTTTGTGCTTTCGATGCAGCAGGGCCCACCGTAGCCATACTCGGAGTTGAAGATCGGAACATCATCGGTATCCCAGTACCATGGATTGGACCAGTATTCCGTCTCCGGCAGCATGACCGTCCAGTGATGACAGTCTCCCTCCCGGTGGTCATGCACGGTCGTCGCCCCGCCGTAAGGGCTGGTCGGGCGATAGGGCACTTGCGGGCAAAGTTCCCTGATTAACGCAGGCAGGAGCTCGTGATACAGCGCCCAGCCCGGATCGCGTACCTGCTGGATTTTGTCTGCAAAATCAGGAGAGTCATAGAACTGTGAGACTTCATTGTTGCCACACCAAAGCATCAGGCATGCGCGATTACGAAGACGCTTGATCTGGTATCTTGCTTCCGCTTCGAAGCTGCGTACAAACCAATCACGATCCGCAGGCAGAGCCGCGCAGGCGCTCATGAAGTCATGCCAAAGCAGGATGCCATACTCGTCGCAGGCATCGTAAAATCGGTCCGCTTCATAGCGCCCCCCACCCCAGACTCGCAAGCAGTTGAAATTAGCGTTGGCGGCCTCGGCAACCAACGTCGTGAGCTTGGCATCGCTGATGCGCCCGTACAGGCTGTCGGACGGGATCCAGTTGCCACCCTTGATGAAGATCGGTTGCCCGTTAACAGCAAAGGCGAAGTGGCCCGGTTCATCGATCAGGCGGACGGTGCGTAGACCGATCCTGGTCTTACGGGTATGCACGCATTGATCCTTAACAGCAATGCTCGTGACTAATTCATAGCGATGCTGCTCCCCTGTACCGTTGGGCCACCACAGTCGTGCGTCGGGGATGATGCAGCGCAAGTCCAAATGCGACAGCCCACTACTCAAGGTAACATTGGACCGCGTGGTTGAAAATGTCTTACCGGCTTCGTCGGTGAGGCTGACCGTTACATCCGCACGGCAGGTGGAGGAGATTGACTGGTGATTCGTTTCGACACACACATCGACGATGGCATCCTTACCCTGCAAGGTTGTGACCACGGCAACATCGTTGATCTGCACGGTGGGCACCGGCTTGAGCATTGCATGACCGGTGATGCCGCAGGTGGCAAGATACGGCCCCCAGTCCCAACCCCATGTGTAGGCCGGCTTGCGTAGGAAAATACGATGCTTCATCCCTCGCTCGGGATAGCCGCGCGCGGCTTCAGTTGCGGTGGCATTGCACAGAGGATCGTCCCGGTACTGCTCTGCGATATCACGCCCGGTCGTCAGGCGCACCAGCAGTGTGTTGGCGCTGCCACATTGCAGGTGTGGCTTTACATCACAGGTAAACGGATAGAACGCGGAATCATGGTGCCCCAAGTGATGACCGTTGAGCCAGATATCTGCGCCGTAGTCCAGCCCATCGAGTAAGAGCTGGACTTGGGGCAAGGTTTCCCATTCGGCAGGCACCTCAACCTCACGGGTCATCCACCATGAACGGTCATCGATCCAGTCGAACTGCTGAAAATTCAGGCCAACAAGCGGCTCAGGCATCTTCCCGGCCTGAACCAGACTGTCACTCACATCGCCGGGGACATGGCAGACTATCGCATCCGACATGGCGTCTTGTACATCCCGCATGGCATGAATATCATCGCCCAAAGGTCGTTCCAACAGTTGCCAGATACCGGTTAAATCAATGGGATCAAACTGCATACATGCTCTCCTTACTGGCAGCCTGACGATATTACATTCGTCAGCTGACTGTATTGCTCACTCGTGATCTAGGTTGTCTCTCTTAAGATAAAAAGCGGTCGCGGTGGACGCTTGAATGGGGGATAATGACATGGGACGATGTCGATATCACAACGATGCCGGACGCTTAAGCGCTTATAGCGTTTCGAAACTGAACTCGTCGCCGAGAGCGAGGCATTCCCGCCAGGGGCGGACTGCGTCGGAGCAAGTGGGGGCTTCGAGAGAAGCGGTCGCGGTGCAGACAGCCAGTCGGGCGCAATCAGACCATGACCAGCCTTCGTGCAGGCCATAAAGGAGCCCGGCGAAGAAGGCGTCACCGGCTCCGGCCGCTCCCCGAATGCGTTCGGAGGAAAATTTAACGGAGCCCTGAAGGTGCGTCTCGCCGCTTGCGGTAACGATGACTGCGCCCTCTCGGAAGTGGATGGCCACGGCTCGGCGAACGCCGCGACCCAGCAGCATGCGTGCTTGGTTCTGAAGCGCGGCGATATCGACTTCGCCGTTATCTCCGTTCGGAATACCCGTCAGTTCCGCAGCTTCCCACTCGTTGAGCACGAGCAGGTCGAGGTGCGGCAGGCTGGGACCAACGATAGCCGGAAAGTCACAGGGTGTACTCACCAAGTCAGCACAGGTCAGCATGCCCAACTCGGAAGCACGCGCGAAGACCTTGGCGTGGCCGTTGCTGCCGTCGGGACCGACCGCATCAAGAGTGTCAAGCAGGCCGAAGTAACCCATCACGAAAAGACGGGCTGGACAGTCGTCCAGGCGAATATGCTCCGCTCCCAGTAACGCGTTGGTGCCACGCTGATGAAAGAACGTACGGCGACCGGTCGAACGATCAGTCATCACATCGGTGTACGAGGTGGGAGCCTCGGCGGTCAGTTGCAGGCGCGCACTGTCGATACCGTGCTCCTGGCAATCCGCGATGATAGCGCGCCCATCAGCATCATCCCCGAGCAGGCCGGAGGCGTAAAGGGGAAGGCCAGGGTGGAGCCGAGCGAGATCCTTGGCCACGTTATAAGGGCAGCCGCCGTTGCCGTCTGACTGCTCTGTGATGGTGGCGAGCCCGTCCTGATGCGGCCAGGCGTCGAGCACCTTGACGTGATCGATGATCCAGTTTCCTGCACATAGGATGCCGTTTCTCGTCATGGGTAGATGGGGAGATCGGTTGGAGTCAGGCTTCGCTGATCAGGCGCACGACGGCGGGCTCGTCTTCCTCGATGCCGGGGAAGCGCCCGATGGCCGGATCGACGAAAATATTGTCGTTGGCGTCGTCGTTCGCAGTGGATACCTCGCCGATGATGCAGTCTTCGGTCTCTGGCCAGAATTCGTGATAAATACCCGGCGTGAGGGTGACACGTTCCCCGGCATCAAGGACCAGTATCTCACCCGATGCATGGGTGAGGGGTGCGCCGTTGACGCGCAGACTCAGTGGGTCACGGGACTTGCTGCGCTCGGGGTGGCCGTCCCACAAGCGGAGAGCCAGACGTCCATGGCGACAGATAATGTCCTCCTTTTTACGGGCGTGCGTGTGCGCGGGCGTACGCTGGCCGGGACGGGCGAACATCAGCTTCTCGCAATATTCAGGCTCTTCGGCCAGATTGATCAGGACCAGCCCATATTCATCAAAACGTCCGAGGCCGAAATCGGTGATGTCCCAGCGGGGCGCGGGCGGCAGGGTCCAGCCGTGGCGTTCGAAACACGCGCGGGCCTCGCGGAAGATAGCGTTAATCGCGGAACGTTTCATGAGGTCAGGAGTAGCTCTGTTTGGTGCTGGAGAGCACGAGGTCGTCTTCGAGCGGGCGGGCCGGACTGATGCCCGAGCGCTGGAGCACGCCGTGGTAGGCGCGGACGGCCTCGGCGGGCGCGACCTCGCCGTCGGTGATGCGGCGCAGGAACTCAATAAAAGCCAGCGGGTGCTCGGAGAGGTTGATCTTGCGACCGAAGAGAGCGACTTTCGCGCCGTGTTTCTGCGCGTCGTGGATGAGTTGGAAGGCGTCGAGGGTCGTCCCGGCACTGCCGCCGAGGATGCCGACCACAAGCGAGGGGTCGTAGGAGACGAGTTCCTCCAACGGGCCGGGACCGTTGTACGGGATCTTCAGGAACACGGGGCGACCAGCGCGGGTGACGCCCGCCAGGCAGCGGATGATGTGGTCGTTGAGGAAGGAGCCGACCTGTTTGGGGTCGATGCCGGGATCGACGTTGGGGTTAAAGACTTCGAGGAAGTAGCGGAAACGCTTGGTCTCGGCCTCCAGGCGGAACTTGTGAAACTCCTCCAGTGCCCGGTAGTCCCAGTCGATGTTGTTGGTGAAGGTGATCGAGTAGAGGCCGAGGTCCGCCCCGACGTGCGGGCGATGGTAGTTGGTTTCGAGCTTGCCGTACTTGATGTGGTCGAGAGTGGCCGTGCGGAAGTGCCGCGAGGGCTGGCTGGGGTATTTGCCGCCGCGCACGACCCACACGTCCGTCGTGTCGTTGGCGCGGGCCGCCGGGGTGATGGGCGAGTTGCGGAAGAGCTTTTCCTCGATGGCGAGCTGCTCGACGTTGGAGGCGGACAGGAGCATGATGTCCACCAAGCCCTGCTTGATCACGGCGCGGATCTGCTCGCGGTAGTCGGCCAGCGTCTTGTAGCAGCCGTCGGACTCGTTGTAGCCGTGAGGGCAGGCACCGGCGCGGTTGGGGCCGGGGGCGGTGATCCCGAAGGCCATGTCGGCGTCTTTGGCGTCGGCGATGATGAAATCCTGCGCGGTGGCGGTTCCGGCGTGGATGCGGGAAAGTTTCTGGTCGAGGCTCTTGAGCATGGTCGTGTTAAGAGGTGGGGGCTATCGTCACATTAAGTTGCTTTCTCAGCTTGCGCAGAAGCTCGGGCGGAACGCTGGCATCTGTGATCCAATGGTTGAACGCTGTCCAGGGGGCGAAATTGACCGGGGCGCTGAGCGTCAGTTTCTCACTGTCGGCGGCAAGCAGCGAGATACCGGCATGCTGAAGGGCCTGGCTCTTGACATCGGCCTCACTCATTTCGGTGGTAAACGCGCCGGCCTGCGCATCCAGCGAAGAGGCGCCGACGATCGCGTAGTCAAAGCGCAGATGCCGCAACCACTCCAGCGCCATCCCGCCCACCAAGGCCCGGCTGATGGAGCGTACCTCGCCCCCCAGTGCTATCACACGCCCCGGTTGGGAACAGCCGTGATAGAGCAACGGCAGGGAGTTCGTAAACAAGGTGTTAGCATTGCGCTCCAGTAAGGCTAGTCCTGCTTCCAGACATGTCGTGCCCGCGTCAATGAAGACGCTCGCGCCCTTCGGGATCGCGCTGGCGGCAGCCCGCCCGATGCCGCGCTTGTTCGCAGGTACACGCTGCTGCTTGACGGAAAAACTCGGCTCGGCGGAGAGCTTGCGCGGATGCAACACGCCGCCATGGGTGCGCACCACCCTGCCCTCTTTTTCCAGTTCCACCAGATCGCGCCTCACCGTCGCCGGAGACGCCCCCAGGGTATCGACCAAGGTTTGTACCGCGATGCTTTCGTCCTCACGGACGAGTTCGAGAATCCTCTGGCGGCGATCAAAGGTAGTCATGAGCAAATAATCCTTAGATCATTTATGAATTAATTTGATCGAAACCGTCAACACATTCTTTCTTCTTTTGATAAAGTTCCCAGTCCGCCCCACCGTTCGCGGTGGCCTGCTAACTCCGCTGGAGTTTGAGGCACAAAAAATCTCTCCCGACGACGTGCGGAAAATATCAGCGCCCGCCTGTGCGAGCTAAAGACAAGAGCTCGGCATTCGGCAAGGCATCGGCTTTAGACCTCACGTCACGGGGGTCCAAGACGACAGGGACGAAATCGGAGGTCTCAGAAATGAAGCGCAGCACAGCATCCCGGCAGGCCTGGATCTTGCCCTGACAAGCGTCTTCGTGGATGCGGTTACACGTCTCACCGGGATCGAGCTTCAGGTCATAGAACTCGTCCGCCTCAAAAAGTCGATACACGTACTTGCAGTCCTTCGTGCGGCACATGATAGCCTTACCATGTGCTGGCCAGCACTCGACCTGGGCTGACAGGCGGGGCCAGTAGAGATTTCCCCGAGCATTCCCCTCACCCTCGGCACAGTGCAGCTCATCCCGCATGCGCCCGCCCTCACAGAAAACTGCCGGACGGTGCTCGCCGTCCCGCGTAAAGAGCCCCGTCAGCGCCCGGCCAAAGTGCGTGTACTGCGGGCGTATGCCTGCCAGGTCATACACCGTGGCCGGAATATCGACCAGCTCAACCAGGGCGGAGCGGCGGCCCGGGCGGCATTCCTGATGGCGAGGGGGCTTGATCACAAGGGGGACGTTCGTCAGGCAGTCTTCGAAAAGGTTCTGCGCCTTTTCGACCAGCCCATAGTCGCCGGTGTAGTCACCGTGATCGGAGAAAAAGAACAGTGCTGTGCCATCGAAGCGATCGGACTCTTTCAGGGCCTCGACCACGCAGCCCAGCTGGGCGTCCACCCGGCTGCACATCCCGTAGTAAGTGCCGCGCAGCTCACACCAGAAAGTCTCGTCGCGCCCCGTCAACCCATGACGCTCCCGCAGGATGGACGCCAGACGGGGGCGCTCTCCGCGCAGTTCTTCCTCGTGAATGCGCGGCGGCACCTCCTCCCGGTCCACCTGACTGTAGTAGGGCTCCTCCACCCCATAGGGCGGATGCGGATAGCTCAGCGGGAGAAAAACGCACAGCGGCTTATCCCCGTCATACTCGCGAATAACGCGGGCGGCCTCGAGCACATTGCACCAGTCTTCATCGAGGTAAACCTCAGACGACGATTGATCGCCCAGCCTCCCGGCGTAAAAGGAGTAGTCCTCCCCGGAGCTACGCCACGAAAGATCACCGTGCAGACCGGTACGCGTCGGCTGCGCCCGATAGCGCACATCGCACGCGCCATCCACATCGAGCGTCAGATCGTTCTTACCCCCCCACCAGACATGCCAGCCTGCCCGCCGCAGATAATGCAGCATGCAGTCCTCGCCCGGCTGGAGCAGATAGTTTATGCTTCGGTGTCCCCGGGTATGCGGATACCAGCCCGTGCTGAAACTGCAGCGGCTCGGTGTGCAAACAGGGTTCTGGCAAAAGGCCGCGTCAAACGACACCGCCCCGGTGTTGACGAGGGCGTCGAGGTGCGGCGTGCGGGCCGCCGGGTTATCCCGGTGTCCCAGGGCGTCGCCCCTGAACTGATCCGGGACGAAAAAAACAAAATGCGGTCGCTTGGACATGGGCAAAAAAACTCCGGTCAGGCAGCTGAAAAAAGACGAAACCCTGCGCCATATAGCACAATACGCCATCCTCGGAATCGATCATCCCATCCTTGATGGAAAGCTGTCCCCATGACAGCCGCAAACTCCGCGAAAGCAGTTGCACAAACACGGAGAAATGCGGGCTTCACCCACCCGGTGCCGGGGGCAACCGCGGATGTTATGACATAGACGGTAGCGGACGGATGCTTTTCCCCTCCTGCCAGTTCCCCGTCACCTGCGTGACGACGTGATCCTGAATCGGGCCACGCTCGCGGCGCGTGATCCGGGCCGCGACCACATCGACAGCCTTCAGCCCGACGACGTCGAGGTTCAGATTTATGCCCGCGTGTGTGGTACTGTTGCCTCGGACATTGAGGACAAACCAGTCCGGGGCACGACGCTTTTTTTTGAGCTGCTGGCAGGCGATACGTTCGGAGCTGTAATAGCCGTAGCTCATGATCACGTCGGGTTGCTGACTCTTCCAGACCCGCTCCAGCTCGGCACCGGAGGGTACCCCTTTTTCGAATAACAGGGTTAGCGGCTCCTGCCCCGCCCGTCGGCACTCCCCCCAGTAGGCATCGCTCCACTGGTACTCCACACGCTCGTCCTGCCAACGCGGCATCCACAGGGCGATCCGGCGGTACCCGCGCTGAAGCAGTCCCTGCATGGCCACCTTCATCGACTGATATGGCGAGTGGGCGATGCGCGGCAGCCGTGGATGCTTCAGCGAGTAGCCGATCGTGCAGCACGAAAACGCCTCCCATTGGAACCCCTCCAGTTCACGCTCCGTCGTATAGGGAGAGTCCTGCACGATCACGCCGATGATCCCCCGCGTGTGCAGGATCTCGGAAAGGCGCTTCGCGGTCATGCCGGGCGTTGCCAGGGAAAACTCCTGCAATCGGTAGCCCATCATCCCTGCTCTCTCCTGCGCGTTGGGAAAATACTCTGCCTGCCCCCAGTGCTGCTTGACGGGGTGGCTCTTCTGCCAGTTGGTCAGATAGGCCAGCGTGGACCCATCTCCCAACCTTCCCTGGCGGCGGTAGGCGGAGAGCGCCGACAGAAGCGGATCGGGACTGTAACCCAGGCCGCGGGCGAGCTCCTGAATCCGATCCCGCGTTGAGGCCGGGATACGGGAATCCCCACGCAGGGCGCGGGACACCGTCGTCACGTGGAACCCAGCCTTTTCCGCCACAAGTTTGAGGGTGACAAGTGCCATAGCAACAAGTCTGGATATTAGCGCGAGTGACGGCCCGCGTAAATGCTTTTGCGCTGAGTTGACGAAGATACCACAGGCAGCCGCAAGCCAGACAAACTTCGGCGCCGATGGCATTTCGCTTCCCCCGGCCGATACCTGTTAGCTGCGACGGCGCAGGAACACCAAGACAACCCCCGCCAGGACGAGCCAGAGCGAGCTGCTGACCTCGGGGATGGTGGAGACGGTTCCGTTGAGGATCAGATCGTTGCTGTCGGTGATGTTGTCAACAGCGACCGGTTTCGTGGCCAGTGATGCATCAGGATCGCCCGCAATATTCGTGGTGCCGTAGCTCCAGAAACGGAACTCAACCGTCGCGCCCGAAGAGACCGTAAAGTCCTCGAAATCCCAAGTCTCCATCTGCACGGGGTCACCGTTGCTGCGGATGTTAAATGTGTCGCTGAAGGTCCAACTCGTACCGCCATCCGTGGTGTAACCCCAGACGCCGGTGCCCGGAGCCAGATTACCTCCGTCGATGCAGTAGTCCAGAGACTCCAGCGTCAACTCGTAACCTGCGGCAGCGGAGACCGAAAATGCGATGTACTGGTCGTTCACGCTCATCGTGTCCGTGGTGTTCCAGTTCTGGCTGGCGTAGCTGAGGTTGCGGTTAAAATACGTCACGCCGGTACGGCTGAGAGCATTCAGGCCGGTGCCGGTGTCGAGATTTTCGGCTATCGTTCCAGCAGCGAGCGAGCCCGTTACATTGCCCTCGAGCACATCCCAGGCGACGATGGTGCCAGCCTGCGCGACAAGGGCGAAGGAGAAGAGCAATCCTGCGGTGATGAGTGTTTTCATGATGGGTCCTTTAACTTGAGTGGTTGGGGAGATGGATGCCGTCTGCGCGGACAAGCCGCCCAGCATTCAGAGCGGTCACCCCGTTCTGCATTGGTGCTATTCTCCGGGGCAAGGGGCTGGCGACTTGTAACAGGCAGAAGTTATACGGGCCCCAGTCTATAGAAATCACCCACCGCCATTGCACGAGGAATCTGTGCGCAAGCATTTGCATAAAAACGGCGACACTTGCGCTAATGGTTTCGCAACCCGGAGCGTTGCCCAACCAGCGCGTGTAGCGAGACTGTACCTCGCACAGAAAAAAGCCGCCGTATCCAGGCCGAGAATCAACTAACCTGCACGAGCGGGCACGACCCTCGCGTATCGTCACGGACTCCATCCGGACACGGCGCATCCATCCGCAACCACTATGCTTAAACCCGCGGTCCTTCTATTACTTTTGATGAACACCACTTTAGCCGATAGCCCGCCCAATGTCCTCTTTATCGCCATCGACGACCTGCGGGATGTAGCGGGCTACTTCCCCGAGGCCCATCCAGATGCCCGGACGCCAAACATCGACCGCCTCTCAGCGCGAGGCATTTCTTTCACTAACGCCTATTGCCAGGCGCCGATGTGCGCCCCCTCGCGCAACAGCCTGATGACCGGCCTGCTTCCCTCCAGCACAGGTTGCTACGGATTCCAGCCGCGCAGGGATATCCCCGCCATGGATGTGGCCACGCTGCCTGAGCACTTTCGCAACAATGGCTATACCACAATCGGAACGGGCAAGATTCACCACGGCAGCGCTCCCTCCGGCCATGGACCGGACCCCGAGGAATGGGACGAGTACTGGCCCTCCATCGAACGCCCGCGCGACAAGTCGATGGGCACCTACGCCACACACTACCAACCTTGGGGGAACCTGGAATGGGGAGCGACCGTCGAAGGCGAAGAAGCGCAGGGCGACTATAAACACGCCGAGTGGGCGACACGGCGTATTGACCAGGGCATTACACAACCGTTCTTTCTCGGGGTCGGTTTTTACCGGCCCCATCTTCCGTGGGCGGTACCGTCGGCGTTCTTCGATGACTTCTCGCCCGCAGATGCACTCTCGCCCATCCCGCGCAAAGAGGATGACCTCGACGATGTGCCCGAGGCCGGGGAATTTTTCGCACACTACATCAGTGCGGGCCGCGTGGCCGACGACTACACGATCTCCCGACTCGGCTGGAATAACGAGGCCCTGCAGGCCTACCTGGCCAGCGTCGAGTTCACAGACCGACAGGTCGGAAAGGTGCTCGACGCCCTGGCCCGCAGCCCCTATGCCGACAACACCATCGTCGTGCTCTGGGGTGACCACGGGTTTCAGCTTGGCGAGAAAAAGACCTGGAAGAAATTCACACTCTGGCGCGAATCCGACCGCGTCCCGCTCATTATTGTCGTGCCCGACAAGCTCGCAGGAAAAACCTGTAACGCGCCAGTCCAGCTCTTGGACATTTATCCGACGCTGGTCGCCCTGGCGGGACTCCCTCAGCCCGACCACACACTGGAGGGGCACGACCTAAGCCCGTTGCTGGAGAACCCGACAGCAGACTGGCCCTATGCAGCGCTGACCACGGCGGGCGAGAACAATCACGCCGTCAGCACCGAGCGGTGGCGCTATATCCGCTACTTCGACGGGGGCGAGGAGCTCTACGACATCCAGCAAGATCCCCACGAATGGACCAACCTCGCCAACGATCCCGCCTACGCGGAGATTAAAACAATACTCGCCGCCGACTTCCCCGCCTACAACGCACCCAACGCGCCGGGCTCGACTTTCGCCGACTTCTATGACCGGGGAAACTGGGACATGGCAGCGACAAAAGCCGAAAGCATGCGTACCTTCGAGGCCGAGTTTGAAAAGGCTCAACAGGCCGGCTACTCTCCGATCAAGAAGGAACAGCCCGCGAGCACAAAGGCCACCAACTAGCCGTCAAGTCGCCCCCGTTTCCGTCAGACATATATATGTAGTTGCTTTCAACTACACATTGGAAACGGAGCTCATTCAACACCCTAACTGCGGACAAACGAAGATCAAAATGTCTTGCCGCCATTAACGGACAGGCACTGGCCAGTCACGAAATTCGCCCCATCTCCGGCCAGATAAACGACAGACGCGGCCACATCTTCGGGAAGCCCCTGACGACGGAGGGGGACGCTCGCGCTGTAAGCGCTAAAATGCTCCGGGGCCATATCGGCATGACGCTCGACCGGGATCCATCCCGGCGCGACGAGGTTCACCGTGATCTGCCACGGGCCGAATTCGTTTGCCCAGGAGCGTGTCAACCCGAGCATGGCGGCCTTGGCCGCGACGTAGGCGCTAAAGTTAGCGTTGCCCAGATTCACCACCTCGCTGCCGATGTGAATGACACGACCCCAGCGGGCGGCCTTCATATCGGCCAGGGTCGCCTGCGCGAGCAGTACAGGCGCTTTGACAAAAAAGTCGAGTTGGTCCTGATACTCCTGCCACGTGTACTCCTCCACCGGCTTCATCGGCTGCGGACCGGTAGCGTTGTTGACGAGAACCTCCACCGGCCCCCAGGTTTGCTTCACCTCAGCGATGAGACCGCGCACGGCGCCGGGATCGGTCACATCGGCGGCAAAAGCCCGCGCCGTCCCACCGTTCCCGGTGATCGCGGCGACAGTCTGCTGTGCCCCGGATTCGTCGGAGCGGTAGTTGACGGCGACACGGTAGCCGGCTCGCCCCAGGGCGATGGCGATAGCTTTACCGAGTCCTTTGGAAGCACCGGTCACCAGAGCGACACGAGAAGTTGGGCTAGAGGCAGGCATGGGAAAAACAGGCTGAGGGTTCTGAAAACAAGCAGAGGTGCGCCAACAGTCATTACCGAGTTCGCCCGCCCGTCAATGGCAACCCGCCGCACCCCCTAGTCCTATCTCCCGCCAGGCAACTTATTGAGCCTAAGTCTCATTTTCAACTTGACGCTTTTGTAGGCATGATGTCTGGTGTGCCCGATGAATCCTCCCGCCATCCAAAAACGATCCACCCACTGGCTTCGGGGCACCCGCATGCGCCCGGGCCGACTGCGGCGAGGGACGGTCCGGGGGCCGCTGGGCATAGTTGTCCGCGCCTGCCGGGTCGCCCTCGCGCTGCTGGGTGGGTGGCTGCGACCATCCCACGGTTAATCCACTGCTTACCAAATTATTCCGTCATCATCCTCTCACACCCTCCGCCACCATGGACCCGACCGACACCACCCTGCACATCATCTTCGGCACAATGACCGGCAACTCCGAAGATCTCGCCAACCGCCTGGCCAAGCGCTGCGCCGACGAGAGCCTCCCCTATACGCTCACCTCCGCCGAGGAGTGGCCGCTGGAGCGCTTCGGCCAAATCAAGCGCGCCATCCTGATCTTCTCGACCTGGGGCGACGGGGAGCCGCCGGACGATGCGGTGGACTTCTGCGAGGCCCTTTACGCCCACCAGGCACCTGTCTCGCAACTGGAGTATATGGTGGTCGGACTGGGCGACACCTCGTACGATGACTTCTGCGGCTGCGCCCGGCGACTGGACGAGGCGCTGGCCGCCGCCGGGGCCACCCGCCTATGTGAACGGCTCGACCTCGACATCGACTTTGACCGGGACTTCGACGCGTGGACGGATCGCTTCATCGCGAGCGAGACCGACCTCCAACGCCTCTGAGAACCCCTCATATCTCCCACGTCCCCGACATGTCCGATCCGCGCGACCCGTCCTCCCGCCTCCCGCAAACACACGCCACGCCTGCTTTCTCCAAATGCGCCTGTGGCTGCCAGCCCGAGGCCGTTTATGTCGCCGAGCTGCACCGGGAATTTGACAGCCTGTTACCCGAGCTCAGCCGTCTGGGTGAGCTGAATTGTTTCGCCCGTAACCCGGCCTGCATCCTCGGGAGCTGCCTGGCCATGCCCGATCTTTGGGGTGGAGATGGGCGGTTCGCTGGGAGCACGGCACGCGCGGATTTTCATCTGGATACGCGTCAGTGGCGGCACGCCTACCTCGTCCATGAGCACCACCGCACGCGTGGCACGTTCATGGGGTTGGAGTTTTTTGACCGCCACCATCAGGCGCTCTTCCGGACCTTTCTCTCGCCCGATTCCGAACAGCGCGAGCTCCAGAGCCTGATCAATCACTATTACCGGCGCAGTGTCCCGCTCGACGAGATGAGCGGCTGGCACCGCATGGGGCGTCTCGATCCCGCCCAGCCCAGTGCGGACTCCGGCGTGGATGCAGTGTTCGCCACGACAGACCCGCTGAGCATACCCTTTGACGGCGAACAGCCCCGGCGACTGGAGGAGTACGGCTTCGACGGGGCGCTGCCCCTGGTGGAGATCGCCCTCAGTGCCGCCCAGGAGGAGGCCCAGGAACTCGGTGTGACCGTGGCCGGGAGCTTCGGGCGCATGAGCGTGGCGTTTACTCCGCACACGGTCGAGCGTCTCTCTCCGCAGTGGCTCTACGCCGGCGAATCCGGTTATGCCCTGCGGCTGAACCTCAGTGCGGTCGCCCTGTACTGGCTCGGCAGCTGCGAGCTGGACGGGCAACGCTTCAGCTACCTGGAGGCAACCAACGCCCACGGCGAGTTGATTGTCCGCCTCAGTTCACCCCACCCCGACACACACCGCACCTGGCAGGCGCTCGCCATGAGCATGGAGAGCTGAGCCCTGCACAAACAAGTGGGTATCCCAACCCGGCCAGTGAGTGAACCCCGTCGCTCAAAACGAACGCAGCCGGATGCCGCTCTCCAACAACCGGACTCCTAGGCCGTGTACGCAAACTTCGCTATCTTACAATCGTAATATATTGACTATTAGCGTGATGCGATTAGTCTGATTGGTGTGAAGCAACGCTATCGCCGCACGCTTTCAGACGAAGCCTGGAAGCCCCTAAAAAAATTAACGCGCACTGCCTGAAAGGCGGTGATACAAAAAGGGACAGAGGTGGTCGTCCCCGTCACGCAGACCGTCGGTTTGTCGAAGCGATGCTGTGGATATTGCGCACGGGTGCTCCTTGGCGCGATCTGCCCA
>JAUTCS010000047.1 GCA_030673825.1 Verrucomicrobiota bacterium JB024 | reverse complement strand
GGCACATGCGGCAGCCACAGGACAAAGGTGGCCACGGCCACGGTCAGGACGAAGGGCACGAAATAGCGGGTCAACCGGTCGGCCTGGGCCTGGAGGCGGGACGGTTTTAGGCGGGCCTGCTCGATGGTTGCGAGGATGGCGTCAAGCTGGCGCGAACCGGCCAACGCCCGCGCCTCGATCTCCAGCGTGGCGTCCACCGCGTAGCTGCCCGCGAAGACTTGGTCCCCCACCCCACGCCGGGCGGGCTCGGTCTCGCCATTGATGGCGGTCTCGGCCACGTAGCCCTCGCCGGACAGGATCACGCCGTCCACCGTAACCGGTTCGCCGGGCGCGACGAGCACCCGCTGCCCGGCCCGGAGCTGGGCGAGCTTAACCCGCCGCCGACCTTCCGGCCCGCAGGCAGCGATCCACGCATGGTCGAAGTCCGTCCGCAGCCGCTCCGCCGCTTTCAGCGCCTTGGCCCGCGAACGCGCCCCGAGGGTTTTGCCGATGGTGTAAATTGCCAGCACGATGGCCACGACTTCATAATAGAGGCTGCCGGTGCCGGTCAGGGTGGACAGAAGCGAACCGCCGAAGGCCCCGAGCATGGTCAGGGTAAAGAGCGACTCCACCGTCAGCCGCCCGCGCCGCAGCGTGCGCCAGGTCTCGGCGAACAGCGGCGGCCCTAACAAAGCCATCACCACCACGGCGGAGAGGAGCAGCCCGCCGTTGAGCACCCAGTACACCGGCGTCCCGAAAGTGGGACGCGGGTCCGCAGTGTTGTACCCGAGCCCGAAAATCATCCCCTGCCCCGCGATAACGAGCGCGATGGCAACCTTTAGCCAGGTCTTGCCCCAGCGTTCCTCCCCGATGGACAGACCGGGGGCCTCGTCCTCGTGGCAGCAGCAGGAGGCGGACGGCGCGCGCGGGGGGGCGTATTCAGCAGAAACTGGCAAAGCGAGAGAGATGCTTCGGATTATAGGAGGATTTTTCGGAAAATCAAGCGGTCAAAAGCTTAGGCTAATTGAATAGACCTGCAGTTGCCCCGCCCGGAGAGAGTCTGCCCTCTATGCCGCACTCGCGCCGAAAACTCAAGCCTGGGCTCGTGATAGGCCTCGTTCTTACCAGAAATAGGAAATCATTGATTTAACCACGGATAACACAGATGACTCGGATATTTGATCTCATCCGTGCGATCCGTGGCATCCGTGGTTAAAACCGTGAATGCTGGTCCAGCCGGACCCTGCCTATGCCCTGCCCAGGGGCATGAGGCGGGAGGCGGCGGGGTTGAGCTGGGAGTTGTGCTGGTCGGTGCGCGGGTCGTAGCTGCGCAGCAGGGCCCAGAAGCGCGGGCTGTGGTTCATCTCCGTGAGGTGGGCCAGCTCGTGCAGGATGACGTGGTCCTGAAGATTGGGCCGCAGCAGGACGAGCCGCCAGTTCAGCGAAATCGTACGGCTGCTTGAGCATGAGCCCCAGCGGCTGGACTGGTCGCGCACGCTGACGCGCCCGATCTTGAGGCCGTGTTCGGCGGCGAGCTCGCGGGTACGCTTTTCCACGACCTCGGCGGCAAAGGCACGCACGAGGGCGACGGTCCCGACCTCGCGGTCCTCGTCGGCCCGCAGGCGCATCTCGACCTCGCCCCGGAGCGTGTCATAGATATAGAAGGGCCGGGCGCGGGTCAGCTCCAGGCTCAGGCGCAGGACGTGGCCGAGGCCGTAGAGGCGCGGATTGGCCTCCAGGTACTGGGTGAGCGAGCAGCGCGAGGGGTTCTGTTTAAAATTTTCCTCCAGCCAAGGGCCCTGCGAACGCAGGAAGGCCATGGCCTCGGCCATGGGGCAGAGCCAGGGAACGGAGAGGACGGCGTGGTTACGCAGGCCGATGGAGAGCTTGATGTAGCGGGAGCCCTTGCGGCGGCGCACCTCATAGGGAACCAGCACGGGGCCCTGCGAGGTCTCGACTTCGGTCAGCTTGAGGTTGTCAGCTTTTAGCGGCACGGGCTTCTGTCTGGTCCTGAACGGTTTGCGTGAAACGCCGCAGTGCGGACTCCGGATCGATCCCGGCCAGGCGGCAGGCCGCGGCCAGCTCGAAGAGCCGCTTACCCACTTCCGCTTCGGAAAGCCCGGCAGCGAGCGCTTCAATCCCCTTTTTATCCACGCTTGGAGGTGCGGGCAATTGCTTTTTGTTGATCTGCTTAAAGACGTCGCGGGCGGTGAGCAGGGCGCTCAGGCGCGGGGGCAGGTGCTTGAAAAGGCCTTCACTCTGGACGCCGTTCTTTTTTTCCTCGGCCTTGATCCGGTCCCAGTTCTGGAGCACGGCGTCGGAGTCGGCCAGGTCGAGGTCGCCGAAGACGTGCGGGTGGCGGCGGATGAGCTTTTCGTTGATCTCGGCGGCGACGGCCTCCAGGTCAAAGTACCCGGCCTCCTCGGCCATCTGGGCGTGCATGACGACCTGGAGCAGCAGGTCACCCAGCTCCTCGCGCATGTGCTCCATGTCGAGCCGGTCGATCGTCTCCAGCAGCTCAGCCACTTCCTCGACCAGACAATCGCAAAGGGACTGGTGGGTCTGCTCGATGTCCCACGGGCAGCCGCCGGGGGCCCGCAGGCGGGCTACGGTCTGGCGCAGCGCGAAAAGAGCGCTGCCGCCGGGGGCGGTTTGCGTGGAGGAGGAAGCCGTCGTTTCGCTCATAACTGGTGCCTATTCTGTACATTCCCCACCGCAAAGGCAACCCCTCCCGGCGCTTTCCACGCAAAACGGCAAGCCCAGAGTTTCACATTAACCACAAAGGACACAAAGAGCACAAAGCGCTGCCGCTGCTGACGGGAGCCCTTCTCTTCTCCGCAGGTGCGCGTCAAGACGAACGGGGCCTGGCGATTATTTTTTATAGCTCAAGGTGGGCTATCCATCAGCGTATGGGGAATTCGCTCCACCATAATACTCGCATTTTTTTGGTGGCGATCACCGGATAGCGACAGCGCTTTGTGCCCTCTGTGTCCTTTGTGGTTCATCCCATTATTTAGATTACAGGGCGCGATTAGGCATTGAAAAAACCGGGGCAAGCGCGAAGGCTTTCCCGTTCTCCACTCCGGCCCGCGCCGGTTGACCTTTCCGACACCGACACCCGACCCTTTTCCCTGTGATGGACAAGCTGACCGAGATCATGGCGCACAAGCGCGAGGAGATCGCCAACCGACTGCGCCCCGTGAGCGAGGCCGAGCTGGCCCGCTTCGGTGACCGCCCGCGGACCGGGCCGGGCTTTATCGAGGCACTGGCGCAGGCCCCCGGCCTGGGCGTGATCGCCGAGATCAAACGCCGCTCCCCGTCTGCCGGACAAATCGCCGAGCTGCCCGTGGCCGAGGAGCAGGCCCGCAAGTACCTCAACGCCGAGGCCGACGCCATCTCCGTGCTCACCGACGAGAAATACTTCGGTGGCTCACTGAAAGACCTCTGGGCGGTGACAGACTTTTTGGGCGACCACCGCCGCCCCATCCCCTGCCTGCGCAAGGACTTCATGGTCCACCCGCTTCAGGTGCTGGAGGCCGCCGAGGCCGGAGCCCGCTGCATCCTGATCATCGTGCGCGCCCTTCAGGACGACGAGATTGAGCGCCTGCGCGACGCCGCCGGGCTCGCCGGGCTGGACATCCTTTACGAGATCCACACCGCCCCCGAGCTGGAACGCGCCCTGCGCTTCGAGCCGGAGATGATCGGGGTCAACAACCGCGACCTGGCCCGCTTCCGCACAGACCTCGCCTTCTCCGAGGAGCTCATCCCGCAGATCCCGGACGACGTCCTCCCGGTGAGCGAAAGCGGCATCTTCACGATCGAGGACGGCATCCGCGTCTGGGAGGCCGGGGCCAAGGCCGTGCTCATCGGCGAAGCGCTGATGAAGCACGACGAACCCGAGGATTTCGTCCAGGAACTCCATAACCTGGAGTAATTGTTACGATTGTTACGATTGTTACATTGTTATCGAAATGGTGCCAGCCGTGCGAGTTTGATTGCTCTCTAACGAATTGGCCGCGTACAACATGTCTTTTATCGTTTCCCATGAGCACCACTCCTCCTGAGAGTCATCCCGCCGGAATGGAGGTCATCCAGGCCCGCGTATCGGATGGGACCCGGATTCAGGAGGGGGCTGGGGTTCCCGCCCGGGTGAGATGGCCACAAGCCGCTCCCAACCGGGCATCCGGCGCCGCCGGGGCAGAAAAGCTTAACGCCTTCGTGGCGAGCCCGGCACCGGGCCTGCCGCACGCCTCGCCAGTACCGGTCCTCTAGCAACAGCACTTCGGTTTAGTATGTCAGAATTCTTCATGATTCTCGGCTTTGCGCTGGCGGCTTATGCCATTGTCGCAAACGATTCGATTCAAACGCTCGGCACGTACCTGTCGTCGAACTCGAAACGCCCCTGGTGGGTACTCTGGATATGGATATCCGGCATCATGATCGTCACGGTCACGTGGGGCTGGATCGCCAACGGCGGGGACCCCGCCTTCGGGCGGCTTGCCGCGAAGAAGATCGAGATGCCGATGGTTTTCACCTGGCTGTTTGTCCTGCCGCCCCTGTGCCTGGTCATCCTCACGCGCATGGGCATCCCGGTGAGCACCTCGCTGCTCGTGCTGACGGGCTTCAAGGCCCTCGTGGCCGCCCAGCAGGGCAAGGACGCCAGCGGCGCGATCGACCTGTTCAAGACCATGATGCAGAAGTCGCTCGTCGGCTACGGCATCGCCTTCGCCCTCGGTTTTGTGATATGCGTGCTCGTGCTCTACAAAATGGAGCGCAAGATCTACGATGAAGGAGAGCACCACAATAGCCTGCACCCGTTCTGGACGGTCTTTCAGTGGCTCTCGACCGGCTTCCTGTGGTCAATGTGGCTGGTGCAGGACTTGGCAAATATCTTTGTGTACCTGCCCCGGGAGCTCTCCTGGTGGGGCCTCGCGCTCGCGCTGGGCGGCATGACGCTGCTCCAGGGCTACCTCTTCAAGGAACGCGGCGGGCGCATCCAGAAGATCGTCACCTCCAAGACCAATACCCTGGATATCCGCTCAGCCACCTTCATCGACCTGATGTACGGGGTGGTGCTGCTGTTCTTTAAGGTGGACTACATTCCCAAGCTTTTCCACGCCATGGGGCTGGAAGTGCCCTGGCCCCCGAAAATGCCGATGAGCACGACCTGGGTCTTCCTCGGGCTGCTCGCCGGGCGCGAAATCGGCATCGCCCTGCGCCTACACCACCGCAAGAAGAAGAAACTCACCAATCTGGTCTTCTCCGACGCGGGTAAGGCGTTCTTCGGCTCCGTGGTGGCGATCGTCCTGGCCATGTTCCTGCCCGTGCTCTCGCACGCCAACCTCGCCAAATCGGACGAGTCCCAGCAACAGCCTGCCGTCGCTGCCGAGCAGGTGAGCGAGCCTGTGGCAGACGCGGCCATTTCCCCAACCGCGATCCCGGTCGGAGCCCCCGCCACCAAACCGGCGACCCCGAACTAAACACCCAACGCTTTTTTCACTTCCGGGCCCGTGGACCGAAGGCAGCGCTTGCCTGACGCCCACGGGCTCTTTTATTTGGCAAGCATGGGGTAAGTTTCCGGACCGCCTCCCCGACTTTCAAACCCTCAAACTTTCAAACCAGGAACTTAACCCCGGCATGCTGACCCTTTCCCAGACGCGCGAGCGCCTGCAGACCCTCGGACTGCACCCCAGCAAAAAACTCGGGCAGAACTTTCTGGTCGATCCGAACATCGTCCGCAAATCCCTGGAGCTGGCCGAAGTCGCCGCCGGGGACACCGTGGTCGAGGTCGGGCCGGGCCTGGGGACATTGACCGGAGCCCTGCTGGAGCGGGGAGCAGAGGTTTACGCTGTCGAGTTGGACCACCGCCTGGCCGCCGCCCTGCGGGAAAGTCGCGCGACCGAGCCGCGCTTTCACCTGGCCGAAGCCGACGCCATGGACAAGCCGCGGGCCGACTTCCCCGGCGACCGGCCCTTCAAGATCGTGGCCAACCTCCCCTACGCCATCTCGACCCCGTGGATGGAAAAAATCCTCGCCGGCCCCCTGCCGGAAAAGATGGTCCTCATGCTTCAGAAGGAGGCCGCCGACCGCTTCACCGCCGAGCCCAGCGGCAAGAACATCGGCGCGGTCAGCCTGTTCCTGGCCGCGGCCTACCGCCGCCGCCCCGGCCACGCCGTGGCCCGCACGTGCTTTTACCCGGCCCCGGATATCGACTCTGTCCTGCTACACCTGGAAAGACGCGAGCAGCCCTACTCTTTCGCCGCCGAGACCCGGGGGCTGATGCGTAAGTTCTTCACCCAGCGCCGCAAGCAGATCGGCTCGCTCGCCCGCCAGGAGAAGCGCCCCGAGCTTGACGTCTGGCTGGCCGCTCTTGAAGCCGCCGGTACGGCCTCCAACCTGCGCCCGGAAGCCCTCCCCCTGGAGGCCTGGATCAGCTTGGACGAGCTGCTGCGGTCCGGAAGGCACATGGATTAACCACAGAGGACACAGGGAGCACAGAGGGTTCATTAAACATGGACCGCTCTGCCCTTTCCTGCTTCGCGTGGCTTCGCGGGCAAACCCTTTGAATCCCATGCCAAATGCCGCGCCCGCCGAACCCCTCGGCGGGCGCAGTCGATACCTGTAACCTCGCCCGGGAACGGACGGGGAAGACGAATCGGACGCGAGAGGCGACGCGTTGCTCTTGCGACCGGGCGCCAGCTGCTCAGGAGCGGCGGCGACGGCGCAACAGCGCGATGGCCAGCACGCCCGCCGACAACCCGAAGGCCCAGGTGCCGGGCTCGGGGATGACCACGGAGTCCCAGCTCGTGCCCACGCGCAGGTCGTCGATATAGACCTTGTTCGCGGAGTTGGTGAAGTAGGTGCGGAACGCCAGCCCCTGGAAACCTTCGGAACCGGCGTTGTCGGTCGTCACCGAGGCGACAATGGCCGCGTCGCTGGTATTCTCGTCCGTGGTGGTTGGGTTGAGCCAAACCGTGGTCGTCTCATAGACGCCAGCGGTGGCATCCCAGCCCGAGTAGCGAACCACAGCCAGGTAGGTCACGCCGTACTGGATCAGCGTATCCACACTGGCCAACTGATCGCTGTTACGGGCCTGCGTCTTTGAATTCGCGCCATTGACAAAAAGCGCGTTGTCCGTGGTGGCCGAGAAGTTATTGCCCTTGGCGAGCATGGAGATCGTGTTGTTGCCGGTCGCGGTGCCGGTCTCTTCACCCGTCGGCCCCTCGATCGTGAAAACGAAACTCGAGTAATAGGTCTGTCCGGACTGGTCCGCACTGGTAAAGGTCGCACGCTGGGTGGAGTTCTGCGTGCTCCCGCCCGTGAACATGAGGGAGTTGCCACCACCGTACGTAAAATCGCCGAGCGTGTAGGTCACGGCCTTGCTGGAGACCTGATGGACGTCGATACCCGAGCCCACCGTCCAGGCATAAGCCCAGCCGGTGCCGCCGTTCTGGCCGCCGACATCGCTTCCGGCCACATAGGAGTTAAAGTCGTCGATCGCTACGAGGCTGGCCGAGCTCTCCGTCGGCGCCTGGAACGCCACCATCAGCAAGGCCGCGAGGGCCCCGCCCATCCAGCGGCTCTTGAGAAGGGGGAAACGAGAAGAGGAGGAGGAGGAGTCTGTGTTGTTCTGGGGGAGTGTGTGCGTCATAGTGTATTTGGGGTTCGGGGTTGGCCGGGGCTGCAACGCCGTGAGGGGGAAAGAAACGCCGACAGCTTCCGGTTCCATTGAGATTCTCAGGTATCTTACACCATTATTCTCATTTCTGTAATCGACTGCGACAAATGCTTCTTAACTACACACGTTGAGCCTCGACGGGGTCTAATCTGGAGTGTCGTGACATTACGCGTGCCGGAGGAGAGTCACCGCCAAAGTCAAAGCAACGCAGAGAGACCGCTTTCAGGGAAGGATCGGTATTTCACCCCCGGCCGGGCATATCACCCCAGCCCAGGTGGGCACGACCGGCCTGCCGCTACTCAGCGGCAGGCTTGACCGGGGAAGCGGACGAGCCCTCGGAGGCCTCTTCGGTGCCAGCAGCGCAGCACACCGTAGCCGGAGCCTTGGCGGAGATGACCGTCGTCATGGACAGCGCGGGCACGCCTGCCGGGAAGCTCAACTCCAGCGAGGTGTGCGGATTGGTGAACTTGCGGTACTTCAGCGTGTGGTCGGGGCGCTGCCCCGCGCTCAGCTCGAAGGGCTGATCAGCCTCGATCTCGACTGTGATGGCCAGGGACTTGAAGATGTCCTCGCCCTCCGGCTGCTCGCCATCGCGGTCACCCCAGGAGCCGATCCAGGCCGGATAATCGATTTGCCCGGCGGGCACATGGACCAACGCCCGGCGCGGGTCGGGCCGCTCAATGACGGGGGTTTCCTGGCTGGCCAGGTGCCAGGTCAGGTGCGGCTCCACCGGCGAGCCCTCCGGGGCTGTCAGCTCGTCATTGACCGTCATTTCGTCCAGCGTCCAGGCAACCGTGCGCGTATAGGCGGCCAGTTTCGGGTAAACCTTCGCCAGATCGACCGAAACTTCGCCGCCCTCGGTGTCGGCGTATTCGACGGTGATCGGGGCCTCGGCCTTGAGCGGGAAGTTGTCCTCGCCCAGGCGCAGGACGTTGTGTCCCAGCCCGGAATCAAAGTCCGTCTTTTTCGCGGGCAGGGCGTAGCCGGGCGTGCCGGACTCGATCACCACCGGCGTGCCACCGACGATGAAGTTCACGTTCCCGCGGTCATGGTTGTCATGAAAATCTTCCGGGTCGCCCCCGCGCACCCACGCGCCGCTGGCGTCGTTTTCCCAGCCGCTGCGCCAGATGAACAGCCGCGTGCGCTGGAACAGCCCCCACGCGGGCGGCCAGGGCGCGTCCGGCTCGTTCAGGTGGATACCCATGACGAGCAGGCCGAAAAAGTCGTACTGGGGCCGCCCCAGTTCGCCCATCAGGACGCGCACGAGCCCGGCGTTGGCGGAGAGCCCGGCCAGGCGGGTGACTTCGAGGCGGGCGCCTTCGGGATGGTTACGCTGCCCCCCGAACACGTCGGAGGCGTTGACGACATTGCCGCCCGGCTGGAAGTACAGGCTCAGGTAGTCGGGAAAGTTTTTGAAGAACGGCTCCTCGCCCAAGCCCGGGTCTCCCGCCATCTCCATGAAGTGCGCGGCCAGGAAAAATGACACACTGGTCCAGGTCATGGCGTAGGTGTAGCCCTCACTCATTGAGCCATCCTCGCCGACCACCGTCATACTCCGTTGCAGGCAGTCCACCCCGAGCGCGTAAATCTCCGGATATTGCTCCGGCCCGAGCATGGCCGCGCCGATAACCATCCCGCTGGCGGGCACGACCCACTGGTTGGAGTTGATCGCCTCGGCCCGCACGAACCACCCGCGCGCAGCCTGCCAGTCGTCATAGGAGAGCTCGATCTCCTCGGCCACCCGCTGGCGAACAGCCGCATCCAGGTCAGCTGGGAGCGCACCCTCGGGCAAAATTTCCTCCATGATGGCGAGCCCTTGAATAAGAGCGCCGGTTGAGAGCCAGACGCCATCGCCTTCCTCGGGAAACGCATCAACCCGGCTGGCAACGGTCCAGCCCGGACGCTGAAACGGCTTCCAGGTCACGACTTCGCGCAACTGGCGCACGAGGTAGTCCTTGCAGGTCTCACTGTCTGTCAGGCGGATGGCGGCAGCGAGCAGCGGCAGCTCTTCCAGCATGAGCCGGGCGGTTCCGGTGTCCGAAGAGGCCAGAGCAAAAGTCTCGGCCCAGTGCGGCAGTTCCTCGGCAGGGATGTCCCACTTCACACCGTTACGCATGATAGCCGCGGCCTTGGAACGCGCGTCGCCCATGCGGAAGCCTTCCCGGCCCTCCATATCCTCCAGGCTATAGGAACGCTTGCTGATGGGCCCGGCGGCGATGGCTTCGGCCCGCTCCAGGATGGTCTGGACCGTCGGGTCCGCCAAATACGGGTGCAGGCTGTCCAACTGCTCGCCGAAACCGACGGCGGCAGCCTGCGCGGCCGGGACCGACAAGGCAAAGATCAGGGGCAGGGCGACCAGGCGGGGCAACTTCATCCGTAGAAAACCGTTCATGCGGGCAACAAGACGCGCAAAGCCGCCCGTCTTCAACCGCCCGGTGACTAGACACGTTAAGCTCCGCTCCCGCGCGGGGCCAGCTAACTTTGCTATTCGATGATAACCACAGAGGTCACAAAGTGCACAGAGATTTCCCTCCTTTGCGTCTTTGCGGTTAATCTTCCCGCCCAAACTCACCCGTGGGCCACGGCCACGCGCACGAAACGCTCCGTCGCCTCGGCGAGTTTCTCCTTGGCCAGGGAGCCGAAGCTGAGGCGGGCGAAGTTCTTCGGGTCGCCTTCGGCCACACAGAGGTCGCCGGGGACATAGAGCACGCCCTCGCGCACGGCCTGCTCGCAAAAGGCTGAGCCGATGGACAGGTCGAGCCCCTCCGGACCGCGCAGCCAGTAGTACAGGCCCCCGAGCGGCGTCTCCCAGCTCCACCCGAGCTTGCGCAGGGGCGAGGCTTCCAACGCCACGCCCATGATCTTCGCCTTCTCGCCGTAGTTGGCGCGGACGCGCTCCAGGTGCGGGCCGTATTCGCCGGCGGCGAGGATGTTCTCGATCAGGGACTGGTTAAAATTCGGGGTGCCGAAGTCCTGGTGCCCCTTGAGCGAGAGCATCTTGCCCATCCACTCGGGGTGCGAGCACACGCCGTAGCCGACCTTCAGGCCGGTGGCCAGGGGCTTGGTAAAGGTGCCCAGGTACAGACGCGGCAGACTGTCGAACTCGGGCAGGCTGAACACGCTCGGTGCCGGGTACGGGTGGTCGAACCACAACTCGCGGTAGGCGGCGTCCTCGATCACGGGCACGTGCAGCGCGTGGTCGAGCAGAGCCCGCCCGAGGGCGCGCTTTTCCTCCACTGGCACGCTGCGCGAGGACGGGTTGCCGTAGTAGCTGTTCAGGTAGAGGGCCTTGATCCGGGCCGCGCCGTGCTCGGTCTTGAGCTTTAAGAAAAACTCCGACAGCGCGGCGAAGTCCGTCCCCCCGTCGGCCAGCGCGGGCAACGAAACGGCCCGGATGCCCAGCCCGCGGCACAGCTCCAGAAAGACGAAGTATGTGGGCTGCTGCACGAGGATGATGTCCCCGGCATCGCACAGGCTCTGCATGGCCAGGTAGAGTGCCTGTTGGGAACCGTTGGAGATAAAGACCGACTCCGCCGTGAAAGGCTCGGGCGCGGCCTCGCTCTCACTGGCGTTGAGCCAGTTGGCCACCTCGATAAGCAGGCCCGCCCGGCCCCGGTTGGTGCCGTATTGGAGGTACTCGGCGCCGGGCATCTCGTTGCCCAGGCGCTCCAGGGCGCGGCGGACCAAGTCCACCGGCAAGGTGATATTATCCGTAAAGCCGGCCGCCAGCGAGAGCAGCTCCGAGTTTTCGAGGGCCCGGTGCATCAGGTCCGTGATGACCGGCTCGGACGCACGCTGGCCCAGTTGCGAATAGGAAAGGGATTGCGGAGACTCTTTCACGGGAAAAGGATGAAACCATGACACCCCGCCCCACCCCTGACAAGCGGGAAGCTACCCCCGAGGACCTCCCGCCCCCGCGGTTGTCCGGGCTGGGTAAAAGCTTGCGGCGCGTGCTGTTGTGGGAAATCTTCCCCGTTCCTTTCCGCACCAACAACCTCGTGTCGCTGACTCTCCAGACCCTCTTTCTGTTCGTACTCATCCTCTACATTGGCGGGATGCTCTTCGCGCTGTTTTTCGCCCACGGGATGATCTTCCCCGCGCCGCCGCCCAACTACACCGATAACGACAAGGGCATCTTCAAGCTCCCCCTGCCCGACGGCGGGACCTTCTCCGCCCTCTATGTCGAGAACCCGCAGGCCACCCATACCCTGCTCTACAGCCACGGCAACGGCGAGGACATCGCCTCGGACCCGGAGCTTTGGCCGTGGCTGGCCAGCCTGGGCTTTAACGTGCTCGCCTACGACTACCCCGGTTACGGCACCAGCGGCGGTCGCGCCAGCGAGCAGGCTTGCTACGATGCCATCGAGTCCGCCTACAACTGGCTGATCGAGGAAAAAGGCTGCACGCCGGAGCAGATCGTGCTCTTTGGCCGCTCAGTCGGCGGCGGGCCCACCATCGACCTGGCCGCCCGCAAGCCCGTGGGCGGAGTCATCACCGACGGCACCTTTACCAGCACCTTTCGGGTCATGACCCGCGTGCGCGTGCTACCCTGGGACTGCTTCGACTCCATCGCCAAGATCGACAAGATCAACTGCCCCCTACTCATGCTCCACGGCACCGCCGACCGCACCGTGCCCTTCTGGCACGGCGAGGCGCTCTACGCCAAGGCCGCCGAGCCCAAAACCCACCTCTGGGTCGAGGGGGCCGGACATAACAACTTGATTGAAACCGCCGGGAGCGCTTACGCTCGGGCCATCATCAACTTCCGCGAAAGTCTCAGCCATGAGTAAATCCGCCCTCATCATCCTGCACGAAGGCTTCGAGGAGATGGAAGCCATCGCCCCGATCGACATCCTTCGCCGCGGCGGGATCGACGTCACCGTCGCCAGCCGCGAGTTTCACGCCACGGTCAAAGGCCGCAGCGGCATCAGCGTCAAGGCCGACGTCCTGATCGACGAAGCCCTCAAGCGCAGCTACGACTGCCTCGTCCTCCCCGGCGGCCCCGGCGTGGCCAAGCTGCGCACCGACCGCCGCGTGCTCGACACCCTCGCCCGCTACGCCAAAGAGAACCGCCTCGTAGCCGCCATCTGCGCCGCCCCGCTTTGCCTGCTGGACGCCGGACTGCTCCCCGGCCAGCCCTACACCTCGCACCCCACCACCAAAGGCGAGCTGCCGGGCCGCGACGCGTGCAAGGCCGTGGTCGAGAGCGGCAACCTCATCACCTCGCAGGGCGCGGGCACCGCGACCGTCTTTGCCCTGGCCGTGCTGGCCCGCCTGACGGACCCGACCAAGGCCACCGAAGTCGCCGCCAGCATCTGCCTGTCCTCCCCACAATAACCCCCATCCTCCGCCCCGCGTGCTCGAAGAAGAATTTCCCTCACCAGGACCCAAGACCCAGGGCGAAAAGGCCGTCCAGTGGCACCTGATCGCCTTCGGGCTGGTTACGCTGCTGCTCTTCGGCGGGGCGGCTCATTTCGCCGTGCCCTACCTCGGCGCGTTGGGTTGGATCGGACTGATCATCTACTTCTGGCACAGCTCGGAACTGACCGACGCCAGCTCGCGCCCGCGCCTGATCCTGCTGGCCTATCTCGTCCCGTTTATTGTCTGCCTGGGCATCACCATCGCCGGGCTGTGGAACCCGTCCGTGACCGAAATCCAGGAAGACGGGGCCACCTACCTGCTGCTGCATGAGATCCGTAACTGGCTACCGGTCACCACCCTCCCGCGGGAAACGTGGACGGCGCTCTTTCTGGCTGGGGGCATTTATGTCACCGCGCTGAATATGCTGCTGGTCATCACCCAGGAAGACGTCACTCGACGCATCCTGCTCATCCTCGGCATCGCCGCCAGCGTGTTGGCCGCCCTCGGGTTTATCCAGGCGGTGCTGCAGCTGCCGCGTCTGCTGGGCATTTTTTACGCGCCCGCCGGCAGCTATTTCTCGATTTTCCCGCACCCGCACGGCTGGGCCTCGTTCGCGCTGCTGTGGACGGGGGCGATGGTCGGACTGGGCTCGCACTACATTCGCCACATGCGTTTTCAGGCGTTTCTGGACCGGGGCGGCATCTGGTTTCTGGTCGCGGTCGGGATCCTCACCGCCTCGGTCGTGCTGACCGGCACCGGCCTGCACGTGCTGTGCCTGTGCCTGCTGCTGGGCTTCACCGCCTTTGACGCCTCGCATAACCTCTCCCGCCGCAAAAAGTTCGGCAAGCTGGTGCTCGGACTGGCGGGCTTTCTCCTGATCGCGGGCGGGATCGGTGCCTTTGCCCTGCATCTGGACCGCGCCACCCAAAACCTCGTCCCGCTGAAATTCATCCCGAGCGTCGGCCTGAGCTGGAACGAACAACTCCTGATCTACAAGGACGCCTGGCAGCTCTTCATGGACAAGCCGGTCTTCGGCTGGGGGCCGGGCTCGTTCCGCACGATGATGACTTTTTACCAGGAGACCGAGCTGGGTACGAGCATGTACCAGGCCGCGCACAGCGACGTGCTCCAACTGCTCGTGGAGTACGGACTGGTCGGCGCGCTGGCCTGGATCAGCGTGCCGGTGATCGTGTTTTTGCGCTTCCTGAGCCTGAAGGCCCAGCGTCCGCTGAGCTGGTATCTGTTCGGCACTTGCACGCTCGGGCTGATTCTCGCGCTGGCAGGCTTTCCCTTCCGTTTTCCGGCCTTCGCCTATTCGTTCCTGCTGCTGTGGTTCATGGCCTACCGCTGGTCCATCATCCCCCACCTGAAGACCTCCGATGTCCTGCGCCCGCAGATGGTCTTCGCCGGGGAACGCCTCCCGCGCCAACAGCCCCACGCGGGCAAGCACTGAGCAGGTTGAGACCGCCTCCGGCGTCTCTTTTTTCCCGCGAAGTCACGCGAAGATACGCGATGTTTATTCAGGGTGGTTGTGCCTTCGTGTACCTTCGCGTGGCTTCGCGGGCAAGCTCTTTTATTTTGCCTGATTGAGAAAGCCCCTCACTCGGGCTGAACGGTCTGCTCGGACTGCTCGATATCGGCGAAGCTGATCGTCGGCGGCTTCATGCCCTCACGGAAAAACAGCGGGCGCATGTGCTCGTCGTCGATCCGGGCCAGCAAGATGCCGTGCCCCTTGACCTCAAAGGTCCCGTCGGCCTGTGCGAAGGCGGTCCCGAGGGCGTCCTTGTAGCAGACGACCTGGAGGTTCATGGCGTTGTCCATCTGGAAACGATCGAAAGCCACCTGCGCCGCCTGGCCGGAAGGGACGGAAGAAGAGGAAGA
Organism: Verrucomicrobiota bacterium JB024; assembly: GCA_030673825.1. Lineage (GTDB taxonomy): Bacteria > Verrucomicrobiota > Verrucomicrobiia > Opitutales > Cerasicoccaceae > Ruficoccus. Next base: position 22,796 of record JAUTCS010000047.1, on the reverse strand, counting down.
CGAACGGCTGCTGCTGCGCGCGTCCCGCAGCAGGGCGCGGCGGCGCAGCGAGTCGTAGCGGCGCACCAGCCGCTCGTAGTCCTGCATGTATTCGCTCAGGGAGGCCATCCAGTTGATGTCGGCCTTGGCCTGGAGCACTCGCCTGTCATCACCGGACTCGGTCTCCTTCACCAGCAGGTCGTAGTCGGCGCGCATGTTCTCCCCGATCTGCTGAAGCACGGGAACCATGTTCTCCAGGGTGAGGGTGCTGATCGGTTTTTCGTAGCGCTCGTAGAGGGACTTGCGGCTCTCGAAGTCGCGCATGTCGCCGTTGACGGTGAAGGAGGACTTCAACGGAGGCGGGACCTTGCCCTTGAGTTCGGTCAGCATCTCGTCAAGGCGGTCGCGGTCGCGGTCGCTAAGCAGCTCCAGCCCGCTCGTCGTCCCGTCCGGTGCCGGGGCGGTGTCATCCGCCTGGGGCTCCGGCTCGGGTGGCGGAGCCATCAGGTCCGTGTAGCAGTTGTGCTGCTCACTCAACAGCATGATCAGCTCGGGGGTGAGCTTGTCCAAAACGATGATCTCCACACCGGAGAGGTCCGCCCCGTCCATGTCCGGCATGTCCGTCAACTCGACCCGTCCGGTCGTGATCGGCACCACCGTCGGCTGAGGAGGCGGAGGGGGGGCCTTTTCGGCGACGGGGGCGGGCTGCTTTTTCGAGCAGCCTGCCAGCGTGAGGGCCACAGCGGCCACGCAGGTGGTGAGGAGGAGGCGGGAGGCGGTCTTCATTTTACAGATTCAACTTCGACGGTTATCTGGCCGATCAGGTCCAGCAGCGCCAGGCCCAGCTCGGACATGGACGTTTCCTGGAGGGAAGAGGTCATCAGCGCCAGGCGCGTAGGCGAGCACTCGGACTCTGCCAGGGCGGCGTCGAAATCCACCCACTGGCCGCCTAGGTAAAACTGGGTCCACATGTGGTAACCCATGACGTTGTCGAGAAGCTGGCCGGAGGCGTCCTTCATCTGCGGCAGGTACACCAGCCCGGCCACGCAGCGCGAGGGGATGCCCCAGACGCGGCCCACCGCAGCCAGTAACACGGCATGCTCGCTGCAATCGCCCTGCGGGTCGCGGGCCACTTCGCTGGCCGTGGCAAAGCCCACGCTGAGATTCTTGTCGTCGATGTAGTTGGAAACCACGACACGGAGCTGGTCGGCCTGCGCCACCTTGTCCTGTGCCGCGCCGGTGATCTTGTGCGCGACCTCGACGACCTTCTCGTCCTGCGTGTCGAGGATGAGGTTCGGCTCCAGGTACTCGCCCCAGACACTCATATCCAGCTTGGGCAGGGTGCGCGGCAACTGGGCATGGTCGGCGCGGGTCACGGTGACGAGGAACTCGCCCACCCCGACGCGCTCGACCTTTTGGTAGTCGCCCTCGGGCAGATTCAGGTCCGGGTGCGCCCCGTCCACCGTCACGCGGTAAACGACCTCCTGCGCATCGGCGGGGATGGCGCGGTTGAGGGTGATGAGGTTGGACTCGAAAATCTCCGCCGGGGCGAAGCCCTTCATCGCCTGCTCCTGCGTGGCGCTGACCATCTCCATCGGCATGCCCATGATGTTGGCCGAGGTCTTGAGCACACGCTGGTTTTCATCGGTCCAGATGGTGGTGGGAATGGCGCTCCCGCCCAGCTTCATCGTCATGAGTGCGCGCCAGGCGGGCACCTCCTCCCCGTGCAGGGTGATCGTCTCGGGGCCGATCACCTCGTAATCCACCGCGAGCGCGGCGTCGGTCGAAAGCGAAGGACTGTACATCTGCTCGCTAAAGGACGCCCCCGGCTCCAGCGGCAGGTCCAGCGTTTTGCGCATGAGGCCCCAGGTCATAAGCGCCCCGTCCGGGTAAGGCAACTGGCGGCTCTGGGCGCGGCCCTGCTGGGTCTGGGTCAGGGTAAGCTGACCGTCCGCGACCTGGCCGCTCTGGACGACGGGCTGGCCCGACATGTTGATCTCCGCCCGGAAGCCCAAGGGCTCGCCCGCGAGCGTTTCGGTCGTCAACTCCTGCGTCTCAAAAGACATCGGCACGGCCCCGCGTTTCACCTCCATCAGGGTCTTGGTCACGGTGGTGATCTCGTCCCCGTCGCGGCGCAGGGTCAGCGTCGAGTAGCCGACCTTTTGCCCGAGCAGATACACCTCCATCCACTCCTGTGAAAAGAGCCCCTCGGGGGGATTATCCGGATCAAAGGCCGGAGCGGCCGAGACGGCGACAGGCGGCAGCATGAGCAGGCAAAGGGCGATGAGGGCTTTCGTGAACTCCGGCATTGTAAGGGCAGACAGAGCCGCTAGACTAAGTGTTCCCAAGGACACGGCAATGTTTTATCCCGCCGTCCACCTCTCAAACCCTTAGAATTTCTCATGGCCGAACATTTTGACTTCATCGTGATCGGGGGCGGCAGCGCCGGTTACGCCGCTGCCCGCACCGCCCGAGAAACCCGCGAGCGCGTCGCCATTGTTGACGGCGGGGACCCGCTCGGGGGCCTGTGCATCCTGCGCGGGTGCATGCCCTCGAAGACCCTCATCTACTCTGCCGAGGTCCTGCACCTGGCCCGGCTGGCCGACCGCTTCGGCCTGACCATCCCCGTGGCCAAGGCCGACATGCCCCGCCTGCACAAGCGCAAGCTCGACACCATCGCGGAGTTCGCCGAGTACCGGCAGGAGCAGCTCGCCTCGGACCGCTTCACGCTCTACCGCCACCGGGCGCGCTTCAGCGGCGCGCGCGAGCTCACCCTCGACGACGGCACCGTGCTGACGGCGGACGCCTTTCTCGTGGCGACCGGCTCGGTCGTCTCCTGGCCGCCTGTCCCCGGCCTGAAGGAGTCCGCCCCCTGGACCAGCGACGACGTGCTGGAGCTCGACCGCCTGCCCGAGTCGGTCATCGTGCTCGGCGGCGGGGTCGTCGCTTGCGAGCTGGCGCAGCTCCTGCACCGCCTCGGTAGCCGTGTCACCCAGATCCAGCGCAGCCCGCACATTTTAAAAGAGCACTCGCCCGAATCCGCGACCGTGATCGAGGAGGTCTTCCGTGGCGAAGGCATCGAGTTGATCACCGACACGCACATAAAACAAGTCGAGCGCACCGCCAAGGGCTTCCGCGTGAGCTTCGAACATGAGGGGAAAACACTGGTTCGCGAAGCCGCCCACCTGCTCAACGCCCTGGGCCGCAGCCCCGCCACCGGCGGCCTCTGTCTCGACCGTGCGGGCGTCGAGTTGCTGTCCGATGGGCACATCCGCACCGACGAGTTCCAGCAGACGAGCAACCCCGCGATTTACGCCGCCGGGGACGTGGCCGGGCCGTACGAGATCGTCCATGTCGCCATCCTCCAGGGCGAATTGGCCGCCCGTCACGCCACGGGTCGCCCGGCCCAGCCGGTGGATTACGACGCGCTCGTGTCCATTGTTTTCACCGACCCGCAGATCGCCTACGCGGGTATTCCCGAAAAGGAGCTCAAGGCCCGCGGCATCGACTACGTCAGCGCGGACTACCCCTTCGATGACCACGGCAAGTCCATCCTCATGGAGGCCAAGCACGGCTACGTCAAAGTTTTTGCCGAAAAGGGCACCGGGCGCGTCCTCGGGGCCGAGTGTGTGGGCAAGGACGGCTCCGAGCTCATCCACAGCCTCGCGGTCGGCATCGCCCTCAAAGCCACCGCCGCCGACCTGCTCAAAACCCACTGGTACCACCCCACCCTCTCCGAGATCTGGACCTACCCGCTCGAAGACGTGCTGGAGGGATGAGGGGAATTAACCACAGAGGACACAGAGGAGTGGGAATAAGAGGCTTTTTTAACCACGGATAACACGGATAGCTCGGATAGAAGATATTTATCTGTGCCATCCGTGTTATCCGTGGTTAAAGATCGAATGATCAAAACCGCAAGAAGGAGTGTGGCACAGGAGCAACGACTCTGTGCTCTCTGTGGTTAATTCCCCCTCCTCACGCCACCTCGACGACGAGGGCGGTGAGGTTGTCGCGGCTGAGGTTGCCCATGGACTCGTCGATCAGACGCTGGGAGACGGATTTTTCCGGCAGGGGAGGCTTTTCGAGCACACTCTGAATGCCCCGGCGGGAAAGCCCGTCGGAGATCCCGTCGGTGGTGAGCACGAAGCGGTCGCCCGGCTCAACATCGACCACGCCGATCTGCGGGTCGATGGTACGGACGTTGCCCCCGAGCACCTGCTGAAGGCCGCTTTTGCCGGGGTGGAAACGCGCCTGGCTCTCGGTGATCTGGCCGGTGCGCAGGAGCCAGCCCACGTGGGTGTGGTCTTCGGAGATCTGGCGCAGCTCGCCACCCTTGGGCCAGTAGTAGATACGGCTGTCGCCGATGTGGGCGAAGTTCATCCGCCCCGGTGAGAACCAGCACAGGCTCAGGGTCGCCCCCATGCCCGCGCATTCGGGGTAAAAGCGCCCCATCCGGCCCATCTCGGTGTGGATTTCAGAAAAAAGGTTGTCCAGCCACTCGCCCGCGCCCCGGCGCATGCCCTGCGCCCCGAGCCAGAAGCTACGCGGCAGGGTATGGGAGATGCGGTCCACCGCGATACGGCTGGCGAACTCCCCGGCGTTGGCCCCGCCCATCCCGTCGCTGACGGCGAAGATAAAGTCGCACCCGTCCATGGGGGCCGAGCCGTCCTTGCCCAGCAGGCGCATCTCCTGCGGGTCCACAGTGAGGGCGAGAAAGGCGTCCTCGTTGTTCTGGCGGAACCGGCCGGGATGGGTCATGCCCGACCAGGTTACCTGGGGGGGCCGTGAAGTCTCGTCCGGTTCACTCATAAAGCCGTTCCGCGGGTCTTTTAGTCCTTGCGCTCCCAGCCGCTTTCGCGCCGCTCTTCCTCGACCTCGTCAAGGGTCAACCCCTCCCCGGTTTCCAGGATGGTGGCGAACTCGAAGTCGATCACGTTGAATTTGCCGGTCCAATCGTTGTAGGTGATATTACGCGGGTAGCGGTCCTCATGGCGCACCCCGTAGGTCTCTTCCAGCTCCTTGAAGAGCGACTCGGCCTTTTCGGGCGAAATTTTATCGACCACCTTGCCACAGTTGGTGGTCACAATATAGCCATTACCGTCCCCGAGCTCGGCGTGGAGCAGCCGGGGGACAAAATCGCAGCCCTTTTCTTCCAGGTAACGCAGGACGCGGGACTCGTTTTCATAGCGCTGGCGGGCCAGCGGCCCACGATAGCGCTTGTGGACCCGGCCATCATATGTGATTCTCACACTGGCCTGTTTAGTGTCCTTAATATCCTGCATGAAAAAATTTACCAAATTGACAAACTGGCACCGCTTTTGCTGAAACGTTCTGACCCTCAATCAAAAGAGAAAGGGATGGTTTAGCTGTCCCGGTCAACCAACTGCTTCGAACACATAACAACCCATGACAAAATACAAGCTAGAATACATTTGGCTCGATGGCTACCAGCCCGTGCCGAATCTCCGTGGTAAAACCCGCCTCGCCGACAAGGCTCCCAAGAGCATCGACGACTGCCCCGAGTGGGGTTTTGACGGTAGTTCGACGCAGCAGGCTGAAGGCCACAGCTCGGACTGTATCCTCAAGCCCGTCGCCCTCTATCCCGATGCCGCCCGTCCTAATGGCTTCATCGTGATGTGCGAAGTCATGCTGCCGACCGGCGAGCCCCATCCCACCAACATGCGCGCCACCATCCTGGATGACGAAAACGCATGGTTCGGTCTGGAGCAGGAATACTTCCTTTTCCGCGACGGTCGCCCGCTGGGCTGGCCCAAGGACGGCGGCTTCCCGAGCCCCCAGGGCCCGTACTACACCGGCGTCGGCTACCAGAATGTCGGTGATATCGCCCGACAGATCGTGGACGAGCACCTCGACCTCTGCCTCGCTGCCGGCATCAACCACGAAGGCATCAACGCCGAAGTGGCCAAGGGCCAGTGGGAATTCCAGGTCTTCGCCAAGGGTTCCAAGAAGTGCGCCGACGACATCTGGGTCGCCCGCTACCTGCTTTCCCGCCTGTGCGAAAAGTACTGCATCGACGTCGAATGGCACTGCAAGCCCTTCAAGGGCGACTGGAACGGCTCCGGCATGCACTGCAACTTCTCGACCGAGTACCTGCGCACCGTCGGCGGCAAGGAATACTTCCTCAAGCTCATGGACGCCTTTGAAAAGAACAAGGACGAGCACATCGCCGCTTACGGCCCGGACAACCATCTGCGTCTGACCGGTCTGCACGAAACCCAGTCGATCGACAAGTTCTCCTGGGGTGTGGCCGACCGTGGTGCTTCCATCCGCGTCCCCCACAGCTTCGTGAAGAACGACTACAAGGGCTACCTGGAAGACCGCCGTCCGAACTCGCAGGGCGATCCCTACCGGATCTGCTCCCGCGTGCTCCAGACCATCGCGGAAGTCCCGACCAAGTAACCCTCGGTTAACACCGGCCGAAACGCCGATCCCGCCTATTTCCAACGGCGCTCCCTCTCGGAGCGCCGTTTTTTTGCGCGAGAATGGCTTAACCACGGATGGCACGGAGGGCACCGATGATATCGGCATATCCGGGCCATCCGTGGTTAAATGGATTTCCCCAAACCAAACAGGAAACGGTATCATGGGGTTTCTTCGCGTGACTTCGCGGGCAACGCCACCCCAAAAACAGGCAAGCGCCGGACACTCCTGCCCGGCGCTTGCAATCCCTTAAAATGATAACCGCCATTCCCTTGCGGGAATGGCGGTATCTGTTTCTACCCCAAAACGTTCCGGATAGGCCGGAACTCCTTGCTAAAACTCAAAAACTCTTGCTCTGGAAGATTGTGACGCGAAATTGTCGAAAAGGTTCCCGAAAAGGTTTTAAAAAAACACATTTTTCGAACCATAGCATATTATTTACAAAAGAACCCTATCCGCCCGTCCCAGCTGTTAACCCGGCACGTTTTGATCGCGTTTCTTTATCTATCACCTACTGACGGGTAAAATTGCTATAATTCTCATCATTATAGCGAATAGCCTGATTCGACCAGTGGCGCATGTCGCGCAGCTCTTCCTCGCCCATCAGGGAAACGCTCCCGTCAAGCATGGCGACCACGGCCTGATCGTTGTGGCGCAGGTGGACATATCCCATGCTGGAGGGGATGCTCTCGGTGTAGCTGCCCCAGTGGACCCCATCCGGGGAGATGGGCGGATTTGCGCTGTAAAAGCCGATATCTTCCCAGTTCTCCGCGTATTCGCTGAAAGTCGAGACGAACACAATCAATTCGCTCGGGTTGTAGGCGACATCCGGGCGCGTCACACAGTAGTCGTACGGAAACTTGGGCGAGCCCACGCGGTCACGGCGGTCGGCATAGATCACCGCCTCCGGCGAGACTGTGCTGCTGCGGAAGTTCCCGCCGACAAAGGTCAGGTTCAGTCCCATGGACGGCGTCAAGCTGACCCCGTAGACATCCTGACGCGCGCTCAGATACTCGAAGTAGTCGTGGTGGTCGCTGATAAACAGCCCCAGGGGGCCGTCGTTCATCAGGTTGGCCAGCTTCCAGGGCCAGCGCATGGCGGCCTCCTCGCCGGGCTCAAGGGTCTCCCCGTGAAAGCCCGTGACGCTGCCGCGCGGCTCGGTCCCCTTACCCCGCATGAAGCTGCCCCCGTTGTCCTGCGGATAGAGCAGGAAGGCCGAAACCATCTGGCGGGCCACGGCGCTCTCGTTGGTCAGGGCGGCGTGCTCGGTGACTTTGACGGTGACCGCGTAGGTCAGGCTGCTGAGGACGCCGACGACGGCGATCGCGGCCAGCAGCTCGATCAGGGAAAAGCCCCGGCGGGACTGTGTCTGAAGGTGCGTATTGTTACTCATCCGAAGTGTTAGCTTAATTGTTCAGTTCGATTTGCAGGCGCATCTGCCGGACGGTGCCCGCCGGCAGGGTGCTGAGGTCAGTCAGGTCGGTAACAATAACGGTCTGGGTCCCATCTTCGTTGATGGTGGGGGAAATGGTTTCGCTGGTGTACGTGGTCTCGGTGCCGTCACCGTTGTAGTTCCACGTCGTCAGGTCGTTGGACACGACCGCGCGGTACTCCAGGTCGGTCGCCACGGGCTGGCGGCGGTAGGTCAGGGTCAGGTGCTTGCCGTCGGCGCTGATACCCGCCACCGGGAAGGCGTCGGCGTTGCTGCTCCCCTCGGGGGTGCCGCCAAAGGCGTATTCGAGAATGTTGTTGAGCCCGTTCTGGTTCGGGTCGGCCTCCGGCTGGTCAGTCACGCCGGGGATGCCACCCGCGAAGCCCGGCAGCATGACGTTGGCCGCCCAGGCGTCGAAATTGAGCGGGGCGAAAATCGCCTTGGCGTTCAGGTTGCCGTCCACCGTGGTGACGACCGAGGGATTGGTCGAATCAATGTCGCCCGTCCAACGGACGAAGACCCAGCCCGGCTCGGCCACGGCGTTGAGGACGACCTCGTCGCCCGGCTCATAGGAGAGCTGCGGATCGGTGCCGCCGGAAATATGGTGATCGACCGTACCCACGGTGCCGAAGTTGCTGTTGGCGGTCAGGAAGAGCGCGTTACCCAGCTCGGCGGAGAAATTTTCCCAGGTGTCCAGTGTGGACCACCACAGGCTCATACTCGTGCTGGCCGCCTTGAACTCGATGTAGTACTCCGCCACCGTGTAGCTACTCAGGTCCCACTCCCAGGCCATGATGCCCTGACCATCGCCATAGGTCGAATCCCCGCCAGTGAGAAAGCCGACATGCGTATAAGGGATCGGGCCGTAGAGCTCTCCACCCTCTTCTTCGCGGAAATACAGCACCGCTTCCTGATCGGGCAGGCTGCCCACGGTATTGACCTGGTAAATGACCTGTCCGGGGCTGTAGGTGGGATTGTCGTAGATGATGAAACTCATCGGCTCGGAAAAGCTGTAAATCCCCGGGAAACTCGTCCGGAACGCCGTGCTCGTCCCCACCTGTGCCAAAATCGCATCTTCATTGGTGCTGATGCCGCCTTCGCTTGAGGGCGTGGGCGTGTTCACCTCTGCGGGTGCACTTGTGTAGAAAGGATTAGCCCACGTCGTGTTAGCATACTGCACGCGGTCGAACTGTGCATACTCGCTGTTGGGCAAACCATCGAAGTCCGGCAGCACGCTGTTAAAATAAAAGAAATCCGTCTGCGCCTGGAGCCCGCTCATTGTCAGGCCCAGCAGCCCGACCCCTACCGTCAGCCAGCGACACATTCGTACTTTTTTAGAAAAATTCTCTTGCATTTGAAACTCAGTCTCAGTTTTATGAGGCTATTGTTATCGAGTCTCATTACCACAGTCAATAAAGAACCTATGAAAACTATGCATCGCTTCGCACTGGCCGCCGCTCTGCTGGCCCCGGTGATCTCTCACGCCGATTTCCTGACGATTTCGCTGCCCGGTACGCCTGAAAACGGTGGCTGGTCCGGGCTTAACAGCACTAACTACTCGGCTACGGACGGCTACACCGGCAACTACGGCAACCCGACCGTGGACTGGCCCACGCCCCTCTCCGCAGTGACCGGTTCCACCAGCGCCGTCTTCGACAAGGTGGACGGCACCAGTGGCTACTTTGGCGGAAGCTCCGTCTATACGCCCTCCGGCACCGGCTCCTATACCATGAGCGACAGCTCCCCCATGGCCGACCTGAGCACGATTGTCTTCCAGCTCGACATGGACGGCTCCATCCTCAGCGGCCCGACCCTCACCTATACGTACTCCGGCGGCAGCGACACGCTCAGCCTCAGCGGCAGCACGACCACCACGGGCAACTATGGCGGCTTTGAAGGCGGCTCGACCACCATCTACGTCTGGCAGTGGGACCTCTCCGGCATCGCTGAAACCATCACCGGCTACAGCATCGACTGGACGGTGGACACGCACGGAGCCCTCTATGCCATGAAACTCGACACCAGCAACGCCTATGCCAACGCCGTTCCTGAGCCCTCCACCTATGCCGCGCTGGCCGGGCTGGGCGTCCTCGGGTTCGCCCTGCTGCGCCGCCGCAAGCTTTCCCAGAAGTAAAGTCATACAGTCATAGATCCCTCATAAGAAACCAGAAGGCCGGTCGTTTGCGCGACCGGCCTTTTTGTTACCCGCCGATGCGGACTCACCGAGACGCCATGCGGATGCGGGCTTATTCTCACACGGAGCCCGCGGAGGACACAGAGAGTGAGCGGGAAGCTCGGGCCGTTTCTACTTTGGGTTGAGATTTTTTATTTAGCCACGGATGAACGCGGATGAAACGCGGATGATTTTACGAAAAGCAATCTGTGCCCATCTGTGTCATCTGTGGATAAAAACAAGAGTCTCATTTCTCCTGCGAAACGGTATAACCTCTTTGTGTGCTTGGTGCCTTGGTGTGAGAAAAGTCGCCTCGGAAAAACCCTCCCGTTCGGACACATCTGCAACGGGCACCCCAGAACCTCCCCCAAAAACAAAAGCCGCGGACGGGAAAACCGTCCGCGGCCTGCGATCACCGGGTGAAACAAGTAAAGCCCGGCTCTGCGCGTTAGGAAATGTCGCTCAGGAGTTCGCGCCAGGCTTCCAGCTCGGGGCTGCCGGGCTTGCGCTCGCCGAAGAACTGTACGATGACCTCGCCGTCCTTATCGAAAACCTCCAGCGAGTTGACCTCGCCGTCGGCGGTAGGCTTGCGTACATGCCAGCAGGAGGCGATGCCCGACTCCTTCAGGTGCAGGTTAAAGCTCGGGTCCATGACGTTGTACCAGTCCTGGTACTCCATGACCTTCTTCACCGGACCGGTGTGAATCTGAATGCAGTGGTCGTTACCGACGAAGACCATGATCGAGGTGCCGCGCTCGCTGGCGAGGTCGAGCACCTTGCGGGCCGCGCTGTTGTCCACCTTGCGGGTGAAGACGCCATCGGCCAGGCGCAACGCCTGCTCGCGGGCCACGCGGGTCTTCATCAGCAGCGGGAAAAAGTCGTGCGTGTCCTTGAGGTTCTTCCAGCCGTCAAGCAGCGCGTCCTTGTCGATCTGCGCATCGGGCATCTCGGGGCGTTTGGCCTCGGGGGCCTCGACGCTCAGGGCCTTGGACTGGTCCTCGGCACGGTACTGCTCCACGAGCTTGTGGAAGGGCTCGATCCCCTCGTCGCTCTTGACGTAGATCTTGTGAATCGCCGTGCCGGTCGGGTCAAAAATCTGGAGCGAACGGCTGTGGCCGCCGGGGATAGACAGGTCCTCGACCGCGAAGGCATGCTTCCAGCCGCCCATGAACAGGCGCAGGTCGATGTCCTTGCCGGTGGTCAGGCCAACCTTGCCGCCGTGCATGAGCGGATGGATCTGCTCATAGACACCGGTCTTCTCGTGGACGCAATTGTCGTTGCGGGTCAGCACCATGACGCGGCCCAGGCTCTTCCAGCTCTGCATGAAGGCTTCCCAGTCGGTCACGCTCAGGCGGGTGACGGTTTCGCCGCATTGGGTGGCCAGCAGTTCGGCCTCACTCACGCCGAGCTCCTCGGCGGCGTTGCGGATGCGCAGCTTCGGGTTGGCTTCGAGCAGCTCGTCCCAGCGAGCCTTCAGTTCTTCCGGCGTGGAAGTAGCGTCAGTAATGGTTGTGTTCATAAAGGCTTTTTTATTAATTTTGAGATTGAGTCACAATACTGATCCTTTTAGGTGTCGGGTCAACTCCGGAAACCGTGAAAACGTCTTATCAGAACCTCTTCATGCAGGCCGCCGCCGTCGCGGCCCTGCTTATCGCCCCCGTACTGCACGCCGAGGATGCGGCCCCCGCCGTGTGCCCGTTCACCGGCAAGACCGGCCCCATGCCCGCCGGGCACCCGCCCGTGCCGAGCGCCGGGGCCGCGGAGTCGGCGACCGATCAGGAGCAACCCGCCGCCAACACCCGCATCATCACTATCGGCGGGGCGGCGACGGAGATAGTGTTCGCCCTGGGCAAAGGCGACGAAGTCGTCGCGGTGGACCTTTCCAGCACCTACCCCGAGGCGGCGACCAAGCTGCCCCAGGTCGGCTACATCCGGCAGATTTCCCCCGAGGGCGTGCTCTCACTCAACCCCGACCTTATCGTGACCACCGAGTCACTCGGACCTCCCGCCGCCAAGGCCGCCATGAAACGGGTCAGCATCCCCGTGGTGTGGTGTCCGGAGCCCGAAAGCCCGGAGGCGCTCTACGCTTCTCTAGAAGAGGTCGGAGCGGCCTTGGACAGGGAGGCGCAGGCCGCCGCCCTGTCCGCCCAGATCCAGGAGCAGCTCACCGACGTGCAGCTCCAGACCGCCCAGTGGCCGCAGGCCCCGCGCGTGGTCTTCTTTCTCCAGCCCCCCACCGCCAGCCGCGGGGGCATGGTCGGCGGCAGCGGCACCCGCGCCGACGAGCTGATCAAGCTCGCCGGGGGCGTCAACGCCGCTTCCGACGTCAACCGTTTCCAGCCCTACTCGCTGGAGGCCCTCATCGCCGCCCAGCCGGACGTGATCCTGCTCGGCTCGGGCCTGGGCCATGGCGCCGGGCCCAAGGACGTTACCTATCTCCTCAACCTGAAGGAACTCAGCGGCGTCCCCGCCGTGAAAAACGGCCGCATCGTGGCCGTGCCGATGGACGACTTGGCCTTCGGCCCCCGCCTCGGCGACGCCGCCTCCCGCTGGGCCGGCGTCATCGCGCCCGCTCCCTCCGACGGCTAAAAATCCGCCCGCGCCGGGCCGTTTCGGGCCCGCCGGTGAAATCCGGCTTGTTCCACGCGCCCGAAACGCCTTAAGCTGGCCAGCTTGAGTCTATGCCGTCCCACGGCGCGTCCCTCTCAGAGACGCCCGCACGTTGTCACTGCACCCGAGGATGAATCCCGCCCGTTCCCATTCCGTCAAAATCGTTCTGCTCGTCCTGATTGGCCTGTGCACGGTGGCCATCTCGCTCGTGAGCCTGAACACAGGCCCGGTCAAGTTCACCTCCGGCGAGAGCACCCAGGTCCTCGCCTACAAGCTCGGCCTGGGCTCGGAAAAGCCCACCGCCCTGGCCGAGACGGTCATCTGGAGCCTGCGCCTGCCGCGCATCCTCCTGGCGCTGGCCGTCGGCGCGGGCATCTCGCTGGCGGGTGCTGCCATGCAGGGCCTTTTCCGCAATCCCCTCGCCGACCCGGGCATCATCGGGGTCTCCAGCGGCGCGGCCACCGGCGGCGTCATCGCGATCTTGTTCGGAGGGATGCTCGTCAAGGCCGCTCCCGCCATTCAGTCGTTTTTCAGCCGCGCCCCGGACGCGCCCTCCGGCACAGCCCCGGAGGGCTGGCTGATCGACCTGGCCCCCCACATCGCCACCTACGCCCTGCCCATCCTGGCCATGGCCGGGGGCGTCGGCGTCACTTTCCTCATTTACCGCCTCTCCAGCATCGGCGGGCGCACGCACATCGCCACCATGCTGCTGACCGGCATCGCGGTCAACGCCATCGCCGCGGCCCTCATCGGATACGTGGTCACGCGCTTCGCCGACGACACGCAGATCCGCACCATCACCTTCTGGACGCTCGGCAGCCTGGCGGGGGCCAACTGGCAGGGTGCCCTCCTCGTGGCCGCGCTCACCCTGCTGGGCGGGCTCTGGGTGCTCAGCCAGTGGCGTTCGCTCAACGCCTTTCTCCTCGGCGAAGCCGAAGCCTTCCAGCTCGGCGTCAACGTCCAGTTGGTCAAGCGCGGGCTGATCTTCGTCACCGCGGCCATGGTCGGGGTGACGGTCGCCGCCTGCGGGATCATCGGCTTCGTCGGGCTGGTCGTGCCGCACATGATCCGGCTCAGCCTCGGGCCCGACCACCGCTGGCTGCTCCCCGGATCGGCCATCCTCGGCGGGGCGGTCCTCGTCGCCGCCGACCTGGGCGCGCGCACGCTCGTCGCCCCCGCCGAACTCCAGATCGGCATCCTCACCGCGCTGATCGGCGGCCCCTTCTTCCTCGGGCTGCTCCTGTCCGCCAAACGCAAACTCTCCCTCTAGCCCGGACACATGCTCGAAGCGCGCGAACTGACCTTCTCCTACGGCAAACATCCGGTGCTCGACGGCGTTTCCCTGCGCCTGAAGCCGGGTAAGCTCGTCGCCCTGCTCGGCACCAACGGCGCGGGCAAGTCCACCCTGCTCAAGCTCCTCACCGGCGAGCTCCACGCCCGCTCAGGCGACGTCCGCCTGGAGGATAAGCCGTTGCCCGCCTGGCACACCCGCGACCTCGCCCAGGTCCGCGCCGTTCTCCCGCAGGAGCCGCGCCTGGCCTTCAACTTTACCGTGCGCGACGTCGTCCTCATGGGCCGCACCCCACACATCCAGCGCGGGGAAACCCTCCGCGACCGCGAAATCTGCCAACAGGCCCTGCGCCGGGTGGATTTGCAGGAATTTGGCGACCGCTACTACCTGGAGCTCTCCGGCGGAGAACGCCAGCGCGTGCATCTGGCCCGCGTCCTGGCACAGATCTGGGAGCCCCTGGAGCAGAGCCCGCGCTACCTGCTGATGGACGAGCCGGTGGCGGGACTCGACCTCGCCCACCAACACGGCACGCTGCGCATCGCCCGCGAGCTGGCCGCCGAAGGCGTGGGCGTGCTCGCCATCCTCCACGACATCAACCTCGCCCTCGCCTACGCCGACGAGACCGTCCTGATCAGCGGCGGCAAGGTCGCCGCCGACGGCCCCACTGCCGACGTCCTGACCGAAGAGCGCGTGGCCGATGTCTTCAACGTGCAGGCCATCCTCCACCGCGACGGCACCCGCCCCCCCTACATGCAGACGCTCCCCAGCGCCTGAACGTGCTTACCGGGGTACTGCCGCTTCGACGCCTCCCTCCCCCCGCATTTTCGCTCCATCAACGAAACCTCCCCATTTGGTGGAAAAGTCGTTGACAGCGCCGCAATCGGTCAGTTGTTTACCCGCCTTACGGTCCGGATATTTTCCGGCTTCGGGAGAGGTGGCAGAGTGGCAGAATGCACATCTTTGCTAAAGATGCGTACCCCAAAAGGGTACCGAGGGTTCAAATCCCTCCCTCTCCGCCACAAACGCTCAGCGTTTGATCCGATTGAGGGGCTCGCCCCTACGGTGCTGCGCACCTACCCGCTCTGAATTCCGTTTGCACTGGAACCGTTCGCAATCCGCCCCGCGGCTGCTTCGGGACTAGAACTGCTTCGCAGCCAACGTCGTGTGCGCGGAGAAGATATTCACGAACTGGCCGGTTCGCCGAGCCAGTGTGCATTCGTCGCGACGCGACGCTTGATCGTTAGCCGTGGGTTTCAACCCACGGGTTGGGCGAAATAAAAAGATGACGTCGCGTAGCGACGTTTCACCCGGCAAGCCTCAGCGAGTCGGCATCACGACAGTACGGAAGGTCAGGTTGATTCGCGGCCCGGCAACTTTCCGGGTCTTCGGCAGGCAGTGCTGCCAATGCGTCTGAGTCGATCCCGCCATCACCAGCAGGCTTCCGTCCTCCAGCTCCAGCGAGCACTTTTCCCCGGTCAGCTTGTGGCGGAAGGTGAACGTGCGCTCCGCGCCCAGGCTGAGCGAGGCGATGGCGGCGTGCCTAGCCAGCGCCGGTTCGTCGTCGCTGTGCCAGGCCATACCCTCCGCGCCGCTGGCGTAGAGGTTGAGCAGGCAGGAGTTGAAATGCTCGCCGCTGCATGCCTCCACCCGCTCTTTAAGCTCAAGCAGCTCCGGCCTCCAGGGGAGCGCGGTCTTCGTTGTGCCCGAGTAGGTGTAGCGGTAGGAACTATCCCCGTACCAGGCCACCTGCCGGGCGGTCACGATCCGCCGCCCCGCCACCACGACCTCGTCGCCTTTCCAGGGGATGTCCGCCAGCAGCCACTCGAAATACTCCCGCGCCTGCGCCGGACTCAACACAGGTCCGTGATAGTGGACAACCCCCTCGCGGGGCAGCAGGTTAGCCGTCGGGTCCGGGGCAAAAAGGTTCATCGGGCGAAGAAAAAAGAGGTGTCCGTTCAGGTAGCTCAGGCTGTTTTCTCCCGGTCCAGCAGGCGGCGCTTGCGCTCCACGCCCCAGCGATAGCCGGAGAGCGAGCCGTCCGTGCGCACGACACGGTGGCAGGGGATGGCCACGGCGAGGGCGTTCGCCCCGCAGGCCTGGGCAACGGCCCGCACGGCCTCCGGGCGTCCAATCCGGCCCGCCACCTCCGCGTAGCTGGCGGTGGTGCCGACAGGGATTTCCCGCAAGGCCTCCCACACCCGCTGTTGAAAAGCCGTCCCCCGGATATCCAACGACAGGCTCAGCCCGGCGCGGGGCCCCTCCACCAGGCCGACGACCTGCGCCACCGTTCGCTCGAAGGCCTCGTCACCCCCAACCAGTTCCGCCCGGGGAAAACGGTCCTGCAAGGCCCGCACCAGCATGTCCGGCTCGTCCCCCAAAAAGATCGCGCACACGCCCTTGTCCGAGGCCGCCACGAGGATGTCCCCCAGCGAACACTCCCCCACGGCGAAGCGGATCGTCTCGCCCACCCCGCCCTTCTTGAAGCGCGACGGGCGCATCCCGAGCACCTCGCCCGACTCGGCGTAAAAGCGTCCGCTCGACTGATAACCAGCGCCGTACATCGCCTCGGTCACCGTGGTACTGCCGGGCAGCTCCTCGCGCATCCGCTTCGCCCGCCGGGCGCGGGCGTAGCCCTTTGGGGTCAGCCCCATAGCCGCCTTGAACAGGCGGTGGAAATGCGAGGCGCTCAGCCCCGCCTCCGCCGCCAGTGTGGCCAGGTCGGGCATTTCCTCGGCGGACGCGATCAACTCGCAGGCCCGCTCGACTGCCTGCGCGTCGCGCTCGGCCCGCCCCGGCCCGTCCGGGCGGCAGCGCTTGCAGGCCCGGAAACCCGCCCGCTCGGCCTCGGCGCTTGTGTCGAAAAACACCACATTCGCCCGCACCGCCCGCCGCGACGGACAGCTCGGACGGCAGTAGATGCCGGTCGTTTTCACCGCATAGACAAAGCCGTCGTCCGCCGACGCCTCACGCCCCATGACCGCCGCCCAACGGGCTTCGTCGGTGGCGGGGCCGGGTGTTCCGGCAATCGGACCGGATCGGGTGGCAGGAACTTTCTGGGCGGACTTCATCGTTCAGTTGCCGCAGAGTATACCACAAACGCCACGGCGGAAAACTCCGTTTCCTGCTTTTAAATTCCCGCAAAGCCTCGACATCCCAACCCCCGGCCAACAACCCGCGAACCACCCCCGGTTTGGGAAAAAGACGTTGCCCTGCCGGGGAAAATGTCAGTTAGTGAGCCCTTTCCCCCTTATGAAAGTCGTCATTCTCTGTGGAGGCAAGGGCACCCGCCTGCGCGAAGAGACCGAGTACCGGCCCAAGCCGATGGTCTCCATCGGCGCGTACCCGATCCTGTGGCACATCATGAAGCTCTACGCCCACTACGGGCACCGGGAGTTCGTCCTGTGCCTGGGCTACAAGGGCGAGATGATCAAGGAGTACTTCCGCAACTACCACTGGAACACCGGCGACGTGACCCTCAAGCTCGGCCGCGACAGCGACCCGGTCTTCCATGACCGCCACGACGAGGAGGACTGGTCCGTCACCCTGGCCGAGACCGGCCCCGAGAGCCTGACCGCCCGCCGCATCAAGCTCATCCAGCGCCACATCCCCGAGGGCGAACCCTTTTTGCTGACCTACGGCGACGGCCTCTCCAACATCGACATCAACGCCGCCATCGCCAGCCACGAGGCCTCCGGCAAGGCCTGCACCATCAGCGCCGTCCACCCCGCCGGGCGCTTCGGCTCCATGGGCATCGACATCAACGGGCACATCCACACCTTTCAGGAAAAGCCGCAGGTCGAGACCGCCTACGTCAATGGCGGCTTCATGGTCTGCGACCACCGCGTCTTCGACTACCTCGGCGACGACAACGTCATGCTCGAACGCGAGCCCATCGCCCGCCTCGTCGAGGCCCGCGAGCTCAACGCCTATCGCCACGAGGGCTGGTGGCAACCCATGGACACCTATCAGGAGACCGAGCACCTGAACCGCCTCTGGGCCTCCGGCGCTGCCCCCTGGAAACTCTGGTAAGCCCCCCGCATGAGCGCCCCTTCCCTCCGCGACACTTTTAACGGCAAGCGCGTGTTCCTCACCGGGCACACGGGCTTCAAGGGCTCCTGGCTGGCTCTGTGGCTGCGCCGTCTCGGGGCCGAAGTCCACGGCTACGCCCTCCCCCCGGACCAGTCCCCCGCTCTCTTCGACCAGCTCGGGCTGGCGGACGAGCTGGCCGCCCACCACCTGGCCGACATCCGAGAGGAGGGCACGCTCCAGCACGCCCTGCTCAAGGCCGAGCCGCACTTCGTCTTTCACCTGGCGGCCCAGCCGCTCGTGCGCCTGTCCTACCGCGAGCCCGTCGCTACCTACGAGACCAACGTCAACGGCACGCTCAATGTGCTGGAGGCCCTTCGCGCCCTCGGCGAGCCCTGCGCAGCGGTCTTTATCACCACGGACAAGTGCTACGCTAACCGCGAGGACGGACGCCGCTACCGCGAGGGCGACCCGCTCGGCGGTCACGACCCCTACAGCTCCAGCAAGGCCTGCGCGGAGATCGCCATCGCCTCCTGGCGCGACTCGTTTTTCCCGAAAAACGCGCCCGTGGCCATCGCCTCGGCCCGCGCCGGTAACGTCATCGGCGGGGGCGACTGGGCCGAGGACCGCATCGTGCCCGACTGCATGCGCAGCCTCGGCGCGGGCGAGCCTATCGCCGTGCGCAACCCGCTCGCCGTGCGCCCCTGGCAGCACGTGCTGGAGCCCCTCCACGGCTACCTGCGACTGGCCCAGGCGCTCGCCGCCTCGCCCGGCAACGCCGCCCTGCGCAGCGCGTTCAACTTCGGCCCCGAAGAGGCGGCCAACCAGAGCGTCGAGGCGCTCGTGACCGAGATTTTGAAAAACTGGCCCGGCCGCTGGGAGGACGTCTCCGCCCCCGGCGCCCCGCACGAGGCCGGCCTCCTGCACCTGAGCATCGAAAAGGCTATCGACCGGCTCGACTGGGCCCCGGTGTGGGACTTCGCCGCGACCGTACGCGAGACCGTCACGTGGTACCGCCGTGCGGCGGAGGCGCCCGCAGCCGTCCGCGCCTTCACCCTGGAGCAAATTTCCCGTTTCGAACAAGCAGCAGCCCGATGACCCAGGAAGAAATCCGGGCGGAGATCCTCCGCCTCACCCGCGAGTACAGCAAGCAGGCTCACGCCGTCAGCCGCCCGGGCGCTTTGCGCGAGGACGCCTTCGTCCCCGGCGAGACGACCGTGCCCTACGCCGCCCGCACCTTTACTGAGGACGAGGTCTGCTCCGCCGTGGACTCGATGCTGGAGTTCTGGCTCACCCTGGGTAAAAACGGCGAAGCCCTCGAACGCGAGCTGGCCGCCACCCTCGGCAACAAGCGCACCCTTCTGGTCAACTCCGGCTCCTCGGCCAACTTGCTCGCTTTTTCCGCCCTGACCAGCGCCAAGCTCCCCGCCGAGCGGCGCATCCGCCCCGGCGACGAGGTCATCACCTGCGCGGCGGGCTTCCCCACCACCGTCACCCCCATCCTGCAAAACGGCGCGGTCCCGGTCTTCCTCGATAACGACCCCCTCACCGCCAACGCCGACCTCGCCGGGCTCGACGAGGCTTACCGCCCCGGCAAGACCAAGGCCGTCATGATGGCCCACGCCCTCGGCAACCCCTTCGACCTCGCCACGATCACCGCCTTCTGCGAGAAAAACGGCCTCTGGCTGATCGAGGACAACTGCGACGCGCTCGGCTCGCTCTATTACACGCCGGGTGAAAACGGCGAGCTGTCCGCCCGCCCCACCGGCTCCTTTGGCGACCTCTCCACGCAGTCCTTTTACCCGCCGCACCACCTCACCCTCGGCGAAGGCGGCGCGGTCAACATCGTGCGCGACATGCGCCTGAAGCTCATCGTCGAGTCCATGCGCGACTGGGGCCGCGACTGCTGGTGCCCCTCCGGCCAGGACAACACCTGCAACAAGCGCTTCGGCTGGCAACTGGGCGAGCTGCCCAAGGGCTACGACCACAAGTACACCTACAGCCACCTCGGCTACAACTTGAAGCCCCTCGACCCGCAGGCGGCCATCGGCCGCGTCCAGCTCAAGCGGCTCGACACCTTTACCGCCGCCCGCATCGCCAACTGGGAACGCCTCCGCGCCGGGCTCGACGACCTCGCCGGATTCTTTGATTTTTCCCTGCCCACGCACGCCACCGCCTGGACGCCCGAGGGCTTCCAGTGGGACGACTCCGGCTGCCGCACCGCGCCCTCGTGGTTCGGCTTCCAGATGCTCGTCAAACCGGACGCGCCCTTCAGCCACTCCGACCTGGCCCGCTTCCTCAACGCCCGCAAGATCGGCACGCGCATGTTCTTCGGCGGCAACCTCACCCGCCAGCCCGCCTTCGTTCAGGCAAAGAAAGACAACCCCGCCGCCTTCCGCACGGTGGGCGCACTGACCGGGGCCGACCGCATCATGAACGCCGCCCTCTTCCTCGGCGTCTATCCCGGCCTCACCCCCGACATGATCGACTACATGATCGCCTCTGTGCACGACTTCGTGGCGGAGCAAACCCGTTGACCCGCCCATGCCCGCGCCCCACGTCCCGCCCCCCGGCCTGCCGGACCTGTTGGGCCGCGACCCCGCCCCGTGGCGCGCACTGGAGGGGGCAAACCTTTTCCTCACCGGCGGCACGGGCTTCCTCGGCTGTAACCTGCTGGAGGCGCTCTTTTACTTAAAGGACACGCTCGGGCTGAATCTCTCCCTCACCGTCCTCACCCGCGATCCCGCCGCCTTTGCGAAAAAGGCTCCCCGCCTCGCCACCCACCCCGCGCTCACCCTCTGGCCCGGTGACGTGACGGATTTTTCGCCGCCGCCGGGAAGCTTTACCCACCTCATCCACGGAGCCGCGCCCGCCGCTTCCGCCCACAGCCGCCAGGGCGACGAAGACACCCTCGCCCGTTCCCGCGCCGCCACCGCCCGCGTGCTGGACTTCGCCCGCCGCGCCGGAGCCGCCCGCCTGCTTTACCTCAGCTCGGGCGCGGTCTATGGGGCCGAGGCTTTCGCCGACGGTAAGCCCGCCGCCGAAACCGCCTCCCTACGCCCCACCACCGCCTACGGCCAGGCCAAGGCCGAAGCCGAGGACACCCTCCGCGCCGAAGCCGCCCGCGCCGGCCCCGGGCTGGCCATCGCCCGCGCCTTTACCTTTCTCGGCCCTTGGCAGGACCTCGACGCCGGGTTCGCCGTGACGGACTTCATCCGAGCCGCCCGCGCCGGGCAGCCCATCGTCCTTCACGGCCCGCCCGCCACCGTCCGCAGCTACCTCTACGCCCCCGAGGCCGCCGCCCACCTGCTGCGCCTGCTCACGCTCTCCACCCCCGAAACCACCTGCAACGTCGGCTCCCCCCAGCCCGTCACCATGCGCGAACTGGCCGAGGCGGTCCGCACCGTCTTCGCCCCCGGCGTCGCCATCAAGGAACGCCCCGGCCTCCAGCCCGCCAACGCCTACCTCCCCGAGTGCACCCGCGCCGAATCGCTCGGCCTGCGCGCCACCGTTCCCCTCCCCGAGGCGCTCCGCCTCACCCGCGCGTTCCTCGACCGACTCGCTTAACGAACACGAACGCTCGCGTGTCCCGCAGCCTGTTCTTGCCTGAGGGCGCCGGAGCTGCCAGCATCGGACCTTACCCATGTCTGCCAGCGAGCCGCCCCTGAATATCCTTTTCCTGATGACCGATCAGCAGCGTTACGACTGCATCGGTTACGCGCCCGCGTCGAAAATCGCCACGCCGAATATCGACCGCATCGCCGAAGGGACGGCCTTCAGTTGCTGTCAGACCGTCAACCCGATCTGCCAACCCGCACGGACTGCCCTGCTCACGGGTCGCTACTCGCACCAGATCGGCACACTGCAAATGTCCGGCGACCTCGACTTCTCCATCCCCACGTACCCGCAGGCCCTCCAGCGTGCGGGCTATTGGACCGCCGGTGTAGGGAAATTTCACTACCTGCAGACCTGGCCCTGGGACACGCCGCGCGGCCAGGGCGTCCCCCTCGCCCGACTCCACGAGCAGTTCCGCTCCCTCGGCTACGACCACCTCTGGGAAAGCGCGGGCAAGCAACAGGCCGCCAAAAACACCTGCGACTACTGCAACTACCTCAAAGAGCACGGCCTGCTGGAGGACTTCCGCGATTGGGTCGCCACGCGCGGCGGCAACAACGAGTTGATCACCGCACAACTGGACAAGGACGGCGATCCGTGGCCCTTCGGCGAGGAGCACCACATCGACATCGTCACCGGGCGCGAAATCCTCCGCGCCATCGACGCACGCCCCGCCGAGCGCCCGTTCTTCATTTTTGGTTCCTTCTGCAGCCCGCACAAACCCTTTGACCCGCCTCAGCGTTTCCTCGACCAGGTCCCCTACGAGGAGATCGACGACTTCCTCCCCGGCGAGGACGGCGAGCTCACCCTCGCGCAGAAGAAGACGCTCTGGAAACTGCGCCGCTCCTACAAGGCTACCCTCCTGCTCGTCGATGAACAGATCGGCAAAATCCTCGATCGTCTCGAATCCGAGGGCCTCCTGGAGAACACGCTCATCCTCTTCACCTCCGACCACGGCGAGATGATGGGCGACCATTTCCGCGTCCAGAAATCCACCTATTACCGCGAATCGCTAAACGTACCGCTGGCCATTCGCCACCCCCGGCACCTGCAAGGCACCCGCAACGACAGCCCCGTCGAGCTGACGGACATCACCGCAACCATCCTCGACGCCGCCGGTCTTGATCCGTGCGCGTCGCTCGCACGCGACTGGCCCGCCTTCGGCAACATCCTGCCCGGGCGCTCCCTGCTCCCCATTGCCGAGGGGCAGGCCGAGATCGTCCGCG
>JAUTCS010000046.1 GCA_030673825.1 Verrucomicrobiota bacterium JB024 | reverse complement strand
CACGCTCGAATGGGTGGATTGGTTCAACAACCGCCGTCTGCTCGAGCCAATCGGGAATATGCCACCGGCAGAAGCAGAGGCACACTTCTACGCAGCTCTGGAAACTGAAGTCCAAGCCGCGTAACTATTGAAACCAAGCCTCCGGCAAACCCGGTGCGGTTCAAAGCTCGGTGCCGCCGTACCCTTGGGCAGAACTTCGGGCCAAATCCTCCAAGCCCTTCCCGTAGGAGCGCCCGGAGATATAGTGCTCTGCTTCATGGTCCAGCCGATAGCGGCGGCACAGGTCACGGAACAGGTGGCGGAATCCATGATTCGCTGGGGGTATCTGTGTGTCTCCCTTCAGGGCCACCCCATGAATCCATTCGCTGAGGTTCCCTTGTGTGCGAGCAGGGAAGAGCGGGGCATTTGGCTTGGCTGCTTTGGCAAATTCGAGGATGCCCTCAGCGATCACCGCCGAATGGATTGGCACCCAGCGGCCTTTGTGGGTCTTGGTGGTGCGCTCTCCTTCGGCCTTGATGTGGGCAAACCAGTGGCCTTCAATCTGCTCAAAGTCTTCTGGCCTGAGCTGGGCGGCTTCCCCGACACGCATCCCGGAGTATGCCATCAACCAAGGTACCCACCGCCTCTCCACCTTGGTCTCCTTGCGGCTGGCCTTCAGGATAGCTTGGGCCTGAGCGAGGCTGTATGTCCGCTTGGCGCTGTTGACCTCCTCCTTTTCTGGCAGGTGCAGGTGCTCCAGTGGTAGGCCGTTGGGGTAGAGCTGGCCGCTGCTCTGGCGCTGACCCCATTTGCATATCGCTTGGAGTGCAGCCCCCTTGTCCCGCACCGTGGTCCTTGAGGGGCGGGGCTCTGCCTTAAACAGGTGGTCCATCCAGCGGGAGACCTCGCCGGGGGTGATGGTGGTGGCGTCCTCGCTATGCCGGTAGGTCGAAAACTCATTGGCAATCCGGCGATACTTCTTGAGAGTGGCTACCGATTTGCCCCGACGCGCGGCCATCAGCGACTCCTTGTCCCGGCTCCGCTTTTCCTCTTCGTCTATGATGTTGGTGAAGGTGGTGGTCTTGGTTGCTGCCTTCCGCGCGGATGCCTCAAAGGGTGGCAGTGCCCTTAGGCGCTCTTCCAGTTGATTGAGCTCTCGGTAGTCAAGACCCAGGGTCTGCTCCAAGCCGTCCCTTGCCTCTGCCAACTGGCTGAGCATGAGGAGGTTTAGCTGGGCCTCGTCAACGGCTGTGATGGGCTTGCCGTATTCCTCCTTGACGGCCTGTGCTTCGAGAGCGACCTGCTGCTTGAGACCTTCGGCCAAAGCCGGGGCTATGTCAGTGATGAAGTATCCAAACCTTCCGCTCTGTGAGTAGTCGGCTAGCAGCTTCCGACTCAGTTCATCGCGCTGCTCATCGCTCGCCCAAAGGAATCGCTTGAGGAATTGCAGGAAGTCGGCCCGCTCTTCATCGGAGACGGCTTCAAGCGCCGCGCTGGTGTGCTGACCGAAGTAATGAGCGGGGGGTACCTGCAAGGGAGGCGGCGGCGGGGTGAACTCCGGGGTTGCCTTGTGGCTATCCACAAAGCGCCGGGTAACCTCGCCAACCATCCCGGCCATGTCTGTATGGGTGAGGGCGGGAGGTGCGCCAGCAAGCGTTTGCCGCCAGCTCTCCCAAACTGAGTCCACCGCATCGCGTACCTTGGGGTAGCGGCGCTGGGCTTCCTTGGGGTCTCGGGTTTGAAGGGAGCGGTGAACCTCGCCCCTGTATTTGATGCCAAGGGCTTTGAGTCGGCTCTTTGCCCGCTTCAGGTCCGAAGGCGTATCCCTTCTGAAATAGAAAATTCCAGATTTAGGGTGTCGCCACGGGCCGCTCATGATCCACCTTCGTCGTATCAACACGTAGATGCCTTTCGTAGCAGTCCGGTCCAAGGAAGGCTAACGAAAACACTAACTTATTGCTTTTGAAGGAAGAAGAATGGTGGGCGATGAGAGACTCGAACTCCCGACATCCTCGGTGTAAACGAGGCGCTCTACCAACTGAGCTAATCGCCCGACCGCGTTGGTGAGGCGTGAAATATGCGGATCGCGGCAAAACCGCAAGAGGGGAATGTGCGGTTTTACATATTTTTTTCGCATCCGCGCCCGCAAAGCTTGCGACAGTCTGCATGAATTTGCGCCGCAGGCCTGACCGTGCCTTCGCCGCCCGACCCTGGAGCCGGCCAAGGTGAGGTGCGTTTCCCGAACTTCGCGCATCTGCGATAACAGCGTGGTTGCAGAGGGTATCGCGTCATGAATCAGTCTCCCGGCATTGGCGACCGCCTTACCGACAGATCGGCTCCGCCCGATGACATCGCCATCCGCGGCTGGATCGGGCCGGACGCATATGCTCAATGGTCCGCGCTACGCGACTGGATTGCCGCGGCCTATCCCGGGGTATTTGCGCCGGACTGGATATTTGGCGGTCAGAAGCACGGCTGGGCGCTGCGGTACAAGAAGAACAGGGCGTTCTGTACCTTTCTGCCGGAGTACCGCGTTTTTTCAGTGGTCATCGTGTTGGGGGCGGCGGAACGCGAAAAGGTGGAAGCTCGGCGTGAGGCCCTTAGCCCCAGACTTATGAAGCTCTACGACTCAACGGAAACCTATCGCGACGGCAAATGGCTCAAGATTGGAGTGTCCTCGGCCGACGAGTTGAGAGATGTGACGGATCTGCTGATCCTCAAGCGCAGGCCGAGATCAGTCTCCTGATTCCGCCGCTCGCGCGCGCCAAGCCGAAACGGCCACAGTAACCGATCGCAGATGCATTGCTGGAAACGACGTCGCTTCGCTCCTGCGGCCGCGACGTCTCTTGTTGCTCCGGTTCGTCCGGCGGCCCCGCCGAGAGGCGGCATTTTGGCGGTTTCGCACAGGTCTTGGACGGCGATCGCAAAAAAATCAGAAATGCGTGACAAGCTGCTTGACACTTTCAGGCGACCCCCTTAAACAGCCGCTCACGCCGACAGACGAAGCGCTTCGAAAACAAGCGGTTCGAAACTGAAACGGTGAAAAGCGCGGGTGTAGCTCAGCTGGTTAGAGTGCCGGCCTGTCACGCCGGAGGTCGCGGGTTCGAGCCCCGTCACTCGCGCCATTCTTCTTTTCCTAGGATGGTCCGAAATCTGCGCTTACAGCGTGGCTTGTCCTCATAGCCTCGCTATCGCGCGATTCTTCCTTTCGGACCGCGTTGCGCGTTTCGCGCTTCTTTCCATAATGGATGACAACCGCAACAATTTGCCGCAGCCTTTGCCTGCCGGGCCCGCCGCTCATCATGGCGGACGGTTGAAACTTTGTTGCAGCGCGACGAAAAGGGTTTGAATGTCTTGCGCGAGCGCGCCGGCTGCGCTAGTCACGACCCCGACATCTATCAATTTTCGGTCTCGCGGTTTATCCTGCGGGTGCGCTGACCCGGGCGCCTCAAAACGGCAAGGGTGTTTTATATGGCTGAAGTCCTCAGTTCCTATATTCCGATCGTCATCTTTATCGCTATCTGTCTCATCATCGGGCTGGCCCTGATGGTCGCGCCCTTCGCGCTGGCCTTCAAGGCGCCCGATGCGGAAAAGCTGTCCGCATACGAGTGCGGCTTCAATGCTTTCGACGATGCGCGCATGAAGTTCGACATCCGCTTCTATCTCGTGGCAATCCTGTTCATCATCTTCGACCTCGAGGTCGCCTTCCTGTTTCCCTGGGCGGCATCCTTCGGCGATATCGGCTGGTTCGGTTTCTGGTCGATGATGGTGTTGGCGCTGGTGTTGGTGCGACTGTTGGTGATGGTGTTGGCGTTGGCGTTGGTTCTTCTGTTGGTGGTGCAGTATATGGAATTAATGTAATTAATCTTTGTGATGTTAATACAGCATCACCTGTTACATATTCACCATCTGCAAATGCTATATCTAATCCTTGCGCCTTTAATCCTGCACGGGTTGTTCCACCACCTGCCATAAAAAAGTCATATTGCTCTTTATATGGATGATCGTGCGTTGTTGTTTCTGTAACTTCTTGATCTTCATATATCGCTGGGGTAACTTCATATAATTCAAATTCTTGATGTATAAATTCTGTTTGACCATCCCCTTTAAGCTTATTGTGATCATTATTCAGTTCCTCAGTTCCATAATCATAAAAACCATCTGCCCAAGTTGCTAAAAATTCATACCCCATGACTGCCGGAGTAACTAAAACTGATTCTGTTCTCGTTTCCGTAGTAACATATTGTGTTTGAACTGGCGATCCATTAACAATAGCCCACATTGCCGCTTGCGCTGCTGCAATTAAGTTTCCATCCGTAGTACCTTGTAATGCTGCTAAAATGTTTGC
>JAUTCS010000045.1 GCA_030673825.1 Verrucomicrobiota bacterium JB024 | reverse complement strand
GACTCGCGGACAGACTCGGGGATGTCCCCGCCTGTCACCCCATCGATGAGGAAGCGCGAGCCGACGTTTGAGGTCATGATGATGACTGTGTTCTTGAAGTCCACATTGCGGCCCTGCGAGTCGGTCAGGCGACCGTCGTCGAGGATCTGCAGAAGCGTGTTAAACACGTCGGGGTGCGCCTTTTCGATCTCGTCGAAGAGCACGACGGAGTACGGCTTGCGGCGGACGGCCTCGGTCAGCTGGCCGCCCTCCTCGTAGCCGACGTAGCCGGGAGGCGCGCCGATGAGGCGGGCCACGGCGTGCTTTTCCATGTACTCGGACATGTCGAGGCGGACGATGTTCTGCTCGGTGTCAAAGAGCGACTCGGCCAGGGTCTTGGCCAGCTCGGTCTTCCCCACCCCAGTCGGGCCGAGGAAGAGGAACGAGCCAATCGGGCGGCGCGGGTCCTTGATGCCGGAACGGGCGCGCAGGATGGCCTCGGAGACGAGGGTCACGGCCTCGTCCTGCCCGATGACGCGGTCGTGCAGGATGTCCTCCAAGTGGAGGAGCTTTTCCTTTTCGCCCTCGACCAGGCGCGAGACGGGGATGCCCGTCCAGCGGCCCACGATAGCGGCAATCTCCTCGGCGGAGACTTCCTCCTTCACGAGGGTGTGCGCGGAACGTTCACCCGACTTTTCCTGGGCTTCGAGCTTTTTCAACTCGGCCTCCAACTGCGGGAGCTTGCCATGGCGCAGCTCCGCGAGCTTCTGGAGATTGTAGTCGCGCTCGGCCTGCTCCATCTCGCGGCGGACCTGCTCGATCTGCTCGCGGACTTTCTGGCCCTTGCCCAGCTCGGCCTTTTCGTTTTCCCAGCGGGTGCGCAGGGCGTGGGACTGCTCGCGGGCCTCGGCCAGCTCCTTGCGCAGGTCCTCGAGGCGCTTTTTGGAGGCGTCGTCCTTTTCCTTGGTCAGCGCGGCTTCCTCGATCTCCAGCTGCATGACGCGGCGGTTGAGCCCGTCCAGCTCGGCGGGCATGGAGTCCATCTCGGTGCGGATCTCGGCGCAAGCCTCGTCCACGAGGTCGATGGCCTTGTCCGGCAGGAAACGGTCGGAAATGTACCGGTGCGAAAGCACGGCGGCCTGCACGAGGGCGTTGTCCTGGATGCGCACGCCGTGGTGCACCTCGAAGCGTTCGCGCAGCCCGCGCAGGATCGAAATGGTGTCCTCGACCGTGGGTTGATCGACCATGACGGTCTGGAAACGGCGCTCGAGCGCGGCGTCCTTTTCGATGTACTTGCGGTACTCGTCCAACGTGGTCGCCCCGATACAGTGCAGCTCGCCGCGGGCGAGCATGGGCTTGAGCATGTTGCCCGCGTCCATGGCGCCCTCGGTCTTGCCCGCGCCGACGATGGTGTGCAGCTCGTCAATGAAGAGCAGGATGCGCCCGTCGCTGCTTTTGATCTCCTGCAGGACGGCCTTGAGGCGCTCCTCGAACTCGCCCCGGTACTTGGCCCCGGCCACGAGCGAGGCCATGTCGAGCGAGAAGACGGTCTTGTCCTTCAAGCCCTCGGGCACGTCGCCGCGCACGATGCGCTGGGCGAGGCCCTCGACGATGGCGGTCTTACCGACGCCGGGCTCGCCGATAAGGACGGGGTTGTTCTTGGTCTTGCGCGAGAGGATACGGATGACGCGGCGGATCTCGTCGTCGCGACCGATGACGGGGTCGAGCTTGCCCTTTTTGACCTGCTCGACCAGGTCGATGCCGTACTTTTTCAGTGCCTCGTAGGTGGCCTCGGGGTTCTCCGAAGTGACGCGCTGGTTACCGCGCACCTGCTGCATGGCGGCGAGCGCCTTGTCGGCGCTCAGCCCAAAGCTGTTGAAGAGCTTTTTCAGGCCCGAGTCGGAGCTTTCGAGCAGCCCGAGAAAGAGGTGCTCAACGCTGATGTACTCGTCCTTGAGGCGCTTTGCGGCGGCCTCGGCCTTGTTGATCGCATCCTGAAGCGCCTGCGTGATATAGATGTTGTTCGCGTCCACGCTCCCGGTCACGGCGGGCAGGCGGTCGAGCTCGCGCCCGACGGCGAGAGTCACGGCGCTGGGGGTGACGTTAAGCTTTTCCAGGATGGCGGGCACGATTCCGTCATGCTGGTTTAAAAGGGTAAACAGCAGATGCCAAACGTCGATCTGCTGGTGGTGGCGGCGACGGGCTTCGGCCTGCGCCTCCATGAAGCCTTCACGGGCTTTCTGGGTAAATTGGTTTAAGTCCATACTCATGGTGAACGGATTTGCACAAAACGTTCCATCGCACCCGACGGGGCTGGACGCGGGGAGATGAAGTTAACAAGCCATTGACAATGAACACACTGCGAAGCCATCAGCCCCATAGACTGCGCACTTTGTCGTACCGGGATTTGTGCCAAAAATACCCAAGCTGCGCCAGAATTACACGGTGTTTGTCCTAGTGACGGTCACGCTGAATGGCAAGCTCGAAGGCAGTGCGGCCCCCCGAGCCCTGGCGGTTTTTGGATTGTGCGATGGGAGGGATCAGACTAGCCTCTTCCCCTGTATGACATGCCTGTACCCCCGCCCCCGGCTACTCGTGGCCACGGCGCTGGCCGCGCTATGGCTGAGCCCGGTCCACGCGCTTTTCGACAACAGCTGCCTGATCTTTAACATCGCCTCCCGGGACTACCCGATGGCCGAGGGCTGGCTGGCCGAGAGCACCTTTCCGCTCAGCGCCAAGAAAATGAGCGCGGCGCAGATCCGCAACCTCCACTACTCCCTGGCCGACAAGGAGGCTGCTGTGGTCACAGGCGAAAATCCGAACACGACCTACTTCATGGTGGACGGGGAAATCCGCTTCATCCATCCCGACGAGCAACCATCGGGTCCGGCGTCCAGCGACGCCAAAGAAACGGAAGCTAAGCCTACCGCCGAGACGACAACGGCAGAGTGAACCGGCCCTTCCCCTCTGCTTGAAACCGCTTCAGGCGGGCTTGCGGGCGCGGGGGCGCTTGCGGTCGGGGAAACAGGTCCGGCAGATGGCGCAGCGCAGGCCGTCGCAACCGCGAGCGGGGCAGACTTCGCGCCCGTAATAAATGATCTGGAGGTGCAGGTCGTGCCACTTCGAAGCCGGGAAGAAGCGCTTGAGATCGCGCTCGGTCTGGACGACGTTCTTGCCGCTGGTCAGCTCCCAGCGTTGAGCCAGCCGGTGGATGTGCGTATCGACCGGAAAGGCCGGCTCGCCGAAGGCCTGTACCATGACGACGGAAGCGGTCTTATGGCCGACGCCGGGCAACGCCTCCAGCTCCTCCATCGTGCGGGGGACTTCGCCGCCGTGCTTTTCCATAATGATCTTCGACAGGCCGCTGATGCCCTTGGCTTTGGCCGGGGCCAGACCACAGGGGCGAACGATGGCCTGAATCTCCTCGACTGGCACGCGGGCCATGTCCGCCGGATTGTCGGCGCGGGCGAAGAGCTTCGGAGTCACCTGGTTGACGCGGATGTCCGTGCACTGGGCCGAGAGCAGCACGGCCACCAGCAGCGTGTACGGGTCCTTGTGGTCGAGGGGGATCTGCGGGTGCGGGAACAGGCGCTCCAGCTCATCGGCGATCCATGCGGCGCGTTCGGCTTTGGTCATGCCGGGATGTCCTTATCTTTTAGGGCTTCGAGGATGCGGTCCTCCTTTTTGCCGATGTGCTGGGCCATGAGATCGCGGGCGCGGGCCGGATCGCGGGCTTCGATGGCATCGACGATGGCGAGGTGCTCGGCGGTGACGTCGAGCGGGCGCGTGCACACGGAGATATCGATCCCATAGTAGATGGGCTGCTGGTCCTTGTCGAGGGCGGCCAGCACGATGTCCTCCAGTAGCAGATTGTCGATACACTCGGCTATGCTCTGGTGAAAGGCGCGGTTGCTCTCGCAATAGACGGCGAAGGCGTCCTTGTCGTCGAAGGCGCAATCGACCACGGCGGCGCGGCGCATCTGGACGATATCGGCAGGGGTGGCGCGCTCGGCGGCGAGGGCGGCGACCTGCGACTCGACCACGCGGCGCAGCTCGCACACGTTGCGAAAGCTCTCGATCGTGATCGGCGTGACGCTAAAGCCGCAGTTGGGCTTGAGGGTGACGAGCTTGTCCTGGGCCAGGCGGGCGAGCACCTCGCGCAGGCTGGCGCGGGAAATTTCCAGCTCCTCGCAGAGGGACTTCTCCACCAGACGCTCGCCCGGGGCCAGCTCGCAGCGCAGGATACGCCGCTGGAGCTCGCGGTAGATCTGGTCGGAGAGCGTGGCCGGTTTAAAGGTACCCATCGTGCGCAGTATTAAAAAAATCTTTGTGAAGGAAAAATCAAAAAAGAGCGAACCGGGGCGTTCACTGAAAGAGGCTTGCAACAAGAGATGGTGAATCGTTAGCCTTCCTTACGCTGAGTGCGACAACCCCCTTATTTAACTCGCTGTGGATAATTATACGATCATCGGAGGAGACGGCAAGGAATACGGCCCCGTCTCCGCACTAACTCTTCGTGAATGGGTCCAACAGGGCCGCGCCAACGGGCAGACCCTGACCCGCCGGGGAGAGGAGTCCCCCCGCCCACTGGGCGAGCTGCAAGAGTTTTCGGACCTCTTTGCCATGGGAAAAGGCTCGGGTGCCAAGGCCGCCTCCGGGCCGATCCGCTTGGGCACGCCGATGGCTTCTCCCGCCTCCTCGCCCACTGCGGCCTCCAGTTCGCCTTTCCCGGAGGCCCCGAGCGGCTTCCTCGGTGGTGTGGGCGGCGGTGCCTCCAGCGACGCAAAGGAAGAAGTCGCCATCATGCTGAGCGAACCGCTGGCCAAAACGAACTTCTGGCTGAAGTTCATGGCCGTGCTCCAGTTTATCAGCGGAGCTTCGGCGGCGATGTCCCTAATCGGGATACTTTATGCCTGGCTGCCGATCTGGATGGGCGTCGTCATGTGGCAGGCCGCCAACCGGGCGCGGGACGCCGTCGCCAGTGGTGATCTGCAAACCGCCCTGGCAGCTCAGAACAAAATCAAGCTGCTCATCCTGATCGCAGGTATATCGACGATGGTCATGCTCGTCTTGGGGGTGTTCGCCTTTTTCTTTTTCGTCTTGGTGGCACCCGGTTTCATGGAGCAAATCCAGCAACAATACCAAGGGTACTGATACTCGCTGAGCCACCGCCGCATTTTTCTCTCACCCACGCAAACCAACCAACTGTTCTCCTATGACTGAAGCTGCACCCTCCGACGTATCCGGCAAGAAAATCGCCGCAGGCATCTGCGGCATCCTCCTGGGCTCGCTGGGCATCCACAAGTTCATCCTCGGCTATACCAAGGAAGGGCTGATCATGCTGCTGGTCACGCTGATCGGCGGTCCCCTCACCTTCGGCGTAGCCGCCACGGTGGTGTGGATCATCGGCTTGATCGAAGGTATCATCTACCTGACCCGCAACGACGCCGAGTTCGCCGCGACGTATATCCAGGGCAAAAAGGGCTGGTTCTAGGACCGCCTCTGCCCAGACCAGGTTTTAACCGCCAGCTAAACCCCGGACATGCTCCGCTGCCTGAAAGCCGCGAAGCAGGATGTATTTTTCGCGGGAATAAAACGTCACCTGCTCCAGTCAGGTGCGCAAAGCCTTGCCAGCAGTGGACGAGCGGGTTTTGCTGGCCGTCTATGATTACGCACGTCGTTGTTTTCTGGACGGACAAGCCGGTGGAGGAAAACCGGGCCAAGTTGCTGGAGGGCGTCAAGCCGCTGGCCGACATCCCCTCGCTGAAGAATTTCCGCTACGGCGCCGCCGTCCCCAACACCCGCGCCACCGTGGACGACAGCTTCGCCGTGGCCATCTCGATGGACTTCGAAACGCAGGCCGACGCCGACGCCTATCAGGTCCACCCGCTGCACAAGGAGTTTTTGAAAAACTACGTCGGCAGCGTGGCCAAGCGCGTGACCATTTACGACTTCGGCGCCTGATCGCCAAGGTTCAGCCGCATCGCATACCGGGGTGAACCCCGGCGCGAAGGCGCGGCCCCCGTCTCGACGAAGCCGAGCGATTGGAGAAACGGCAGGTGCCGCGGGTCCGCATCGACGCAGACCGAGGGCAGGTCCAGTTCCCTGGCCAGCTCCGCCAGGTACCGCAGGATCTCGTTGCCCAGTCGCTGTTGGCGATACTCGGGCAGGACCACGATCCGGCTGATGCGCCCGTCGCATTCGAGCCTTCCGGTCCCGATAAAACGCCCATCGCCTTCGCTGGCCAAGACGTGGCGGCAACGGCTGTCTTCACGGTCGCAGGCCAGGCCGGAGGGATCACACCGCTCCACCATATACACTGCGAAACGAATCGCCTCGATATTCAGGCGGTCACGCTCCCAGCAGGCCAGTTGCATGTGGACATTGTCCATGGGGTATCCCCCTTAATCGACATAATAGGTAAACCATTTAGCCCGCTGAGTCCACCTTTTATTGCTGGCCTGAATGGGCCTCAGTCGCCACGCTGGCGGGATGGAATACCGCCGATTGGGAAAAACGGGACTCAAGGTTAGCGCGCTCTCTTACGGAGCCTGGGTCACCTTTGGGAAGCAGATCGATGACATAACCGCCAAGGCGCTGCTCAAGACCGCCTACGAGGGCGGCGTGAACTTTTTCGACAACGCCGAAGCCTACGCCGCGGGCAAGGCCGAAGAGGTCATGGGCAAAGCCCTGGCCGAGCTGGGCTTCCCGCGTGAGACCTACTGCGTCTCCAGCAAGGTCTTCTGGGGCGGCACGCTGCCGACCGTCCGCGGCCTTTCCCGCAAGCACGTGACCGAGGCTTGCCATGCCGCGCTCAAGCGCCTGCGCGTGGATTATCTGGATCTGTACTTCTGTCACCGCCCGGACCCCGAGACACCCGTGGCCGAGACCGTCGCCGCCATGACCGACCTCATCCGCCAGGGCAAGGTCCTCTACTGGGGCACCTCCGAATGGAGCGCCCGCGACATCGCCCTCGCTCACGCCGCCGCCCGCGAGCACAACCTCTACGCCCCCGTCATGGAACAGCCGCAGTACAATCTGTTCCACCGCGCACGAGTCGAGGTCGAGTACGCCCCGCTCTACGAGGGGCCCGGCCTCGGCACCACCGTCTGGTCTCCCCTCGCCTCCGGCCTGCTCTCGGGCAAGTATCTGGAGGGCGACCCCGGCGACACCCGCATCTCGCTGGAGGGCATGGAGTGGCTGCGCGAACGCTTCGAGGGGCCGGACTTTGACCGCAAGTGCAAGGTCGTCGCCGCCCTGGCCCAGCTCGCCGGCGAACTGGGTATCACCCTGCCCCGCCTCGCCCTGGCCTGGTGCCTGAAAAACCCCCGCGTGAGCACCGCTATCATGGGCGCGTCCAAAGTCCCCCAGCTCGAAGAAAACCTCAAAACCCTCGACGACCTCCCCCTCCTCACCCCCGAGGTCATGACCCAAATCGAAACCCTCGCCGCCACCCGCCCCGACCCCGAACCGACGTTTTAGGGGATTGTGGGAAAGAGGGGAGCTGGGCTTACGCAGCCCAGACCCGCGGCAGGCATAGCCTGCACTTTCGATGCTACGCATCGCATCAGCGTTTATTGAAAACAGCTTCGCTCTTTTCAATAAACGCTGAGGGAGCATCAAAACTGGGTCGCCACCATTAGGTACGCTCGCAAGTCACGCGCAGTTACTGTGGCGAACTCGTGTCAGTGAAGGCTTTAAAGTCGGTCTAACGTTTGGGCGTAGCCCGGACGTTGGACCGGGGGTGCAGCCCTGAATGCTGGTCCAGCCGGACGTGCCGCGGGTCTGGGCTGCGTAAGCCCGGTTCCCCCCGCTAGTCCGCGAGGCAGCAGACCTGGATGCCGGGGCCGTGGACGCCCTCGATGAGGATGCCCTCGACGTCGGCGGTCTTGGAAGGGCCGGTCGCCCAGATGATGGACGGGTCGTCGCCGAAGTGCTGGATCGCACTGACGGTGTCCGGGTAAAGGCGTTCGCGGTGCAGGAGGGCGACGTGGGTCCAGGGAGCGAGCGCGGCCAGGCGCGAAGAGGTCTCGGCGTCGCTCAGGATGACGGTGCCGGTCTCGGCAATGGCGCCGGTAGCGCGGGTGATACCGAAGGCGTAGTCGTCGCGGCGGTCGCGGTCAAAGGTTGTCTCCAGCGTCAGCCCGGCGAAGGCCGGATGGGCGCGGAGCTCATCGACAAGTGCGGGGTCGCAGTAGCCGAGCACTCCGCCCTGCTCTTTCAGCCACGCGCCAAGGGCGTCGAGGCCGGTGAGCGGCGTGCCATTGACCTGCTTCATCTTGTAGGAGAAAAGCTCCCAGTCGTCGGCGAAGTCCGGGTGCGCCCGGCACACGGGCAATTGCGGGTCCCACTCCGGGTAGGCGGCCCGCTCCGGGAGGGGGGCGAGGGCTTCGCGGATGCGGTTCATGACCAGTTCGCGATCGTCTTGCATGTCGATAAAAGGCTAAAAGTTGTCAGTTTTGCTTCGCGTGATTTTTCATCCAGTGGCGGAACTTGCCACCGCGCCACTTGGGGAGCTGGCGGCAGGAATTCCACGCGGCGGCGGGCGGGACAATATTGATGATGGCGTCCGGGGTCAGGTTCATGGCCGCGCCCATGGTCATGGCGGCACGCCAGGCGTGGGGCTGGCTGGCCAGCAGGCCGTACATCCCCATCGGCGGGGTGCCCTTCATCGCTTTTTCGGCGTGCTCGGTCTTGGCCTTGTCGCGCAGGCGCAGGAGCAGGTCGGGGATCGGGATGTTGACCGGGCAGACCTCGTTGCAAGCGCCGCAGAGGCTGGAAGCCTTGGGCAGGTCGGCCAGCTCGGGGAAGCGGCTGCCCGCCAGCAGGGGGCTGAGGACCGCGCCCACGGGGCCGGGATAGACGCTGCGGTAGGCGTGACCGCTGGCTTGGCGGTAAACCGGGCAGACGTTCAGGCACGCGCCGCAGCGGATGCAGCGGAGGATTTCCCGGCAGTTGGAGGCGAGGACTTCCGTTCGCTTGTTATCGACGAAGACCACGTGCATCTGCTCGGGGCCGTCGGGCTGGGCGGCGCTTTTGGGGCCGTTGATAAACTGGGTGTAAACGGTCAGGTGCTGGCCGGTGCCGGAGCGCCCGATGAGGGAGGTAAAGAGCGCCAGGTCGCGGTCGGTGGGGACGAGCTTCTCGATACCCACGATAGCAATGTGGATCGGGGTCGCGGCCATGCAGAAGCGCGCGTTGCCTTCGTTCGTGACGATGGTGAGGCGTCCGCTCTCGGCCGAGACGAAGTTCGCACCGGTCAGGCCGACGTCGGCCTCGAAGTACTTCCCGCGTAGAAATTCGCGGGCGCGGCGTGTGATAGTGGCCGGGTCGTCGTTGTAGTCCCCCAGCCCTTCGCGCTCAAAGCTTTTGGCGATGTCGCGGCGGTTTTTGTGGGCGATGGGCTTGACGATGTGCGAGGGGTGGTCGTGGTCGATCTGGATGATGAACTCGCCCAGGTCGGTCTCCAGGCACTTCATGCCGTTGTCTTCGAGGAAGTGGCCCAGCCCGGTCTCCTCGCTGACCATGCTCTTGGACTTGACCATGCTTTTGGCCCCGTTGGCCTTCATGATCTCAAGAATGATCCGGTTGGCGGCGTCGCCGTCCGAGGCGAAGTGCACCTGCGCGCCGTTGGCCTTGAGCGCGGCCTCGGCCTTGGGCAGATAGGTGTCGAGGTTTTCGAGCGTGTGCTGCTTGATCTTGCCGGCGGTCTCGCGCAGCAGGTCCGGATCCGGATAGTCCTTGAAAAGGACGTCGTGGCGCTTCTCGGTGGTGGCCTTGGTGCCGCTGTAAACGGACTTGTATACGCCGGGGTCAAGGTCGCGAGCGTAGCGGTCGATCTCCTGTTGGGATTTTACGGGCATGGTCAGACGGCAGGTAAAAGGTTGGCGGAGACGAGGGCGTCGCGCAGGACCTGAGCGACGTGGAAGCGTGGGAGGTTCTTACCGGCCTTGTCCACGATGCCGCCCAGGTGCAGCAGGCAGCCCATGTCCGCGGCGACGAGGTACTCGGGGTCGGCGGCGAGGATGTGCTCGATCTTGAGCTCACCCATTTTGCCGGAGACGTTCGGGTGGCTGACGGAGAAGGCCCCGCCGAAGCCGCAGCACTGCTCAGCCTCGCCAAAGGTGGCGATCTCCAGCCCGTCGATGGACTGCATGAGCTCGAGAGCGGCCGGGCCGCTGCACGTCCCGCGCAGGTGGCAGGAGCGGTGGAACGAAATCTTATGCGGGAACGAACCGGGCCACTCCTTCACGCCGAGGCCGTTGACGATGTAGTCGAGCAGTTCCCAGGAGCGGTTGGCGAGCTGCTTGACCTCGGGCAGGTCGGGCTCGTTTTCAAACTCCAGCAATGCGCCGTGGAAGAGCATGGCAGCACACGAACCAGAGGGTACAACCACGGGCGCATCGCCTTTAAAAGTGTCCACCACGTGCCGGACAACCTTGCGGGAGGCTTTCCAGTCCCCGGCGTTAAAGGCGGGCTGGCCGCAGCAGGTCTGGTCGGCGGGGAACTCCACCTCGACGCCCAAGTACTCCAGCACCTGGACGGTGGCCATGGCGACATCGTCAAAAAACGCGTCGCACAGGCACGTCGCCATCAACTGGACTTTTTTCGGAGCAGGAACGATTCTTTGGGGGCTGATCACGCCTAAGAACTAAAGGCCCCGCGGCCCCAAAAGTCAATCATGGCCGTGAGAGGTTTTGAAAAAAATCGGCCATTATCTTTCAAAAACTATCGATCAGGCTGTGGGAGAGATAAACCACAGCGGGCACGGAGGACACAGAGATAAAAGGCTGGAGAAGAAACGAAGTACGCAGAATCTCCTTCGCGTCCCTACGCGTGACTTCGTGGGCAAAAAAGAAGGCTCGCGGCGGGCTACTCCGCGATGCGGTCGCTGATTTCCTCGATCTGATCCTGGCCGTGCTCGATGGAGACGAGAAGCTGTTGTCCGCCCCAGAGCACGGCGTAGGCGACAGCGAGAGTCAGCACGGTCACAATCAGCCCCACCCCCGGCGCGACGCCCATCAGCATCCGGCTCAGCAGCACCACCCCGATGAAGCCACCGATGGCCGCCCCGGCGATGAGCGAGCCGTTCAGCAGCGGCACGCTCTGGATGTGCGGGGCCAGCAAAGTCTGCACCAGTGTCGCGCCCAGCAGTGCCAGCGCCACCACCACGACCTGCGCGAGCAGCACGGGAACAAAGCCCCGGTTACCCCCGCCGAAGGCCGCCAGCATGAGCTTACCCCCGACCAGCAGCGCAAAAGCCACCAGCCCCACCAGCAGGTAAAACGCGCCCGTGCCCACCGGCACGCGCAGGACGAATTCGCTCAGGGAGCGCAGGTTCGGCAGGAAGGCATCGAAGTTCATCAACGGAGGAATAAAAAGCGGGTTGGAAAAAGTGTCAGCTATTTTTGAAAGGAAAAGCTATCACGGCGCAGGTGCGGTACGATGACAGAGCGAGCGGAGATAAACCAAACTCACGGCTGCCCGCTCTCATCGACCACGGCGGGCGGTGTAGGCTCTTTCGCCGGAGACTGGAAGGCGGCTTCGGGGTTGTCCACCGGGAAGGGTGACGGCACTTCGGAGGGCTCGACCGGGAGCGCCGGGACGGCGGGTCCGACATCACCCGGAGCAGACTGCGACTCGATCACGGACGGGGAGCCCGTGGGTGAAGCGGCATCCACCGGCTGGGCGGGCGGGTGCAGCGTGTCGGCCAGGCTGAGCAGGGCCTGAGTCAGGCGCGGGCCGGGGATGTTGAAAAGCGTGTTGTCGATCACGTACACACGGCCCTCGCGCACGGCGGTCAGCCGGCCCCAGAGCCGATCGGCCCGGTAGTCGGCCAGCAGGGCCTCACCGGCGGGCTCGACCGGGGCGGACGGTTCGCCGGGCAGGAGGATGACCTGCGGGTCGCGTTCGGCCAGGGTTTCGAGCGAAAGCTCCACCCAGTCGCCGTTGACGTCGTAGGCGATGTTGCGGCCCCCGGCCTCACGGATCAATTGGTCCGGAAAAGTCCCCGGCCCGGCGGTGTAGGTCTCGCGTTCGCCGTAGGCGAGGAAAACGCGCGGGCGCTCCTCCGCGCTCAACCCGGCAAAGCGCATCCCGAGCTGCGCGCGCACCTGCGCGAACTGCGTCAGCAGGTCCGCCGCCGCCTCGTCGCGGCCGAGCACGTTGCCGAGCAGGCCGATGTCGTTCTCAAGGCCGTCAAGGCCCTTCGAGGGCAGGACAAAGACCGGCAGACCCAGCTCGCGGAGGCGGTCCACCGTGGCCGGACGGGTGATGTCCGAGGCCAGCACGAGGTCGGGCTGAAGCGAGAGGAGAACTTCCGGGTTGGGCGAATCAAAGCCCTGGATGTGCGGCAGCTCGCGGGCGGCCTCCGGGTAAAGGCAAAACTCGGTGTCGGCGATCAGGCGGTCGCCCGCGTCCAGCGCGTAGACCAGCTCGGTCGTGCTCGGGGCCAGGCTGATGATGCGCTGCGGCTCGGGAACCAGTGCCACCGGGTCGCCCCGGCCATCCGTGAGGGTGTGGCCGTTGACCGGCTCCTGAAAATACTCCACCTCGTCGGGCAGGATGAGCACGGAGGCGGTCGCTCCCACGCGCAGCGGCAGGTCCGCGGGCGGATTAATCAGGTGCACGCGCACCGGGAAGCGCTGAGCCAGGCGGACCCAGTCCACTGTCGGAGCGACGACGGGCAGGAGGTTCTGGCCCTCGGCCCCGTCGGGGCGGAAGATGCCCCACCCCACACTCTGGACAACGCCGTCGAGCGGCTCGCCGTAATGGCCCATAAAACGCACCTCGGCCCGCCTGCCGGGCGTAACGCCCTTCAGGTCGGTCTCGCGGAAGTAGCCCGTGATCCAGAAATTGTCCGCATCGACGAGGGCCATGAGCGGCTGGCCTTTGGTCACATAGGTGCCAGTGGTCACGACGAGGTTCGTCACGTAGCCATTGACGGGGGCGTAAACGCGGGTGTAACTCAGGTTCAGCTCGGTCAGCTGCACACGGGCCGCCGCCACCTCGATGTCCGCCAGGGCTTCGGCGTACTTGGCCTGAAGCACCTGGTACTCCTCCAGCGAGATCAACTGCTGGGCCAGCAGCGGTGTGCGCCGGTCGATCTCGAGCTTGAGCAGTTCGGCGGTGGTCTGAGCCTTGTTCAGCGAGGCCTTGGCCGCGTCCACGTCCTGCTGGTAGTCGGTCGGGTCGATGGCGAAGAGCAGGTCCCCCTCCTTGACGTACTGGTTGTCCTGCACGGGCACGTCGATCATCGGCCCGCTCACGCGCGCGGCGATGCCGACGACGTAGGCCTGCGCCTGCCCGTCGCGGGTCCACGGGTTGAGCAGGTACTGGTGCCAGTACACCCAGCCCAGGATGGCGGCCAGCGCGAGGACACAGAGTGTGACGAGGACTTTGAGGATCGTTTTGAGCATACCGGTCAGACAGGCATGAAGAGCAGTGAGAGCGCGACGCCGTAGATGATCGACAGCGAAAACAGAAACAGCGGCGGATGCCAGATAAAGCGTGTCAGGCGGGCGCGGTCAATCAGCCAGACGGAGAGGCCGGCCAGGGCGATCCCCAGCGGCAGAACGACGAAAATCGGCGTCAGGTAAAAGCCAAAAAAGTCGATCTCGGCGGGCAAGCGCCAATCGGGCGGGACCACCCGGGACAGACGCTCCATCATTTCGACAATCATCGGCGTTTACAATCAGGGGAAGTGCCGTTAATGACAATGCGAATTATTTCGTATGGCCGTTCAGGAAAGCATAGCCGGCACGACAGGTGTGAGCACCGCCCGCTGGCACTGGCCCAAACTGAACAAACTGCGCTGGCTGACCTCGTTCAAGGCTTCGCTGGCTGCCGTCATCGCCATCGGCATAGCGATGGGCCTGGGCTGGGAACGCCCCTACTGGGCCGGGATCTCCGTACTCGTGGCCACCCTGCCCTACATCGGCGCCTCGCTGGAAAAGGGCATCATGCGGCTCATCGGCACGCTCGTGGCCGGGGTCGCCACGTACTTCATCTGCGGCGCATTCCCGCAGAACCAGCTCGGCTACTGCGCGATGCTTTTCGCCTTTCTGGTCTTCACCGGGTACATGGGCACGGGCAAGTTCTACCCGTACGCGTTTTTCCTCAGCGGGATCACGGTCTCCATTATCAACGCCCAGGTCTTCAACAATCTGGACGAGCTCTGGCCGGTGGTGTTTTTCCGGGTGTCCGAGATCAGCCTCGGCGTCGTCGTCGCCCTCGTCGTCAACTCCCTGCTGTGGCCCCAGAGCGCCAGCCGGGAAATGGGCCGCCAGATGTCCACGACGCTGCGGGACTGCATCCGGCTCTTTGACCACTCGACCGCCTTGTACAGCGGTTACGGGGATAAAGTCCCCGACTCGGGCAAGCTGAGCGAGAAGCTCAGCGGGGCCTTCCCCAAGCTCCGCGCCCTGCTCCCGCAGGCCATGCTCGACTCCAGCCGCTTCTCCAACCACCGCACGAGCCTGCAAGGGGCTTTGCAGTTCATGGAGGGGACTTTCGTCTCTGTCGTCACGACGCTGCACTCGACGCAGGGAGACTTCCCCCGGCGCTACCAGGAAAACCTCAGCGAGGAGCTGCGGGCCTATACCGACGCCCTGCGGGCCGAGCTGTGCGCGCTGGCGGACTTTTTCGCCAAGCCCGGCCCCCTGCCCCCGACGGTCGCCCCCGCCGCGCACGAGGCGCTGCAGCAGCACCTCGAAGGTCTCCGGGCCAGCGACACGCCCCTGCGCTACGAACTCAGCGACACGACTTCCTTCATGGCCTACTACGCCAACCTGGCCGAGATCGAGCACGTAGTCATGCTCATGCGCAAGGCTGCCGTAGCCATTCTCCAGCCCGGCCGCGAGCGCCGCGAGGTCAAGGAGCGCGTCCGCCGCCACAAGGCGGCCTGGCGTCCGGACATGATGCGCCTCAAGCACGGGGTCAAGGTCGGCATCGCCGTCCTCGGCGCCCTTTACCTGTGGCTGTGGACCCAGCACCCCGGCGGCGTGCCCAGCGTGATCAGCGCCTCCATCCTCATCCAGAAAACCCTCGTCGCCAGCAACCAGAAGTCGATGCTCCGGCTGGCGGGCTGCCTGCTCGGGGGCACCGTGGCGGCGTTTTTCCTGCTCACGGTTACCCCGCATCTGGAGACTTTCGAGGAGCTCGCTCCGGTCCTGTTCCTGTGCTTCATGGTCTTCAGCCTGATCAACTACGGCCCCGCCCGTTACTCCTACGCCGGGTTCCAGGCCTTTCTCGCCTTCCTGCTCATGACCTCCGTCTCCAACCAGCAGGACGTCTCCCTCGAACCGGGCATCGAGCGCCTCATGGGCATCATTTTCGGTTTCCTCATCTGCGCCACCGTCCTGCGCCTGATCTGGCCCGTTATCCCCGAGCATCAGCTGCGCTCGACCCTGAAGGACTTTTTCAAGGACTGCCGCGACTACTTAAAGCTCTACACGCCGCAAGTGCTGCGGGGCGAGGCCCCCATCGCCGTCGTCGGCTCACTTGAAACCAAGCTGGTTGACCTGCCCGGCACCTCTCAGGAATGGATCAGCCAGATCGGCCTGCACAAATCCGAGGAGCCCCAGCGGGGCAAGTACCAGCACCTCGCCCTGTGCCTGCAAGGGCTGCGCTTCCGGCTCCAGGCGCTGGAGCGGGCTATTCGCCGCCCCATGGTTCCCGTGCTCGCCCACCGCATGGCCCCGATCATGGAAGAGCTCAACATCCGCCTCCAGGAAACGCTGGACCAGTTCGAGCAGACCTTTGAAACCGGCAAACGCCCCGCCTCGTATCCAGATCTGGATACGCCCAACACCCGGCTCAACCAGGAGCTGCTGGTCCTCTTTCGCCAGGAACACCTCAACCGCACCGTCCCCGCCGGAGACGTGGCCGTCTTCCTCGCCCTCGTGCGCCGCTACAGCGACCTTGCCACCGAGACCCGCAACTGCCGCGACATCATCAACGGCCTCGACCTCACCATCATGAACCGCAGCCCCTTCTTTTAGGAGAGGGAGGAAGAACTGGGCTTATGCAGCCCAGACCCGCAGCAAGCAAAGCCTGCACTTTCGATGCTGCGCATCGCATCAGCGTTTATTGAAAACAGCTTCGCTCTTTTCAACAAACGCTGAGGGAGCATCAAAACTGGGTCGCCACCATTAGAAATAGCGGCGCCAGCAAGATGAGGATCTCACTGGGACGAACCTCCGTCAGGACAGGCTACAAAGTCGGTCCAGCGTTCTGACACGCCTGAAACTGTTCTATCGTCCGACGGGCCTCGCCGGTGAACCCGGCGACGCCATCGCCAATCTTCAGTGGCATCTGGCGCCAGGCCCCGACCTGCGCCTGGTTTGCGACAAC
>JAUTCS010000044.1 GCA_030673825.1 Verrucomicrobiota bacterium JB024 | reverse complement strand
AGCACCTCGGGTTAATTCGTCGCGTAGCGACGGTTGATGGTTAGCCGTGGGTTTCAACCCACGGGTTTGGACGAAAACAAAAACCTGACGTCGCGTAGCGACGTTTCCTGCTTGGACAGTCCGTGAAACGTCGCTGACGCGACGTGACTTCAGTCTCCGTGCATAGCCGCAGAGAGATGGCAGCGCTGACTGGAGCCCTCTCCCCATTTCTTTTTCAGTTTAAGATTATTCTTCAGCCACGGATGCGTGCGGATGAAACACGGATAAACTCATTTCTTAAAAAACTCTCTGTGTCCTTTGTGCCCTCTGTGGTTAATCTTTTCTTCTTTCACCGCGGAGGGCACCGAATTCGCAGGGGACCTCAGTCCTCGCTGATGTAGGGCTGGTCGAGAGCGCCCAGGGCGGCCAACGCGAGCGTGGCCCCGGCGATAACCGCCGCCTCCGTGCGCAGCACGCGCTCGCCGAGGTGGACCAGCTCAAAGTCCGCGCCCCGCAACGTGTCACGCTCGTCGGCGGACCAGCCGCGTTCCGCCCCGATGGCCAGGGCCAGACTCGGGCGGCGCCCCGCCGAATGCCCCAGCTCCACCGGATCGATGGCGGCCAGCGGCGAAGTGGACTCGTAAATATCCAGCGCGTAGCGGGAACGCACCGACGTATCCATATTTTCGATACACTCAGCCAGGCTAGCGGCATGCGTCACCTCGGGGATGATCGTGCTGAAAGCCTGGGCGGCTCCCTCGTGGAGGCGCTGCTGCCACTCATCCGTCTGCCACAGGCGGCTCTCGGCGTAGGAGGGCTCGCCCTTTTGCGCCTGAAAAAAATGCACGGCACGAACGCCCAGCGAGGCGGCATCGTGAAGGACGCGCCGCGCCGTCTGCGGACGGGGCAGCCCGACCAACAGCACCAGCGGCTGGGAAACGGGCGCGGATGGCTCCCACTCGACCTTGAGCCACAGCCCCTCCGCTCCCTCGTCAGCCAAGATAATGGCGCGGCCACGGGGCCCGTTGGGCAAGCCGACATAAAAGGCGTCCCCCTGCCCCATGCGCAGGACTTCGCGAATGTGCCGCACGCGGGGGTCCCCCCCAGGCAGATGCGCGGCCTCTTCGTGGGAGTGCAGCAGGATCAGGTTCAAAAGATTTTCTCCCACTTGCGCAGGCCGGGGACTTCCAGCACGACCCGCTTCAGGTCCACTTCGCCGTCGGCCAGCGGTTGACCGTCCTTGAGGAACATCCGGAAGGGGATCTGCATGGTGACGCCGGAGGGCACCTCCTCCCTCCACTCGCAGACGTAACCGTCCTGGAGGTGAATGGTG
The DNA here is from genome assembly GCA_030673825.1 of Verrucomicrobiota bacterium JB024. Lineage (GTDB taxonomy): Bacteria > Verrucomicrobiota > Verrucomicrobiia > Opitutales > Cerasicoccaceae > Ruficoccus. Next base: position 6,812 of record JAUTCS010000044.1, on the reverse strand, counting down.
AGCGAGGGCCAGGCGTCTTTGTTATGATTGGTGATGAAAAAGATACGCCCGCTACGGGCGATGGTGGCGTCGATCACCGGCGCCTCCGCCGCGCCCAGATCCGTCACCGCAGCCAGCTTTTTCAGCATGGCCTCGCGACTGGCCACCACGCTGGAGGTGTTTTCATTTTCTTCCGGAGGAGGCTCCGGCAGTACGAAATAGACGATGCCCGCAATCACTACAAGCAGCACGGCCATCTGGATAATCAGGCCCACCCAGGATTTGGGGCGGCTGAAATTCACCCGCTCCTCCGGGGTCATAACCGGTGAGGGATCCAGGATGATCCACGGCGGGACCTTGGCCTCGGCCTGGTCCACATGCAGCAGCTGGACTGATTTCTCCGGATTGGCGGCAGCGTAGTCGGCAGCGCGCGCCAGTGTGACGGCGTCGGCGCTGGTCTCCTCGTCCACACTCAGCCACCAGGAATCCGCGACAGATTCCTCCAGCATCCACAGGCGTACTTCGCGTTCGGTCATGGATCGGGAAAAGATTGCATCAGCCGGGAACCGGCGGGACTTACCAGTAGCGCTCGCGTTCGAGCTGCTCCTGGTCGGAGCGGACCATGAGCTCAGCCAGCGCCTTCATGCGCGTTTGCGGCTCCCAGCCGAGCTTCTCCTTGGCCTTGGAATAGTCGCCGATGAGCAGGTCCACCTCGGCCGGACGCAACAGGCGCTGGTCGAACTCGACAAAGTCCTGCCAGTCCAGGTCCACGCAGGAGAACGACGCCTCCAGAAAGTCCTTGATGCTGTGGGTCTCGTTGGTGGCGACGACGTAGTCGTCCGGCTCGTCCTGCTGGAGCATCAGCCACATGGCCTCGACATACTCCTTGGCGTAGCCCCAGTCGCGGCGCGAGTCGAGGTTGCCCAGGTAGAGCTTGTCCTGACGACCGGCCTTGATGCGGGCAACGGCACGGGTGATCTTGCGGGTGACGAAGTTCTCACCCCGGCGCGGGGATTCGTGGTTAAAGAGGATGCCCGAGCAGGCGAAAAGGTTGTACGACTCGCGGTAGTTGATGGTCAGGTAGTGGGCCATGACCTTGGCGCAGGCGTAAGGCGAGCGCGGGTACAGCGGCGTGCGCTCGGTCTGGGGGACTTCCTGCACCTTGCCGAACATTTCGGAGGAGGACGCCTGGTAGTAGCGCACGTGCTTGCCCAGGCCGGCCTCGCGAATGGCCTCCAGGATGCGGACCGCGCCCGTACCGGTGGCGTCCACCGTATACTCGGGGATGTCGAAGCTGACGCGCACGTGGCTCTGGGCCGCGAGATTGTACACTTCGTCCGGCTGGATCTGGTAAAGCAGCTTGACCAGCGCAACGGAGTCGCCGAGGTCGCCGTAGTGCAGGAACAGACGCTGGTTATCGCCCTGCTCATATTCGTGCAGATGGTCGATGCGGCCCCGGTTCATGGAGCTGGAACGGCGCACAATGCCGTGGACCTCGTAGCCCTTTTCCAAGAGAAGCTCCGCCAGGTACGAACCGTCCTGACCCGTGATGCCGGTAATAAGTGCTTTTTTCATATTTTTTTGAAAATCGGGGTTCACTAATGGCTACTTGAGCTGTTTGAGGCAATAAGCAACTAGGCGGTCCATCATTTCTTCCATCGGGACCGTGTTCTTCCAGCCGAGCAGGCGGCGGGCCTTGGAGGGGTTGCCGCACGGGGCGTAAGGCTCAACGGCGGTGACGAGGCCCGGATCGTAGCGGACGTAGTCGCGCCAGTTCAGGTCCGCGCTGCTGAAAGCCGCCGCGACCAGCTCCTCGACCGTGTGGATCACGCCCGTGGCCAGGATAAAGTCATCGACCGGCTCAGACTGGAGCATCATCCACATGCCCTTGACGTAGTCGGGCGCCCAACCCCAGTCGCGCTTGCCCGCCAAGCTGCCGAGTGAGAGCTCCCGCTCCTGCCCCAGCTTGATCTGAGCGACGGCCTGCGCGACCTTCATGGTGACAAAGGTGGGGCTGCGCCGCGGGGACTCGTGGTTGTAAAGGATAGCTGCGCAAGTCGGCAGCTGGTAAGCCGTGCGGTAGATCCGGCAAAGCTCTTGCGAGAGCCCCTTGGCCGCGCCATAGGGCGTGGTCGGGCGCAGCGGCGTGGTCTCGTCCTGCGGGGAGTGCGAGGGCGAGCCGAACACCTCCGCGCTGGAAGCGTAGAGGAATTTCGGCGCGTGGTCCATGTCGCGGATGATCTCCAGCAGCCGCAGGGTAGCCATGCCGATGCTGTCCACCGTGGTCTCGGGCAGCTCCAGGCTCAGGCGCGGGCTCGACTGCCCGGCCAGGTGGTAGAACTCGTCCGGGCGGGCCTTGCTGATGATGCGGCGCAGGTGCGTGGCGTCTTCAAACGCCCCGTTGTGCAGGAAAAGCCGCTTGTTGTAGATGGCTTCGTCCTTGAGGAGATAGCCGATATTGCTGCGGGCCAGCATGTCCGGGCGGTGGACCAGGCCGTGGACCGTGTAGCCCTGCTCCAGCAAAAGTTCGCAGAGATAGGACCCGTCCTGACCCGTGATTCCCGTAATGAAGGCGACCGGCATATCCCACCAGTCAACACGACCACCCCGCCCTTTCAATCCCAAAAGACACCCCCACGCCGAAGCCGGAAGCCCCCCAGAGCGCCGAAATGGCGGTCAAAAAGACAAGCCCTGGCCCCTAAATCCGCCGGGAGGTATGACGCGGATGGCGGATGACGAAGCAGCAGCCCTGGCTGCTGTCCTCTTCCAGCTCGACTGTCGCTCCGAGACGCTGGCACATCTTGCGGACAATGTAGAGCCCGAGCCCGCTGGACTGCTCCCCACCGGTGGGCCGGGAGGAAAGCGGGCTGAACTTCTGGAAGAGCTTGCCGCGCTCGGCATCCGGAATGCCGGGGCCCTGGTCGCGCACGCGCAGCTCGCACTCGCCGCCGGGCAGGACGACGGTTTCGATCCAGACCTCGCTGCCGTGCGGCGAATACTTGATCGCGTTGTTGACGAGGTTGTTCAGGCAGATGGCCAGCCACTTGCTCCGGGTCAGGACGGCCTGCTCCCCGGCCAGGTCGAGATGCGTCTTCAGGGTGATACCCTTGGCCGCAGCCTGGGGCTTGTAGCGCTCCTGCGCTTCCATGGCCAGGCTGTTCCAGACGCAGGGTTCGAGGTCCAGCGGCCCGTGAAAGCTCTCGATCGAGCTGATGTCCAAAATGTCGCCGATGAGCTCCTGCAGGTGGAGGCTGCTGTTGTGGATATCCTTGAGGAACTCACGCGAGCTCCCCTTGGCGTCCTTGAGCTCATCCTCCATCAACGCACAGAGGCCGAGAATAGTCGCCAGCGGACTGCGTAAATCATGCGCGACGATCCCCAAAAATTCGTCCTTCTCACGGTTCATGGCCGAGAGGGCCTCGTTCGCCTGCGCCAGCTCGTCGGCGCCCCGCTCCAGTTCCTGTTTCTGCGATTCGATTTCCCGGTTCTTGATCTCGAGCTCGTCGTGGCGAGCCTTGAGGCGCTTATGATAGATATTGATCGCCGACAGGCACAGCCCCGAGACCACCGCCGTGATGACCAGAGCCAGCAGGATATTGATCAGCAGCGTGTTACGGTGGGGAGAGAGCAGCTCGTCCTCCGACTGCTCGACCATCAGGTACCAGTTCAGCTCCGGCACCCAGCGGCTGTTGATAAAAAAGGTCTTTCCATCGCGCTCGTAAATAAGCTTCTGCTCCTCCTTGGTGTGCAGCAGGAGGGGCGCTTCTTCGGCCAGTCCGGGCACATCCGCGAGGGTGTCATAGGATGACAACCCGCTGGCGGTGGGATGCAGGACGATCCGCCCGTCCGGGTCCACAAAGAAAATCTCCCGGGCGAAACGCTCCTCGTAGTCCTCGATCAGCATGTTGACATGGTTGACGGTCAGGCCCGTGCCCGTCGCGCCGATGAAGTTGCCCCCGTAGTCATAAACACGGTAGTTGACGAAGACCGTGAGGGCATCGTGGTTGGCCATGTCGGGGTCCACGTTGATCTCGAACGGCTTGTCCATCTGACGCACGCGGAAGTACCACACGTCGCGGGGTTCGCTCTCGCTCACCTGCTTGAGGATGCCGTCCCAGTAGTAGTAGTTGCGGGTCTTTTCGGAGACAAAGAAGCTCGCCACGGTACCGTATTCGCGGCGGATTTCCTCCAGGTAGCGCTCCATCTGCCCGACATCCTGCTCCCCCGCGAGCGTCCAGTCCCGCAAAAAGGCATCATTGGCCATCATGGAGGAGATGAAGATGGGCCGCAGCAGATCGCGCTGGATCACGGAGTAGATATTGTCCGAGGTCAGAGGCAACGAACTCTCAATGATCGTCTCGCGCACATTCGCCCGCGAAACGTAGTAGCTGCTGATGCTGTTGGCCAAAAAGCCGGCCAGCAATAACAGGCAGACAACCCATACTAAACGGTACCGAGAACTCCCAGTCATGAGACCACAGATGAAGGAAACACCACCGGTTTTCAACCCGGTTGTCGCACAACAGGCCTATTGACGGCGGTGTCCGGCCGCCTCACACCCTCCTGGGTACGCTCTGGCCGGATTGGTGCGGGCGGACGGAATCGAACCGACATCATCAGTTTGGAAGACTGAGGTTTTACCACTAAACTACGCCCGCAAAAATGACGTAGGGCAGGAGACTTGACCCGGAAGGGCTTAACGGTCAAGCTAATACCATCATGCGACCCGTCTAAAGGGCTGGCCGCCTCTATCGTTTCACCCCCTCATCCCAGGCAGCGTCCATGGCCATGTTATCACAAAGCGCGCCCGCCGCGACGGCGGCAGGCAGAAAGAAAAAGCTGACTTTCGCCGAAAAGCAGCGTCTGGCCAAACAACGTGCCTACGAAAAACAAGCGCGCCGCAAGAAAATCAAGCTTGAGGAGATCACGGTTTTCACCCAGCAGATATCCTCCATGCTCGAAGCCGGGCTGCCACTGGTTTCAGCCCTGGACGCCCTCCAGGAGCAGACGGAGAACCCCGTTTTCCGCATCATTATCCGCGAGGTCCGCAACGACATTTCCAGCGGGACCTCGTTTTCGGATGCCGTGCGCAAGTTCCCCAAGGCCTTCCCCAACCTCTTTGTGAGCATGGTGGAGGCCGGTGAAGCCTCCGGCGCCCTGGCCGACATCATGGCCAAGGTGGCGATCTACTTCGAGGACTCCCTCGCCCTGCACAAAAAGGTCAAAAGTGCCATGACCTACCCGATCGCGGTTATCTCGCTCGCCGTGGGCCTGGTCGCCGTTCTCTTGATCAAGGTCATCCCGGTCTTCGCGGGCATGTTCAACGACTTCGGCGCCGAGCTGCCCAAGCCGACCCAGATGCTGATCAACCTCAGCGAGTTTCTCCAGAGCTACATCCTGTTCATCATCGCCGGGGTCATCGGGCTGATCTTCCTCTATAAAAAAGTCACTCAGACCCCGGGCGGCCGCGAAGCCCGGGACACGGTCTTCAAAAAGTTGCCCATCATCGGCAACCTGACGCAAAAAATCAACGTCTCGCGCTTCTGCCGCACCTATTCCATCCTGCTGCGTAGCGGCGTACCCATCCTCCGCGCCCTGGAAATCTGCTCCAGCGCCTCGGACAATGTTTTTATCGAAAAGGCCTGCGCCAGCATCAGCCGCCATATCAGCCAGGGCGGACAGCTCTCCGAAGTGGTCGCCGTCACTCCCTACTTCCCCCCCATGGTCAAGCACATGGCCCGCGCCGGGGAACAGACCGGTAACGTGGACGGTATGATGAACAAGATCTCGGACTTTTACGACACCGAGGTCGAGAACATCGTCGAGTCGCTGACCTCCCTGATGGAGCCGATCCTCATCTGCGTACTCGGCGTCATCATCGGCGGCATCGTCATGGCCATGTTCCTGCCGATCTTCCAGCTCTCCTCCGTCATCAAGGCCTAAACAAGGACCTTGTCCTTGACCTGTGATCCTGCCGGATCACCGATGCCTCCGCCAACGCGGCGGCATGGGCAACGGCGGTTGACGCCCCCTCAAACGAACCCCGACTGACATCACTTGCGGGAGAGGTGTACTCCTGTAGGCAAACGACCGCTGACTGCGACTGAGGGGCACAGCCCCTCAATCGGATCAAGCGCCGAGGGCTTGCTAGCCGGACCTACCAGCCGACAGAGGCGCGGGAGCCCTGCTTGGTGATCTCGACCTGGTCTTCCCACACGGCCAGGCCGGTGGTGATCTCGGTCAGCGAGAGCTGGAAGACGTAGGTGACCTGCTTGGTGTCGCCAGCACGGGCGTTCACTTCGAGGATTTTGCCCGAAAGACTGAAGAAAGGCGTGGGGGCAGCCTTCTGGCTGACGGCGGCGGCGAGCGGGTCCTCCGGCGAAGCCAGCACGTCGATCGTGGTCGTGGTCATGGCCTTGCCCGAGCGGTTGAGCGCGATACGGATGCGCTTGGTCAACAGGTCGGTGTCCACGTGCGTGCGGGTGTCGTTGATGATCCGGCTGACCGCGAGGACGGCGGGCTGCGAGGGCGCACGCTCCAGCACACCCGAGGACAGCAGCGAGTCGATCATCTGGTCGGACGCGCTCGACCAATCCTGAATGTTGATCTCGTCCACCGAGACAATGGTGCGCGGACCGGCGGAGTCCACGTACTTGGCAGGACCGCCGGAGTTACGGCCGGATCGCCGGCAGCGCTGGCCTATCTGGGTAGCCGTGTCCTGCCGCAACTGGCGGATGCCGGGCTGATCGAACCGGTCGAGTTGAGCGAGGAAGAGGCCACCAGCTATGAACCCTCGGTTCTTGGCACGATCAGCTTCAATGGCCAGTACTGGG
>JAUTCS010000043.1 GCA_030673825.1 Verrucomicrobiota bacterium JB024 | reverse complement strand
AGATCACCGCCCACGCTGATGCGCCCTCGCCAGCGGCAAAAACGGATGTCCCAGCCAACACCCGTGCTACTGCTGCCGACGACGCCACCTCCGAAAACACCGCCAAACCCGTCCGGCTTATTGTGGCCACGCGTGAAGCCCCACCTTTTTCCTTCAAGGACGAGTCCGGCCAGTGGACGGGGATCACGATTGAGTTGTGGGAGGCCATCGCCAAGCAGCTCGGCTACGACTACACCTACGAGGAGGACGAGCTGGGCGACCTGCTTGATCGTGTGGCCGAGGGCAAGGCCCAGGTCGGCGCCTCCGCCATCACCGTGACCGCCGACCGCGTGGTCGATATGGACTTCACGCATACCTTTTACGGGACCGGACTGGGCATCGCCAGCGGATCGGAAAAGGACAACATCATCACCGACCTGCTCCGGCGCGTGTTCACGATGGACTTTTTCAAGGCGCTCCTCGCGCTGCTGGCGGTGATCCTGGCCGCCGGGTTTCTCATCTGGCTCTTCGAGCGCAAGCACAACTCCTCGCAGTTCGGTGGTCGCTCGCTTTCGGGCCTGGGCAACGGCTTCTGGTGGTCCGCCGTGACCATGACCACGGTTGGCTACGGCGATCGCGCGCCGGTCACGTTCTGGGGCCGCGCGATCGGCTTTGTCTGGATGTTTACCTCGATCCTGATCATCTCGGGCTTCACCGGGGCGATCGCCACCGCCCTGACCATGGGGCAGATCAACACCCAGACCATCAACCTGGGCAATCTCCACAAGTACAAGGTCGGTGTGCTCGGGGAATCCGCCGCTCAGGACTTTCTGGACAGCCGGGGCATACACCCGCAGATGTTCGACAGCGTGCAAGAGGGGCTGGAGGCGATCGAAAGCGGCCAGATCAAGGCCTTTGTCCACGACCACCCGATACTCTCGTACTGGGTGGCGAAGGACTTCCCCGAGCAGCTCCAAGTCTCCACGCAGATCTTCAATCCGAGCTATCTGGCCCTCGCCCTCCCCCACGGCTCACCCTACGAGCACGAGATCGACGTCGCCATGCTTGAGTACATCCAGAGCCCCGCCTGGAACAGCATCCTGAAAAAATACAACGCGACCAACGCGCAGTGACGGGAACGCAACCCGCACCTCCTTCATCGCTAAAGGCACTTCAGTAATACACGCGCTCCATCCACAGGCCCTTGGCCGGGGCGGTGGCGATCTGCTCGGTGCGCTGGCGGCTGGTAAGGATGGCTTTGACCTCGGCGGGGGTAAGCTTGCCCAGGCCGACTTCGACCAGCGTGCCGGTCAGGCTCCGGGCCATCTTATAGAGAAAGCCGCTCGCCTCGAAAGTGATCGTCACCCGGCGGCCCCGGCGCGACACGGCCACCCGGCGCATGTCCTTGAGCGGGTTGTCCGCCGAACCGTCACCCCGGTTCGCCCCGAACGCGGTGAAATCGTGCTCGCCCACCAGATGCGCGGCGGCCTCGGCCATGGCGGCAGTGTCGAGGCGGCGGTTCCCCAGCGACCAGCAGTAGCGGCTCTCCCACGGCAGGGCGAAGCCCTCGTAGAGCCGGTAGCAGTAGCGCTTGCCGGTGGCGGAGAAGCGGGCGTGAAAGTCCGCCCCGGCGCGGCTCAGGCGCGTAACCTGGATGCCCGCGGGCAGGCCGCAGCGTAGCGCCCGCAGGAGCGTGGCGGGCGGGTGCGGCCAATCGGCTTCGAAGTGAAAAACCTGCCCACGCGAGTGGACCCCGGAGTCCGTCCGCCCGCTCCCGTGGATGCGCGTGGGGGTTTTTAAAATCACGGCCAACCGGGCCTCGATAAAGTCCTGCACGGTGTTGCCCCCGGCCTGGCTCTGCCACCCGTAAAACTCCGTCCCGTCGTAGGCGCAGACGGCTTTGAATTTGCGGACGGCGGCGGGGGCGGCGCTCATGCCTCGTCGTCCTCCTGCTCGGGCAGGAAGCCCCCCTGCCCCACGACTTGGCTGTCGAGGTAGTCCTGGAGGATGAGCGCGGCGGCGCGGGAGTCCACCTCACCGGAGGCACGGGCGGCCCGCTGAGCCTGCGGGCTGAGGCGCTTGCGCCCCGGCATGGCGGCCATGCCGCGCTCGACCTGCTGCGAGGTCAGCCGCTCGTCACTGCGAAAGATCGGCAGCCCGAAACGCTGCTCCAGCTCCCCGATAAAGGCGTCCACCTCCTTGGCCTTGAAGCCGACCGTGCCGTCCATGTTGTACGGATAGCCGACCACCAACGCATCGATGCGGCGGCGTTTGATCTCCTCGCCGATGCGCTCCAAACGGGCTTTTTTCGTCGGCTCAACCGCCGCCGGGATGGGCACTGCCACCCCGATCTCGTCGCCGTAGCTGAGGCCGACGCGTTTTTCGCCGTAATCGATGCCGAGGAAGTTCATGGGAGGCAGTAGAAATTAACCACAGAGGACACAGAGCGACACAGAGCGACAAGGCTATTCGACATACATCGAATGCAACGTATCTTTCCCACTCAATGAGAACTCAATATCAGCAATGCTGGTTGTTCCCGAAAAGTCACTCCTTCGAAGATGGAAATGTCCGATTTCCATTTTCTGAAGGGAACGAAGGCGAAGAATCAGCCTATCAATATCTTCATCGTTCACGACAAGAGACAATCCACTCCAGCCAGATTCGAATCTTTCGATCTCTGCGTTCATTCCGAGTGTATATTTTCCCAAACGCCCTCAGGTCAAATGCTTGAGGGCGGCGTCGGCGCCGATGCGCTTGACGAGGGCCTTGATCTCCTGGGCGCGGGCCTTGGGGCAGACGAGGGTGGCGTCGTCGGTGTGGACCACGATGAGGTCGTCCGCGCCGACCACGGCGGTCAGGTGCCCCTTGGTGCTGACGATAATGTTGTTGGAGCCGCTCTCGACCATGGCCGGGCCCTTGAGGACGTTACCGGCGGCGTCGGGCTCGTGGTGGCGGGCCACGGCGGGCCATTCACCCACGTCGTCCCAGTCGAAGGCCGAGGGCAGCGTGACGACGTTGTCCGCTTTTTCCATGAGGGCGAAGTCCACCGAGATTTTTTCCATCTCGGGGTAAAAGCGCGTCATCGCCGCGTCGAGCGGTTCGCCCGCGTCGAGGGCCTTGTTCATCTCGGCGAAGTCGCGGGCGTGGCTCGGGGAGTGCTTGGCGAAGGCGTCCTCGACGGTCGAAACGGCCCAGATGAACATCCCGGCGTTCCAGAAATACTCGCCGCTGTCGAAGTAGCCCTGAGCCGTTTCCAGGTCGGGCTTTTCGACGAAACGCTGCACACGGTAGGCCTGGAGGCCGTCGAACGTGGTCCACTCCGCGCCCTTGTGGATGTGGCCGTAGCCGGTGGCCGGATAGGTCGGCTCGATACCGATCGTGACCAGCACAGGCTCGGACGAAGCGGCGTCGAACCCGGCCCGCAGCACCCGCTGGAAACCGTCGTGGTCGTGGATCACGTGGTCAGCAGGCAGGATGGCGAAGACCCCTTGCGGGTCGCGGCGCTTGACCAGCAGCGCGGCCAGGCCGACGGCGGGGGCGGTATCGCGCCCGACGGGCTCGCCGATCACATTTTCCGGGGAGAGCCCGGGGCAAACCTCCAGCACGGCGTCGCGCTGCTCGGTGTTGGTGATGACAAAGATATTCTCGGTGGGGACCAGCCCCTCCAGGCGGTCGATAGTCTGACCGAGCATGGAGGTTTCGCCCACGATGGGCAGGAGGTGCTTGGGCTTGCGCAGGCGGCTTTGCGGCCAGAAGCGCTCACCGCGGCCACCGGCCATAATGACAACGTATTTTTCCGGCATAGGGTGAACATGTTTGATTTTTAGCGGTCCGGACACAACAATGAACTCCCCTTCCGTTTAAAATAACCGGTTTTAGACGATGCTTTCCGCCATCTTTTCCCGCCTACTCCGAGTCGCTCCGGCCCTGCTGGCCCTGAGCGCCACTGCGGGCTACGCGCCTCTCGGACTACCGGAGAGCTGGGAGTTTACCGAGGCCACGGCGGCCTACGACCCCGACACCGGCAAGACCCTCGGAGACTTCCAGCCGGGCGTGAAGGTCAAAGTCCTCGAAGCCAACTTCAGCGGCGATACCTGGCTGGTCGAGTACCCCCGTTACAACGCCCCGCCCATCCACGCCCTGATCGCCATCCCCGATCTTCGCGAAATCCGCCCGAGGGACTACGCCCGCGTGCGCGATGATATCGACACCTTTCCCCTGCTCAAGAAGCAGTTGGAGGCCGACAACCCTTGGCCCGGCAGCATGATGCAGCTTAAGGAGCGTCTTCTCACTGGCAAAATTACCCTGCTCGGGGGCGATGAAGACGCCCCCACCTCTCTCTCCTCCGGCCGCCCGATGCAGGACGGTTTCGCCTGGGATCAGATGCCGCTTGAGGTCCGACTGGAGCAGAAACCGCCGGACAAGGTCCTGCGCATCATCATCAACTACTGGAATAAAGGCGACCGCAACAGCGTGGTGGACCCCCGTCGCGCCCATCCTATCCTGCACGAGAAGCTGGAAAAACTCCAGACCGCCTTCGACAGCGCGCACGGCATCGAGGCACACGGCGTCGCCTCCGGCATCAACGCCCTGGGCAATGACGCGGAGTTATTTTACCTGCCCAACGACATCCAGGCCAAGCTGCGCTACCGCCCCGGCGAATACCTGATCCTCGAACTGTCCTCCTACGTGGGTACGCCCACCGTCACGGCGGAAGACTTCACTTCGGAGAAAATCGCCGGGCGGCTCCAGTCGCACGTCAAGACCTCCGCCGACGGCGAGCGTTATGTCTCCGGCATCCCCATGATCACGCAGGGCGACAAGGGCTACTGCGTGGCCGCCACCCTCGCCCGCGTCCTTTCCTACTACGGATACCCCGTGGACATGTACGCCGTGGCCAAGCTGGCCGAAACCGAGCGCTTCGGCACTTCGCTGGATAACGTGACCAGCTCCATCCGACGGGTCTGCGGCAGTACACCCTTCCGGATGAAAGAGCTGGACCGCGTGGAGGCCCGCGAGATCGAGTCGGTCATCGACCAGGGCCTGCCCATCGTCTGGCTCATCCCCGGACACTGCCGTCTGATCATCGGCATCAACCCCACGGACAACACGATTGTCTATTCGGACTCCTGGGGTCCGGAGCACGCCTTCAAGACCATGTCCTACCGTGACTTCCTTTCCCTGAACGAGTATATGTACGTGCTCGAGCCCCAATAACCCGCTCATCCATTTATGAAAACCATGCCGTCTCTGAAACTGATCCCCGCCCTCCTGTTCCTGCTAGTGCCGGGCCTCGTACAGGCCGAATACCGCGACTTCACCGACCAGCAGGGCCGCACGATGAACGCCGAGCTCATTAACGTGATGGGCGACCAGGTACGCCTCAAGCGTTCGGACGGGGCCGTCTTCAACGTCGATCCGTCCGTCTTCTGCCCGGAGGATCAGGAAATCATCCGCGTCTGGATGCTGACCACCCTGAGCCAGCGCGATGCCCTCTTAAAAATCAACGCCAAGGCCGCCGGCACCACCCCGAAGAGCATCGAGGGAGTCGAAGGCGTGGATGTAGAGCAGTGGGACGGTTATTACCGCGTGGACCTGGAAAATACCAGTGACACGTCCCTCGAAAACATAGAGATCCGGTACTGTTTCCTGGCTTTTCATATGAAGGTCGCCGCGGATAAACGCCGTGAGGGTAAAACCGAAATCGTCAAGGGCTCCCTGACCATTCCCAGCATCAAACCCCGGGACGATTTCTCCTTCGACACCATCAAGGCCGACATGATGAATACCGCCCTGCAAAAAGGCTACGTCTGGGCAGACGGGGGCAAGGACGACAGCAAAGACAAGCTTGATGGCATCTGGATACGCCTCTACTATCAGGGCCACTTCATCAGCGAATGGTCCAGTCCCTCCAGCATGAAGGAGAAATACGACTGGGCCAAACTCTACAAGTAGCCTGCCTTTGCCCATCCTGCGTGCCAGCCTTCTGATCCTGCTTCTCCTGTCCGGCCTGGCCCAGGCCCAGGAGCAGATTTTCCATACCTTTAACCTGCTGGACGGGCGCTCCATCAGTGCCCGTATCGTCGGAGCGAACGGGCGCGACGTCATCCTCGAGCGCGCGGACAAGCTCACCTTCACCCTCCCGGTCAAAAGTTTCCGGGCGGACGATCAGGAGCGCATCCGCGACTGGCACATCGGCGACATGGTCAAAAAAGGCACCCTCGTCACCCTTACCGGTGACAGCTCGACCGACGACCTGAAAAGCCAGCACGAGGACGGCCTGATCACCTACTCCTGGTGGAGCAAGTACAAGATCAAGCTGACCAATGACTCCCCCTACGACCTGGAGGGACTGAAGTTCCGCTACACTTATAGCCTCACCCAGGCCAAGGTTTCCCAGATCAAGACCGACCCGCCCGCTCCCCTTGTCTCCAGCGAGGAAAAATCGCTGGACCTGCCCTCCAAACAGTCCCTCAGCCTGAACTACGCCACCCGCGTCAGCCGCATCGAACTGGAACCCGGCTGGACCTGGCCCGGCGGCGGGGACCAACCGCTGGCCGACACGCTCAGCCCGCTGGAGGCGGTCGTCACGTACAAGGGGCAGGAAGTCGCCAAACTGACGATCACGCCCCCAGCTCCGGAATTTAAAGACAAGGCCTCGACAGCGCCCTCCGATGCGCAACAATAGGCCGGATGGGGAACGACAACTCACTGTCACCGGAAGAGCTCTCGCGCTACTCGCGCCACATCCGCCTGCCACAGGTCGGCGTCGAGGGGCAGGAGCGCCTGCGCCGGGCCCGCGTACTCGTCATCGGCATGGGTGGGCTGGGCAGCCCGGTCTCGCTCTACCTGGCCGCCGGAGGCGTGGGCACCCTCGGACTGGCGGATTTTGACAAGGTCGAGGAACACAACCTCCAGCGTCAGGTCCTGCACACCCAGGCTGCCGTCGGCCACGCCAAGATCGACTCCGCCGCCGAACGCCTGCGCGCCCTCAACCGCGGCTGTAACCTGGAGCTGCACCGCGGCGGCATCACCCTCGACAACGCCGTCGAGCTCATCTCCCAGTACGACCTCGTGGTGGACGGCTCGGACAACTTTCCCACCCGCTACTTAGTCAACGACGCGGCCTATTTCGCCCGCCGCCCGCTGGTTTACGGGAGCATTTTTCAATTTGAGGGGCAGGTCTCGGTCTTCGATCCGCACACCGGCGGGCCGTGCTACCGCTGCCTTTTTCCGCAAATACCCGAGCCCGGCACCGTACCCAACTGCGAACAGGCCGGGGTCTTCGGCGCGCTCTGCGGGATCGTCGGCAGCCACCAGGCCATGGAGGCCCTAAAGCTCCTTCTCGGCATCGGCGAGAGCCTGCGCGGACGCCTGCTCGTCGTCGATGCGCTCAACGCCCGCTTCCCCACCCTCAACCTGAAAAAAGACCCTCACTGCCCCCTGTGCGGCAGCGAGCCGAGTATTTCCGGGTTGCATCCCGGGAACTACGAGTTTTCCTGCGAGACCGACAAGGAACCGCAAACCGAGGAAGCCCAGATGGAAATCGACATTCACACCGCCCAAGCACGCCACACCTCCGGGGACGCCCCCGTCCTGCTCGACGTGCGCGAGGGCTTCGAACGCGAAATCTGCCACATCCCCGGCTCCAGCCACATCCCCCTCGGCCAGCTCCCCGCCCAGGCCGACGCCCTCCCCCGCGACGCCGAGATCATCGTCTATTGCCACCACGGAGCCCGCAGTCTCCGCGCCGCCAAGTTCCTGCGCGAGCGGGGCTTCGACAAGGCCATCAGCATGGCCGGCGGCATCGATCAGTGGGCCCGCGAAATCGACCCGTCCATGACGCGGTACTAGCGGGGCGGTTGGGACTGTTTTTTCTGGGCTTGTGCAGCCCAGACCCGCAGCAGACGAAGTCTGCACTTTCGATGCTGCGCATCGTGTCTGCGATTGTTGAAAGCAGCGTAGCTGCTTTCAACAATCGCAAAGCGAAAGCATCAAAACTGGGTCGCCACCTTTTTCGACTCCACCCGCGTATCGATTTTAGCTGGGCAGGCCGCTGTGTCAGCAGAGACTTCAAAGTCGGTCCGGCGGTTGTGCGCAGCACGGACGCCGGACCGGGGGTGCAGCCCTCGGCTGCCGCAGGGTTTGGGGGCGCGGAGCCCCCAATATCTTCCCTGACTAACGGCGCATCAGCCTTTTTTGCGGCCGGGGTTGACGTAGATTTTGATATCGGCCTGCTGGCCGCCCATGATTTCCATGGCCCGGCGCAGGGCGTTGGCGGTGGACTTGGTCGGGTTGTGCGGGGTGTCGGGGAAGACCCCGTGGCCACGGCCCAACTCGTCGAGCAGGCCGGAGTTTTTAAAGACCCGGATGACATCCTTTTTGCACTCGGAAAAGAGCAGGTGCCGGTCGTGCTCGTTCATGAACTTGAGCAACTCCTCGATGGCCATGACCGCGGTGGCGTCGAGGTGACGGGCGTTGCGCATCTTGACGATGACGATCTTCAGGTTCGCGTCCTCGCAGACACGGCGCATCTGATCGCGGAAGATCTCCGCCGCGCCAAAGAACAAGTCGCCCTCCACATGAATGATGGAAATCTCCGGATCGCGGCGCCCCCCCTGCTCCTCCAGCTCGGTCAGCTGCCCCTCGTCGGTGAAGCCGTATTCGACCAGCTCGGGCGAGGCCGCCTTGCGCAGAAACAAAATAATGCTCAGGCCCACACCAAAGTAGATCGCCGTGTCCAGCGGCACCAGCAAGCCGGCAATGAGAGTGGAAAAGAACACGATGGCGTCCCCGCGAGTGGCGCGGGAGACGAGCTTGATCGCGCGGCGGTTAATCAGCGAGAGGCCGATGGTGATGACCAGCACGGCCAGCACGGACTGCGGCACGTAGCGGATAAACGGCCCCAGCGCGAAAGCTCCCCCGGCCACGATGAGGCCGTTAAAGAGACTGGCCAAGGGGGTTGAGCCGCCACTGTCCCAGCTCAGTTGCGAGCGGGTCAGCGAACCGGAAGCGGGCATCCCGCTGAAAAAGCCGCAGGTCATGTTGGCCACACCGATGCTGAACATCTCCTGATTGGCGTCGAGCCGCTCGCCCGAACGCGCCGCCAGCGACTTGCCAATGGAGGTACCCTCCAGCACGCACAGCAAGGCGATAGCCAGCGCCATATTCCCCACTTGGCTGATCGCATCGAAATTCAATGACGGCGGGGTGAACTTCCACTGCGAGGCGTCGATCGAGCTCAGCCATTGAAAACTCAATCCGCCCCCGCGCGAGGCGGCAAAAGCGTCGGCAGCCACGGCGAGCCCCGACATCACCACCAGCACGATGGCGACGTTCGGCAGCTTGGGCAGCCTGCGGCTGAGCGCGTAGTAGAGGATGAGTGTGAGCACACTGAGGATAACCGACTCCGGATGAGACTCGGGCAGGTGCTTCACGGTCAGGAACAGCTTGTCGAAAAACGTGATCGCCTCCTCTCCGGGCGCGAACTTCACCCCGACGACATTTTTCAACTGCCCGACAATAATCAGCAGCGCCGCCGCCGTGATGTACCCCACCACAACCGTACGCGAAATGTACTGGATGAGATTCGCCACCTTCAGATACGCGCCGACGATCAACAGCAAACCGATCAAAAGCAGCAGCAGCGGCATGTACTGGGCGCGCATTTCCGCGGGCATGATCTCCATCGCGGCAAACGCGCTGGCCAGGGTGACGGAGGTGGCGTTGGTCGGGCCCAGTGTGATGAAGCGCGACCCGGCAAAAAACGTGGCCGCGATCGCCGCAATCGCCGAGCCGTAGATCCCGTACTGGATGGGCAGGCCCGCGATCATGGCATAAGCCATGCCCTGCGGAAAGGCCAGCAGCGCCACATTCAGTCCGGCACGGAAGTCACCCTTGAACGCCGAGCCGGTGTACCCGCGCAGGTGTTTGCGCAGCGGAAAAAAGTCGAGCTGGTTCTGGGAAACCAGCCAACGGGCAAGGGTCTTGACGCGTAGCTTTCTCAATCCGGTGAAGTGGCAGCGAGTAGCCCCAGTAAGGAGCCCCCCCGCGTCGAATTCAACCCCGAAGTCACCCCAGTAGCGCTAATTTTGAAAAATCCGGCCATAAGCGGGCAACGGACACCCGCCGGTTTCACCTATGAAATCAGGCCAGCAGCTCGGCGGGCTCGTAGTCGGGGATGGCCCCGTCGCAGCTGGCGACATAAGCGCCCAGTCGGCACGCGCGCTCCAGCAGGTCCTGGGGAGCATCGCCACGTACGAGCCCGGCGGTAAAGGCCGCCGTGAAAGCGTCCCCTGCCCCGATCGTGTCGCGCACCTCCACTGGCGGCGACTCCGCCGTGATCAGCCAGCGCCCGTCGAAATAGGCCGCACCCGCGCCGCCAAGGGTGACGCAAACCTTGCGCACGCCGGTCAGGTCGATGACGGTGCGGATGACCGACTCCAACTCGCCAGGGACAACTTCGCGCCCGGCCAGGAAGGCCAGTTCGTGCTCGTTAAGTTTGAGCACATCGGCCTTTTGCGCGAGCGCCAGAACGGTCTCCCGGTCATCGTGCGGGGGGCGCAGGTTGACATCAAAAATCCGCAGCGCGTGCGTCTCGCTCAAGATGCTGTCGATCTGCTCGGCGTTGCGCTCGCTCCGGGCCGCCAGCGAGCCAAAGAGGATGGCGCTGGCGCTGGTAAGCTCGTTGCGGGCGGTATTGTCGAGCTCGATACGGTCCCACGCGCAAGGCTCGGGAAAGACGTAGCTGGCGCTGCCGGAGGCGTCGAGCACGACCTTGGCCACGCCGGTGCGCAGGCCCTTCTTCACCGCAAAAGCGAAGGTATCGAGCCCCTGGGCCTGGGCGCGCTGGAGAGTTTCCTCGCCGAGAAAGTCGTCGCCCACGGCGCTGATCACCACCGGCCGGCATCCGAGCTTGCGCAGGTGACAGGCGGCGTTGAAGGGCGCACCGCCGAGAAAGAGCCCCTTGGGCAGGCAGTCCCACAGCACTTCGCCGAAGCAAACGATCTTTTCCATACGACAGCGAGTGTACAGGCCACGCTCCGCCGACGGCGAGCGAAAACAAGACGGGGAAGTTTGAGAGTTTGAAGGTTCGAACGTTTGAGAGTTCATTTCGACAACGCACGCGGCAGCAGAACAATTGCTGCAAATCCAACCCCCGCACAAGGGTTGCCAAACGCGATTAGCCGTCATACCTTTCCATGACACGCGACGGTCGTTCCTCTCACAGCCCCCTCTCCTCTCCAGCTTTCAAACTCTCAAACCTTCAAACTCTCAAACTTGTTCCCATGAGCGATTACGAATCCGACAATCTGTTGAACCAGTATTTGCTTTTCCACTACGGCACGCCGGAGGAAGTGCTGCCGTACAGCTTCGGGCCGCATGAGGCGCTGGACTTCCCGGCCCGCTGCGTGCGCGAACTGGTGGACATGAAGCGGATCGGGCCGGAAAGCCGGGCGCTGGAGGTGGGCTGCGCGGTCGGGCGCACGAGCTTCGAGCTGGCCCGCATCTGCGGCGCGGTGACGGGGATCGACTTCTCGGAGAGCTTTATCGGGGCGGCGCGGACCTTGGCGGAAAAAGGCCTGCTCGACTACACCCGCGCCCATGAGGGTAAGCTGCGCCTGCGCAGCGTGGCCGCCGTCCCTGCGGACATCGACCGGACGCGGGTGAGCTTCCGCACCGGCGACGCCATGGCGCTGCCGGACGAGCTCGGCAACTTCGACCTCGTCGTCGCCTGCAACCTGATCTGCCGCCTGCCCCGTCCGCTGGGCTTTCTGGAGCGGCTACCCACGCTGGTGAAGCCCGGCGGCCAGCTCGTGCTGACCACACCCTTTACCTGGCTGGAACAGTACACCCCGCCGGAGAACTGGCTCGGCGGCACCGAGCAGGCCGAGGATTCTTTCAACGGCCTGCGAGCCGCGCTGGAGCCGGCCTTCGCGCTGGATATGGAGAAGGACATGTCCTTCCTCATCAAGGAAACCGCCCGCAAGTATCAGTGGACTGTCGCCCAGGGCTCGCGCTGGATTCGGCGGGAAGATTAGGGGCTTGCGCCCATCCCAAAAATCCTCGCCTCCGCGGAGGCGGCGGGTTTAACTACACGGTATTATGTCAGGTCTCATTGCTTTGGGCGTCATCGTCCTGATCGTTCTCGTGCTGGTCTTCCTCGTGATCGGCACTTACAACAAACTCGTCCAGCTGCGCAACCGGTTTAAGAACGCCTTTTCGCAGATCGACGTGCAGCTCAAGCGCCGTTACGACCTCATCCCGAATCTGGTCGAAACAGCTAAAGGCTACCTCAAGCACGAGCGCGAGACGCTGGAGGCCGTCATCGCTGCGCGCTCCACCGCGGTCAACGCCCAGCAGAAGGCCGCCGCCCAGCCGGACAACCCCGCCGCCATCCGCGAACTTGGCGCGGCGGAGGGACAGCTCGGCAGCGTGCTCGGGCGGCTCTTCGCCCTCTCCGAAGCCTACCCGGACCTGAAAGCCAATCAGAACATGATGCAACTGACCGAGGAGCTCACCTCGACGGAGAACAAGATCGCCTTCGCCCGCCAGGCGTTCAACGACTCGGTCATGCAGTACAACACCGCCCGCGAAGTTTTCCCGGCGGTGGTCTTCGCCGGAGCGCTGGGCTTCCAGCCCGCCGAGCCCTTCGAGATCGACGCGCCCGCGGAGCGCGAGGCCCCCAAGGTTTCCTTCCAATAAGCCCGCGCCCGCCACAGCGCCGTGCGGAGACATCCGGCGGCTCGGGCGGGACACGAGAGCCGAGCCATGGCGACGGACTTTTTCGAGCGGCAGGACCAGGCACGCGGCAAGACCGCGCTGCTCGTGCTCTACTTTGTCCTCACGGTGCTGTGCATCGTCACCGTGCTGTACCTGCTGGGCGTGGTCATCCTGAATGGCGCGCTCACCCGCTCCGGCGGCATGGAAAACTTCTGGGATCCGTCCATCTTCATCTGGACCACGGTCGTCACGGTAGCAGTGGTCGGACTCTCCAGCGTGTTCAAAATCCGGGAACTCGGCAAGGGCGGCGGGGTGGTCGCCCGCAGCCTGGGCGGCAAGAAGCTCGAACCCTTCACACAAAACTCCGGCCACCGCCGCCTGCTCAACGTAGTGGAGGAAATGGCCATCGCCTCGGGCACGCCGGTGCCGGAAGTTTACGTACTCCCCGAAAACGGCATCAACGCCTTCGCCGCCGGGTTCACCCCGGACGACGCAGCCATCGCCGTCACCCAAGGCTGTATCGACAACCTCAGCCGCGACGAGCTCCAAGGTGTCGTCGCGCACGAGTTCAGTCACATATTAAACGGCGACATGCGGTTAAACATCCGCCTCATGGGGGTGATCTTCGGCATCCTCGTGCTTGCCATCATCGGGCAGTCGGTCATGGGCAGCCTGCGACACATGCGGTTCTCATCCACCCGCAGCGGCAAAGATGCCGCCGCGGGCGCAGCCGTCATGCTGATCGTTTTTCTCACGGGACTCGCGCTTTTTGTCGTCGGAAACATCGGGGTGTTTTTCGGGCGGCTGATCCAGAGCGCGGTTTCGCGCCAGCGGGAATTTCTCGCCGACGCATCGGCTGTGCAGTTCACCCGTAACCCCGGCGGCATCGCCGGTGCGCTCAAACGCATCGGCGGACTCAGCTACGGCTCCCGGATCAACAGTCCTCACGCCGAGGAGGCCGCCCACCTCTTTTTTTCCAGCGGCGTGCGCAGCTACCTCGGAGGCCCCTTCGAAACGCACCCGCCGCTGGAGATGCGTATCCGCGCCCTCGAACCCGGCTGGGACGGACGTTTTGTACGCACACCTTATCCCTGGCCGGATTCGGCGCTCCCCGGTGACAGCCATCCACCGCCCAACGCCTACGCGGGGGAACTGTCCTATCAACGTCAGCCCCGGCGCACATACCGCAAAAACGAGCCGCTCCCGCCCAAGCTGCCGCCTGTTGACCCGATGCAGATGGTCTTCACGGTGGGCACGCTGGAAGCGGCCGCGCTCGACCAGGCCCGCGAGACCCGCGAGTCGCTGGACGCGGCATTTGGAAGCTTTCTGCGCAGCCCGCTGGAGGCGCGGGCGCTCCTTTACGCGCTCGTGCTCGACGCCGACGAGAAGCGCCGCAGCCAGCAGCTCGGCTATCTCCAGACCGAAGCAGGTGAAACCATCGCCCAGACAACCCGCGAGCTTTACCCGCGCGTGCGCCAGCGTCCGCGCTCGGACACCCTGCCGATGATCGAGCTGGCTCTGCCCGCGCTCGGACAGATGGAACCGGAGGCGAGCGGGGAGTTCCAGCAGCGGCTGCGCCAGCTCGTGGAATTGGACGGCAAGGTCACGGTCTTTGAGTTCGTCGTCACGCGCCTGGTGCGCCGCCATCTGGAGCGCCGCGCCGCCAAAAGCGTCAAGCCCGGCGAGTACATCTGGAGCGCCT
>JAUTCS010000042.1 GCA_030673825.1 Verrucomicrobiota bacterium JB024 | reverse complement strand
GCTCGACAGCGAGATCGATATCAGCCGCGGCGACATGCTGGCCAAGCCCAACAACCAGCCCGAGGTCAGCCAGGAAATCGAGGCGATGATCTGCTGGTTCTCCGACACCAAAAAACTCGCCGGTCGCGGCAAGTACATCCTGCGCCACACGACCAAGGAAGTGAAGGCCATCGTCAAGGACATCCGCTACAAGGTGAACATCAACACCCTGCACAAGATCGAAGACGACCTGGAGTTCGGGCTCAACGACATCGGCCGCATCAGCCTGCGCACCTCCAGCCCGCTGTTCTTCGACAGCTACTCGCGCAACCGCCAAACCGGCAGCTTCATCCTCATCGACGAGTTCACCAACGAAACCGTCGCCGCCGGCATGATCCTCTAAAACGCGAGGCGTCCGGTTGCCTCTACAGCGCCGCCTACGTCTCCGACAAGACCGCCGCACCGCTCCCCCTTCTTTCCAGCGCCCCCGCACGATCTGATCTGCCGGGGCGCTTTTGTTTGGGGCGGGCGAGGGGAGCTAAGCTCGTTAGTCAGTTCGTGCGACTGTCTGTCGCCTCGGGCGAATTGTCCGGTCTTTTACCGAAAGAAATGAGCCCCGCGCTTGCAGGGAACTGCGGTGGGCTTTTGAATGCGGCTCATGTGGCACATCGGCGCGGACACGGGAGGCACATTCACGGACCTGATCGGACTCGATCCGGCAGGTAAGCCGTGTCGGACGAAGGTGCTCTCCAGCGGATGCCTGCGGGCTCGGGTCGGCTCGGTGAAGGGAACGGCGTTGCGCCTGGAAGCCCTGCCTGCGATGGCCGACGGGGTGCTGCGCGGGTTTCGACTGCGCCCGACTGGTAGCGACGAAAAGGGTTGGCTGGTGGTTTCCCATCGAGACGGCGAGCTGGAGTTGGCGGAGACTCCTGCCGGGGTGGAGCTGGGGCAACTGGTAGAGCTGTTTACCGGCGAGGAGGCACCCATCGTCGGCGCGCGGGTCATGACCGGTACGCCCGGCGATGCGCCGCTTCCGCCCGTGGCCATGCGCCTGGGGACCACGCGCGGGACCAATGCCCTGCTGGAACGGCGTGGGGCGCGGACGCTTTTTCTCGTCACCGCCGGGTTCGGCGACCTGCTGCGCATCGGCGACCAGCGACGACCGGATTTGTTCGCGCTCAATATCGTCAAACCGCGTCCGCTCTACGACCGCGTGATCGAGGTGGACGAGCGTTTGTGCGCCGACGGCTCGGTGCTGCGTGAACTGGAGACCGGGGAGGATTTACTTACGTCCATTCGTCAGGCGCGTGAAGACGGCTGCGAGGCCGCCGCGGTCGCGCTGCTGCACAGCTATCTCAATCCGGAGCATGAGGAACAGCTAGGGGCGATATTGCGCGAGGAAGGCTTTTCTACTGTCTCGCTGTCTTCGGCGCTCGCGCCCTTTATCAAGTTCGTGCCTCGCGCCCAGACTGCTGTGACCGACGCCTACCTCGGGCCCGTTATGGAGGCCTACCTGGACCGAGTAGAGGCTGCGATCCCCGACGGGCGACTGCACGTGATGACGAGTGCGGGCGGCCTGGTCGGGCGCGGGCAGTTCCGCCCCAAGGACAGTCTGCTCAGTGGTCCGGCGGGGGGCGTGGTCGGCGCGGCGTCGGTTGGGATGCGGGCGGGGTTCTCGCGACTCATCGGCTTTGATATGGGCGGGACAAGCACGGATGTCTCGCGCTTTGACGGCGAGTTTTCCTACCGCGATGTGCAGCGGGTGGGGGACTCTCAGATCGTCGCACCCGCGCTGAGCATCGAGACGGTCGCAGCCGGTGGCGGCTCCATTTGTGGCTTCGATGGGAAGTCGCTCTTTGTCGGCCCCGAGAGCGCGGGCGCCTCGCCCGGTCCGGCCTGCTATGGCGCGGGCGGCCCGCTCACGTTGACGGATGTCAACCTGTTGGCCGGGCGGCTCGATCCGGAGCACTTCGGCATCCCGGTCAGCCCGGAGGGCGCCGAGGCGCGTTTGACTGAGATCATCGCGGCCACGGGTAGCGAGCGCGACGCGTTGCTGAAGGGGTTTCTCGACATCGCTAACGAGCGTATGGCCGACGCCATACGTGCCATCTCCGTGCGTGAGGGCTACGACCTGGCGGACTACGCGCTGGTGTGCTTCGGCGGGGCGGGCGGGCTGCATGCTTGCCCCGTGGCGGAAAATCTCGGCATACGCACCGTGCTTTTTCCAAAAGACGCGGGCCTGCTCAGCGCCTATGGGCTGAGGCACGCGCGGATGGAGCGCATCTGCGAGCGTCAGGTGCTTCAGCCGCTTGCGGAGGTGCAGGATGGACTCGCCGGACAGTTCGCCGAGCTGGAGGCTGAGGGCAGACGTCAACTGGCAGCCGAGGGCGTGGAGCCGTATCGTTGCGAGGTCCGCCAACGGGTGGCGCACCTGCGGCTGGTCGGGCAAGAGTCGCCGCTGGAGGTGCCGTGGTCGCCCGAAGGCTCGTTGGAGGAAGCGTTCGCCGGGCGCTATGAGCAGGTCTTCGGCTACTGGCAACCAGGCGATGCTCTGGAGGTGGTCAAGCTCCGGGCGGTCGTTGCGGCGGCGTCGGGGCAGGATGAGCGTGAAAGCTTTGACGAAACCGAAGCGGCGGCGGATCGCTCGCGCGTGCTCGCGGACGAGACGGCCACGCTGGTTGTGGACCCGGGATGGAGCCTGAGCCGGGGCGAGGCGGGTACACTGAAGCTGACCGGTGGCGCGTATCAAAAAGCGGATACAAATGCCGCCGACACGCTCGTTCGTCGTGAGCTTTTTACCAATCGCTTTCGGCGTGTGGTGGAGGAGATGGGCATGCAGCTTCAGCGTACGGCGGTTTCGACCAACGTGAAAGAGCGCCTCGACTACTCCTGCGCCTTGCTGGACGCGAAGGGCGAGCTCATCGCCAACGCCCCGCACATCCCTGTCCACCTCGGCGCCCTTGGGCTGTGCGTGCGCCGGGTGGCCGCTGCGCTGGAGTTGCGTCCGGGTGATGTTGTGGTCACGAACCACCCCGGCTTTGGCGGTTCGCACCTGCCGGACGTGACCGTTATCACGCCCGTGCACGCGGACGATGGCGCGCTCGTCGGCTATGTGGCCAGTCGCGCCCACCATGCCGAGATCGGCGGAAAGCGCCCCGGCTCCATGCCGGTGGATGCAACCTCTCTGGCCGAAGAGGGGGTGGTCATCGCACCGCGCTATCTGCTGCGCAAGGGCGAGAACCGCTTCGACGGGTTGGAAGAGCTTCTGCGCGGCGGGGAGTGGCCCAGCCGCGATGTGTCGCACAACCTGGCGGACATCCGCGCACAGGTGGCCGCGAACCGCCGGGGCGCGCAGACCCTGCTGGCGATGGTGGATGAGTTTGGACGAAGCCAGGTCGCCGAACAGATGGAGGACCTGAAAACCTTCTCCGCCTCCGCGTTGGAACGGGCCCTTGAAAAAGCCGTGAGCGAACCCCGCCGGGCTCGCCAGCGGATGGACGGCGGCGCGGTGATCGCGGTCGATATTAGTCGCGCGGATAGTCGGGTATGTATCGATTTTTCGGATACGTCGGCGGTTCAGGCCAATAACCTGAACGCCACGCCCGCCATCGTGCACAGCGCCCTGATCTACGTGCTGCGTCTGCTGGTGCGCGAGGACATCCCTTTGAATGACGGCCTCCTCGCCGGTCTGGATATTCGCCTGCCCGAGGGGATGCTCAACCCAGCCTTCCCCGAAGACCCTGCCACCGCGCCCGCTGTGATGGGCGGAAATGTCGAGGTCAGCCAGCGCCTCGTGGATACGCTATTGCTGGCGTTGGGGATGGTCGCGTGCAGCCAGGGCACGATGAACAACTTTGTCTTTGGCGACGAGCGACGCAGCTACTACGAGACGATCGGTGGCGGCGCGGGCGCAGGGGAGGGCTTCGACGGGGCCAGCGGCGTGCATTGCCACATGACCAACACCGCCATCACGGACCCGGAGGTTTTCGAGTGGCGCTACCCGGTGCGGCTTTGGAGCTTCGGTCTGCGCACGGGTTCGGGCGGTGAGGGCCGCTGGCACGGGGGTGACGGGTTAGTGCGCGAGGTCGAGTTTTTGGAGCCGCTCGGCGTGTCGCTACTCACGCAGCGTCGCAGCGATGGGCCAGAAGGGCTCGCCGGTGGAGGAGACGGGCAGCCCGGCAGGCAGACCTTGATCGGGCCAGGCGACGAGCAGCGTCAGCTGAGCGCGAGCGACCAGTTTGACGCACAGCCGGGGCAGCGCCTGCGGATTGAGACGCCCGGCGGAGGCGGCTACGGGAGCGCTTTGTAAGGGCGAGCGAGAACCGATTCTCTTCAGTCGCAAGGACCCGGCTGGCTGACCCGCAGACTTTTTTGAAAAAGTGACAAAGCCGGAGCTTGGCAGCGGAGCGGTTTATGCTATTTTATCCTCATGCTGAAGACGGCGCTTTTCCAGCATCCGGACTTTGTCCATCACGAGACAGGTGCGGATCACCCCGAGCGGCTGGAGCGCACCCGCGCTATCATTGATGACTTGGAGAACTCGCCCCTTCAGGCGAAGCTCCAGTGGCACTTGGCCGAGCCGGCTGATATCGCCTGGGTAGAGGCTAATCATGACGTGGACTACATCCGCCGCATCGAGGAGGCGTGCCTGTCTGGTGCGGACCAGCTCGACCGGGGAGAGACACGGGTCTCTCACGAGTCCTACCATGTCGCCTTGCTGGCGGCGGGGGCTGCGATCGGAGCGGTGGATGCGGTTATGACAGGGGAGTGCGACAACGCTTTTTGCGCGTTACGCCCGCCGGGCCACCACGCTGAGCGCGCCAAAGCGATGGGTTTTTGCCTGTTTAACAATGTCGCCATCGCGGCCCGCTATGCGCTGGCGAAGCACGGGCTCGAACGCGTGTTTATTCTCGACTGGGACGTGCATCACGGCAATGGCACCCAGCACAGTTTCTACGACAACGAGCGGGTGTTCTTTTGCAGCATGCACCAGTACCCGTTTTACCCGGGTACGGGCGAGGCGGACGAGCGCGGCATCGGTGCGGGCCGCGGAACGACGCTGAATTTTCCACTTCCGCCGGGTACTAAGGGCATGGCCTGCCGCAACCTGCTCAGCGGCCCCATTGCGGACGCTGTGGCGGATTTTCGCCCAGATATGATCCTCGTCTCGGCGGGGTTCGACGCCCACCATCTCGACCCGATGGCACACTTGGAGCTGACCGAGGAGGACTTCGGGGAGATGACGCGGACGGCTTGCGCCCTTGCAGCCGAACATTGCTCAGGGCGCCTCGTCAGCGTATTGGAAGGTGGATACCATCTACAGGCGCTGGCGGCCTCGGTTCGCGAACATTTGAAAGCGATGGTGGGGGACGCTTGAAAATTTTATGCCCTCAACCGTTGTGGTGTAGCCACTCCCGCAGCGTGGCGGCGTCGGTGGCGAGCTGCTCGGGATCGTCGTTCAGGACGAACTCGAGCAGGCAATAGCGCTCGCACGGAGCCTTCGCGGCGAGCCCGAGGTAGGCGGCCCAGTTGTCCGCGCCCTCGGCCAGCGGGTGGCGGATGATGTCGGCGGCGGGCTTGGTCCAGTGGAAGACGTGGAGGTTGAGCAGGCGCGGGAGCACGTGGCGCAGCGCGGTGAGGTTGTTCTCGCGGGTCTCGCCGTTGATGGGCTGCCAGAGCGTATAGAGGTTGGGGTGGGGAGCCTCGTTGAGCAGGCGCACGGCGGAGGCGTCGCAGTCGGTCAGCGTGCCACCGTGGTACTCCAGCGCGAGCTTGATCCCGGCCTGGGCAGCGGCCTCGGCGCAGCGGACGGCGTCCTCGGTCACGGTGCGGCGGTCAGCCTCGGAGATATCCGCCGAGGGCGTGTTTCCGGCCCACACGCGAATACTGGGAGCTCCAAGCGCGGTGGCGGTTTCCAGCACCGTGCCGAAGGCCAGCCCGTCGGTCTCGGACACGCCGAGCCGGTAGTAGGAGCCGTAGCAGGCGGTGGACAAGCCGTGGTCGGCGGTGATGGTGGCGACTTCGCGGGCGCGGGCGAGGTCGCCGGGGGGCACGTGGATGTCGCCTCCCCACTCGATGGCCTGCACGCCGACACGGGCGGCCAGCGCGGCGAGGGCGTCCGGGGCGAGCGGGCGAAAGCTAACGGAGACGAGTCCGGGGATGAAGGGCATGCTGGCATGTTTGCGGAGAGCGTCAGCGTGGCAACCCCGAAAGGCGGCTAAGGCAATAAGCTTCAGATAATCTTGCTTTACTGGGCAGCAAATCGCGGCGCGGGCATATTTTCCGTTGCGCCGGGGGAGGGTTCGGCCCAGATTTTGCTTTAGGTCGTGTCTTCAAATGACCTGGGCTGCCGCTGCCTGACTCTCACCTGGCGGACTCTTCTGACTGTCTAACTTTTCCTCAGTTTGAACCACGGCAATTTCATCGGGGACCTGGCGATCGTGCTGGTATGCGCGGCGAGCGTTTCGCTGCTGTTCCAGCGGCTGAAATTGCCCGTCTTTCTGGGCTACCTGCTGAGCGGTTTTCTCATCGGACCCAACTTGTGGGAGCAATCGCCCATCCACGACCTGGCCACGGTCAACGAGCTGAGCGAGCTCGGTGTGGTCTTTCTGATGTTCTACATCGGGCTGGAGTTCGACCTGCGGCGGCTTCAGCGGGTGATGGGGCCCGCTGTGCTGGCGGTCACGCTTCAGACCGTAGTGCTGCTCTTTGTCGGGGCGCAGATTGCGCCGTTGCTGGGGTGGAGCCCGGTGCAGGGCATTTTTCTCGGATCGCTGCTGGCCATCAGTTCCTCTATGGTAACGGTAGCCGTGCTGCGCGACCTGGGGCGGCTGGACAAGCCGCACGCGCAGCTCGCCGTCGGGGTACTGATCCTGGAGGACATCCTCGCGGTGACGCTCCTGGTCGTGCTCTCCGGGGTGGCGCTCTCGGGGCAGGTCAGTTTTTTTGCCATCGGCAAGATCACGTTCCTGATCGCGGTGTTCGTCGTGGTGACCTACTACGTGGGCAAGCTCGTCGCCCCGTACTTCCTGAACCTGCTGGACCGCGTGGGCAGTATCGAGCTGATCACGCTTTCGGTCGTGGCTCTGATGCTTGGCGTCAGTGTGATCGCGATGAAGCTGGAGTTTTCCGAGGCGCTGGGGGCCTTCCTGGCCGGGTCGGTGCTCTCGCAAACGCCGCTGGCTCACCGGATCGAGAATGCCACAGAACCGCTGCGGAATATTTTCTGCGCGGTTTTTTTCGTGGCGGTAGGGATGCTGATCGAGCCGCAACTGCTGTGGGACAACTGGGAGCTGATCGTCGGGCTGAGCTTGCTTGTCGTCGTGATCAAGGTGCTGACGGTCTGGATCGGCTTTTTCCTCGGCGGGCAGAATCCCGATACCGCCTTTCGCGCCGCTGTGGCCAAGGCCCAGATCGGGGAGTTCAGCTTCATCATCGCCGCCATGGGGAAAAAGACCGGCGTCTCCGGGGACAGCCTGGTGGCGGTCGCGGTTGGGGTCTCGTTGTTGACTACGCTTTTGGCGCTCAGCCTGACGGTCAAGGCCGACCCCCTCTACGGCAAACTCAGCACCCGCATGCCGCGCGGCTTGCGCGTGGTGGGTCGGTTCTACCGCAACTTTTACGACGACATCCATTCCCAGATGGGGCGCAGTCCGTTTCTGAAGCTGGCCAAGCGGCCCGCCCTGCAAATCCTCTTCACCTTTCTGCTGCTCAACGGCGTGGTCCTGCTGGCCTATATCGTGACGCACTTCATCACCGCTCATGAGCATCTGGCGCAGTACCGCTCTTGGGCGGTGCCGGTGGTCTGGTGGGTCTCTGCGCTGCTGTGCCTGCCGTTTATCTCGGCCATCCTGCGCAACCTCAACGCCATCGTCCTGCTGCTGACGGACTCGCTCTTTTCCTCCACGGCGGAGCGGCAGTACTTCCGGGGGCGCCTGCGCAACATCTTCAACACCTTTCTGTTCGCCGTGCTCATCATCCTGCTGGGGGGCCTCTACCTCTCGGTCACGGCGCAGTACCTGCCCGGTGGCGTGGCGCTGGCCGGGTTCTTCGTCCTTCTGATCGTGGCCGGGGTTATCTTCTGGAACCGCATCGTCAATATCCAGAGCCGCCTGGAGCTGCTGTTCATGGAGAGCTTTAACAAGCGGGCTGAGGCTGAGGAGCCTGCCCGCCGTCAGAAGACCCTGGAGGAGATCAAGCGCCAGTACCCCTGGCCGGTCTCGATCCGGGACGTGCTCGTCAAGGCCAACGCCGCGGCCTGCGGCAAGCGTATCAGCGACCTTGACCTGCGCAAGCTGACGCGGGCCTCGATCATCGCATTGGGACGCGCCGGGCAGGTCCAGTACGACCCGGGCCCGGGGACGGTGATCTTTCCGCTCGACCACCTGTACCTCTTCGGCAGCGATGAGGAGACCCAGCGGGCGACGGAGCTGCTCCAGCTCGAGCGGGCCGATGGGGGTGGAGACTCGGCGGGGACGCCGACCTTCATTATCGAGACGATCTACCTCGACCGCGACTCGGAGATCGCGGACAAGACCCTCGCCGGATCCAACCTGCGCAAGGCCTACGGGGTGACGGTGCTGGGCATCCAGCGAGGCGAGCGGCGCATCACCGGGCCACTGCCGGACGAGATTCTCCAGCCCGGCGACGTGCTCTACGTCATCGGCAACCGCGAGGGCATCAAGCGCTTCCAGGAGCACAACCACGCCGCAACCGAGACGATGGAAGTCACTGTGGCTGGCGCGGGCCCGCTCTGAGTGCACGCACGTTCGTTGCGGGCATGCGGATCGTTAATAAAAAAGACCGCGCCGCAGCAAAGAAGATGTCGCAGGCTAAAGTGTTAGTTTCTCTGCCGAGGGCTGCTTAGTCTTCCCGCAGGGTTACGTCCAGCTGGATGGGCGAGATGTCGAGCTCGGCGGTTTCCTCCGGCTCGATCTCGGCGCGGACGTTGCGCATGTACAGGCCGTTGACCTCACGGGCATGCAACCACGGGATGCGGGTGGTTTCGCCGTTCTCGACCTCAATCTGCACTTCATTGAAGGGGGCGAGGTCGAGCGTGCTGCCGTATACGGGGCGGTTCCAGCCCGCGCGCAGGCGCAGGCGCCAGTCGATGAGCGAAATGTCCCGGACGTTTCCGGCCTGGCCGATGAGGGTGATCGAGTTTTCGGAGCGGGCCTCGATGTTGGAAAGGCAGATGTTGGCGATGCGGGCAGATTCGCCGATGGCGCAGATGACGGCGGGCTCGCCCTTGCCCCACCAGCCCCCGGCGTAGATCTGCGTCTGCATGACGAGGTTCGTGGCCCGGACATTTTCGACCCAGCCGCCGTCCCCGGAGAAGATGCTCAGGCCGCGGTTGCACTCGTAGGCGGTGATGTTGGAGATGACGACGTTCTGGACCTTGCCGTCGAAGTGGCCCAGCCGGATGGCCGAGGAGCGCGCACGCATGGTGCAGTCGGAAATGACGATGCGATCCGCCACGAAGCTGCTGTCAGTGATCCCGGTAACGGCGATGCAGTCGTCCGCTGCCGAGAAGACGCAGCCGCGGATGACCACGTCCTGACTGCCGCAGATGTGCACGCAGTCGTTGTTGGGGGCGAGCAGGTTGTTATCGATGGTCAGGCTCTCGATCTTCACGTCCTGACAGCAGCTGGCGGTGACGGTCCAGCAGGGCGAGTTGATCAGGCGCAGGCCGTCCACGCGCACATGCTTGCAGTGGTGAAAAAACAGGGGCAGGCGCGGGCGCTTGCCGGGGGTGACGGGGGCCTCGCCGATCTGGCGCTCGTTCATGCCGTCGAAGGTGGCGTTCCGTCCCGGGTAAGGACGCGTAAAGTCCATGAAGGCCTCGTGGTTGAAGTCGATCACGCCGTCGCCGGTCAGACGGATGTTTTCGCCGTCAAAGGCGTAGAGGAGGCAGTTGACGTAGCCGAAGAGGTGGTGGTGGAACGTCGTCGGGGGGTAGTCGTCGGGGTTGCTCGAGCCTACAATCACCGCGCCGGGCTCCAGTCGCAGCGTGAGATTGTTCTTCAGTACGAGCGTGCCAGTGACGTAGTGCCCCGGCGGGACGAGCAGCGTGCCGCCTCCGCTCTCTGCCACCGCGTCGATGGCGGCCTGAATCGCCGTGGTGTTCAGGGTCTTGCCGTCGCCGATGGCACCGTATTTTAAAATCGTTTGCATAATGGGTGTTTTGAACTTTGTCCTGCGGCAGGTCAAGTCTGCGCTGGGAAATTTGCGCGATGAACTCACATGCGCAAAAAAACGCCCGCCAGTGAGGCGGGCGTTGGTGTGCCTAAACGGTTATTGTCCGGCGGACGATCTCCGGCGCGGAGCGCGTGGTCAGTCCTTGGTGGATGGCTGGATGCGATAGAGCCGGGTGACGGGCTCGGTCACGTCCATTTCAAAGGCAGTAGCGTCCTGCGCGACTGTTTCCCCGCTGAAAAGATCGACCACGTCGGCAGGCTCGGGCAGGCGGATCGTCCGTGTGCCGGGGGTGGCGGCGTGGATGCCCAGGAGCGAAGCGTCGGCATAGACGATGTCTCCGGCCTCGTCGTAGATATTGACGCCCGCCTCGCGGGCGATTTCGCGCAGCAGCGGCGCGTTGACCGGGTAAAAGGCGGCATAGACGGAGGTCCAGTCGGCGTACTTTTTAATCGCCAGGGTGGGGGCGCCGGTCTCGGTGCTGCGGCCCAGGACGGTGGCCTGCGGGTCGTCGATGACGAAGTGCGGCCCGATGACGTCGGTCTGCTCACGCTTCTGGTTGGCGGCGGTGGTGGCCGCGCCCGAGATCGTGCGGTAGGTGGCAATCTCGTCCGTTTCGCGGCGGCGCTCGGAGAACTCGTCCGTGCGCATCGAGCCGACGGTCTCACCAAAGAGCGGCTTGCTGAGCGGGTGGGCGGAGTTGCTGATGCGGGTGTCGAGCACGCCCTTGCGATTGTCCAGGCGCGTGGTGATGCCGGTCAGGGCGGTGATGTTGTCGGCGGACAGTTCCGTGTCCGAGACGAAGCCCGGCGCGTAAACCCAAAGGGCGGTGGCGTGGTTGCGGCGGACGGCATCGCGCAGGGCATCGCGCTCGTCGGCGGGCACATGGAAGACATTCCAGAAGACGTAGAGCTTGCGCGGGGGGATGTTGTCCAGGTCGGTTAGCTCGTAGAATTCGACCGGCGCGCCCAGCTTCATCAGCGGCAAAACTTGCTCCATCAGCAGGTCGCGCCCGATGCCGCGGGCGGTGGACTGGAGGTAGAGGTTCGCGTCCTCGCTGTAGATGACGGCCACTTCTGATGCTGACGAGCGGTCCCAGTCGAGCGCCTCGGTACCGATGCGGGTGGTCTCGGCCAGCGTTTCAAAAAGCGCGGGATCGGAGTACCAGACCGGCTCGCCGGTCTCCTGGTCCATCTCCTCGTCCCACCACCATACGCCGAGGCCTCGCGTAACCACGAAGGCGAAGCTGCGTTCGACGATGGCGATGGACTCGGATAAATCCTTGGCCACGGCGCCGGGCTGGTTGAACTGGTGGCGGCGCTCCTTGCGCAGGTGGGTGGGGATGTCGTTTTCGAGGATGACGAACTTGCCGTGGCGGAGCATGGTATCGACCACGAGGTGCATGACGGCGGCCCCGCCGACCTCGTGCACGTAGTGGTGCGGAGGCGAGGTGAAGTAATCCAGGTCGGGCGATTCGTAGAAGCGCCGCGTGTACCCGTGCAGCTCGCGCTGGACGTTCTTGGTTCCACCAATGTGGGCGAAGAGCACCGCCCCGAAGTACGCGCCCGAGAGGATGGGCGACTCGCGCGTCTGCTCCTTCACCGTATGGGCGAACTCCAGTACGGCCTCGACGCGGCAATCGGTAAAAGCCTCGAAGTAGTCCGCCACGTAGCGGGTGCGCGGGTTGGACGGGTCCTTGAACTCGTACAGGTCGCTCTCGGCGATGAGGTCCTGCGACGGCACGGCGATGGTGTCAAAAGTCACCTCCGGTTGATCCCAGGCGGCGCGGAGCTTGGCGAGGTCGCCGCTGTAGTGCTGGCGGCACCACGCGCGGAAATAGTTCACCATAGCCGGGGAGTAGTCTGCCGTGAGCTGGTTGAGACGGTTGACGGTGGCGTCGTCGTCATAGGCGTCACGGTGCGGACGCGGCCAGGTCCACTGGCCCTCCCATCCGGCAAAGCTCTGCATCCCTACGATGTGGTCGTAGTAGGGGCGGGTTTTCAAGTGGCCGATAAGGCTGGCGATGCGGCGGTTGATCTCCTCGCGCCACTTGGGTGAGGCCCAGGAGTTGAACCCGCGCTTGGCGCCGGGGCGGAATTTGACCAGCGTGCCGTCTTCGGCCTGGACCATCTCGTCGGGGTACTTGTCATACCAGGTATCGGGGATGAAGCAGTGAACATTTAGGATGAAGCGCGCCTGCGGGTCCATCGCGAGGATCGCCTCGATGCGCTTGTCGAGGGTGTTGCGGGCCGTGCCGTAGAGGCCGACGCCCCCGCTGGCGAACTCCTCGCCCCAGTCCAGCGCGGTCTGGAGCATGTGCACATGCACGCCCGCGCCGCTCATTTCCTGTGAGAGCGGGCCGACCGAGGCTTTGTAGTTCCAGGTGCAGTTGTGAAAGGCCTGGATGAAGAGCGGCTCGCCGTCGCAGAAGACCGTGGGCACGCCGTTGTGCATGGCGACGCCGTAGCCCTTGGCGGGCGGTTCGACGGCGGGCGTGGTATCCGTGGGCAAGGGAGCGGGGGCCGGGCCGAAGGCGGGCAGGGCAGGGGCGATGGCGGTGTCCACTGTATCGGTGGCAGCGGCCTCGGGAGCGGGCGTGAGCTGGACATCGTCGAGCCAGGCCGTCCCGGCATCGCCGACAATCCAGGCCTGGATGACGAGGAAATGCCGTCCCTCGGGCACGGTGACGGGCAGGCGGTAGTCCTTCCACTGCGGGTCGTTGACGGTTTGCTTGTCGCCCTCGACGGGCTTGTCCCAGGTATCGCTTTTAAAGAACAGCGGGCGGAGGAAGTACGTGAAGCGCCCCTCGCGTCGGGCGCGGAAATGCAGCACGTAATTTTCACCAGGCTTGACCGGGATCATCTCCGAAAGCAGGGTGGCGGTCGCGCGCTCCTGAAAACTCACGGTCTGCGAGGTGCCGTCGCCGATGTTCTGGAGGGCAGGGGACACCTCACCTTCGCTCACCTGCAGCCGCCAGCCTTGGGCAAGGCCAGATGTTTTGCCCTCGGTGTTGAAATCCGCCGTGTAGGGGGAGGACGCGTTGTCAGACTGGGTCGCTGCCTGGGCCGGGATCAGGGGACAGCCAAGCAGGAGAAACGTCAGCAATCTCTTCATGTTTTCAGGGAGGATATGGATAACAGGAACGAAGGAGTTTTATGTGTGACATCGATGTATCGTCAAGGCGTTTCTCAACTTTGAAATCCGGATAGCCTTAGGTGAGGCAGTCATCGAGAGCCCCGCATCGTGAATTCTAATCTTCGTGGGTGGCCACACTTGATTTTGTCCGACTCGGACAAGTATTGACATCGATGAACAAAATCATCATGGACGCGTCTATGCCTTTACCCCGAGCGGATGAGTTCGCGCCCGACGATACCGACGGTTGCGCAGTGTCGAAAGGGCATCGGTGGCCGCGTTTCTTCGGTCCAAGACTTTGGTTAATCTAGATCTGCTGTTATGAAAATCACCCGTGTTGTCTCTTTTTGTTCTCCGCTGTCTGTCGCGGCCTTTGCGCTGATGTTTTTTGCCTGCACGTGGGCCCAGGCTCTTCCGGCACCGACTGCCTCCGATGTCGCCTATGGTGAGGACCCGATGCAGAAACTCGACGTATACCTGCCTGCGGGCGAGGGACCATTTCCGGTGGCGCTTTTCATTCACGGTGGCGGCTGGGTCAACGGGGACAAGGTAGAGAAACTTAACGCTTCCCAGCTGAAGCGCTTTCTCGACGCTGGGGTGGCGGTCGTGTCGATCAATTACCGCTTCATTCCGCAGGCGCGTCAGGAAGGCGTCTATCCGCCCGTACTGATGCCGCTCGGCGATGCCCGCCGTGCTTTACAGTTTGTCCGCTATCATGCCGCTGACTGGAACCTGGACCCGGACCGGGTGGTGGTCTTCGGGGGCTCGGCGGGGGCATTCAGCTCACTGTGGCTGGGACTCTCTGATGACATGGCGGATCCGGATTCGGACGATCCCGTTGAGCGGGAGTCCACTCGCGTGAACGGCATTGGCGGGATGGGGGCGCAGACTTCACTCGACCCGGCGCAGATGCGCGAGTGGGTGGGCGAGGGGCTGACCTACGGTGGCCACGCTTTTAACCAGCCGAACTTCCAGGTCTTTCTCGATAACCGTGAGCAACTGGCCGAATACTTTCCGGTCGTTTCTCCGGCTGCGCTGGTCGATGCGGGGGACCCGCCGATCTTTCTGACCTACGGGGTGCCGCTGAACGACCCAGGCACCGGCAAGTACGACTCCACGCACTCGGCCCGCTGGGGCGTCGCTTTCAAGCAGGTCGCCGATGAGCGCGGAGCCGTCTGTATGGTCGCCTACCGTGTCAATGCGGAGGATCCGGTCAAGGGCGGGGATATCATCGCCTTTCTGATCGAACGGGCGATGGCCGATTAACCGCGTCCGGTTATAAAATGAGTGCGTACCTGTTGCCAGTAGGGTGACGGTGGTCTGCTTTCTGGGCGGGGACGCGGTGCCCTCGTCGCCTAGGGTATCGATGTCAATAATGGATCTTTTCCATTGATGATGGATGAGTATGCGTGTGAAATGACGCATTTCTGTGAAGTCGTATATCGTATTTAAAATGTTGGCATGTGGCTTGTTTCCTTCATGCAGGATAACAATGTGACATCGATGATCTTTTTCGCTTGTCAGGGCGGGGATGGATTCGCCATCCTGAGGGCATGTTGCAACCCCGCACGCCGTCTGTACCCGCATGAGTCAGGAGAAACATAAGCCCGTCGTTGCCCCGGAAGACAGAGTACCCGTTGGACAAAAGGTCGCCTACGGGGCTGGTTGTATGACCGGTCAGTTCGTTACCGGTGTGACGCTCCAGATGTTCAACCCGGTGTTTAACATCATGATGGGGATCAGCCCGGCAGTGATCGGTGGAGTGCTGATGTTCTACCGGCTGTGGGACTCGGTCACGGACGTGGTGATGGGGAACATCTCCGACAACGCCCGGACCCGCTGGGGCCGCCGTCGTCCCTTTATCATTATCGGCTCGGTGCTGGCGGGCTTCATCCTGCCTTGGGTCTGGCAGGCCTCGCGCGATTGGAGCGATACAACGATTATCGCCTACATGATCGTGACGGGGGTGCTGCTGTACACGGCCTCCACCATCTGGGGCATGCCCTACTACAGCCTGGGGATGGAGCTGACCCCCGACTATAACGAGCGCACGCGCGTGACGGCGGTGCGGGCCGTCTTCGAGAAGCTGGCGGGACTATTCGCCGGCTGGATGCTCGCTCTGACCTCGATGCAGATATTTGCCGACCCCGTCACGGGTGAGCCGGACGTGGCACGGGGGATGAGCTACATTTCTATTTTTATCGGCGTGTGCGCGATTTTGTTCGGGATACTGCCGGGGCTCTTCGTCAAGGAACGCTATTACCAGAAGGACGCCGCCAAACAGAAAAAAATCGGCCTCGTCCACAGCATGAAGGTAACGCTGACCTGCAAGCCGTTCATGGTGCTCATGTCGGTCTATCTCTTGCAGGTGATCGGCTCAAGCATGGTGGGCGCACTGGGGATGTATTTGAATATCTACTACGTCAACAGCGGGGACATCCAGACTGCCGGGATCATTCAGGGGTGGAAGAGTACGGCGACGTTGATCCCCGGTATTCTGAGCGTGCCGTTCTGGGCCTGGGTCTCGGAAAAGCTCGGCAAGCGCCACGCCCTGGCCCTGACGATTCTGCTGGGCTTTATCGCGAACATCCTGATCTACTTTTGCTACACACCCGAGCACCCGTACCTGCAGATTGTGCCGCATGTGTTTTTGTCGGCCTTTGGCTCGGCCATCTGGATGCTGATCCCGTCCATGCAGGCGGACATCGCCGACTACGACGAGCTCAACACCGGCGAGCGCCGCGAGGGCAGTTTCTCGTCCATCTCCTCATGGTTCTTCAAGCTGGCCATGACACTGACGACGGGGGTCTCTGGCGTTATCATTACGCTGACAGGCTTCGACGTGGTCAAGTACGGCAAGGCTCAGCCGCCCGAGGTCCTTCAGCGCATGCTCGAATGGTACGTTTTCATGCCGATGGTCCTATGGGTGATTGCCCTCTTCATGCTGAGCCGTTATAAACTCACTCACGGCAAGGTTATGGAAATCCGTACCCAGTTGGAAGCCCGCCGTGGCGTGGTTTGAGCTCGCCCCCGTTTTTTACGAAATCCTCAACCCTTCCTTTATCTCCGGTGAATCGAAATCACCCGCAATAATCCTCAAGCCCTTCCTCCCTATGATGAAATCCCTGCCTTCAGTCAGCTCGCTTCGGGCCCTCTGTTCCGCAACCGCGGTATCGCTTTTGCTGTCGGTGGCTGCCTATGCCGAGCCTCAGATCATCCTCGAAGAGAATTTCACCGACTCCACGCTGCCGGGCTGGGATGCCAAGTGGGGCACTGCGGAGACCTGGACCGAGGCGCTGGCCGACGGTTCCATGGGCTTATTTATTAAAACCGATCATGCCATGTGGGCATCCGCGATCCACAGCCTCCCGGCGGACAAGATCGCCGGTAAACTGGTCATCGTGGAGGCAATGGTCAAGGCCGACGACGTGCGCGTGGGCCAGGCCCCGTGGAACTGCGCCAAGCTCATGCTCAGCTGGCTTTCACCGGAGGGGCGCCGCTGGGCCAAGGGCGACGGCACGGACATCCAGGGGACGACGCAGTGGAGCCTGCGCAGCTATGCCGCGCAGATGCCCGCCGACCTGGAGTCGGCCAACCTGCGTATCGGCTTCGAAGACGCCTCGGGGCAGGTCGCTTATTCGAACCTGCGCGTGTACATCGACCCGTATATCCGCACCGTGGAGCAATTTAAAAAGCACAGCGCCCAGGTTGCCAAGGACCGGCTGGCCCAGATGATTCAGGACCATCCACCCCGCCTGGTGGCAACCCCTGGTGGCGCGTATGAGATTTATTGCGACGACGTGCGCATCCCGCGCCCGGCCTGGACGCCCGCTATGCGCGAGGCTCTTCTTGCCGTGCCCGTGTCCGCGGGCGCCGAGGGGGAGTCGCTGGCTGCGGCACTCTCGCGCGACTTCGCCGGTTATGCCGCCGAGCTGACCGGCGGGATGGATGCGCTCAGTGGCGAGGCCGCCGATGACCGCGCGGTGGAGATCGCCGGGCTGCGCAACCGGGCCGCCTCCCTGGCCGACGACGCGGCGCCGGGTGCCCAGGTGGACCTGTCTCTCGCCGGTGAGCCGGTCGAGGTGAACAAGCTGATTTTCGGTAACAACATCAACTGGGGCGAGTTCGACATGGTGACCGATCATGAGACCGGTGAGATGGACAGTGAATTTATGGAAACGCTCCGGCCCATGAACGTGACCTTCATGCGCTACCCGGGCGGCTGTAATGCGGACGTCTTCGACTGGCGCGAGGCCATCGGCCCGATCTCCGAGCGCCCCGAGCAGACTTACTACAACCGCAGCTACACCGCGCCCGTGATCTACGGGGTGGACGAGTTCCTGCGCATGTGCGAGCGCGAGGGCATGACCCCGATCATCACCACGGCCTTCCTCTACGACACGCCCGAGAACGTCATTGCCGATATACAGGAAAAGGGCCAGCGCAAGAAGGAGTGGATCCCCGGCTACCTGATGAGCGCCGAGGACCGCATCCAGCTGGCCGCCGACTGGGTCGAGTACTGTAATGGTTCCGTGGATACGCCCATGGGCAAGCTCCGGGCCGAGAACGGCCATCCCGAGCCCTACAACGTCATTTACTGGGAAGTGGGTAATGAAACCTGGGGCGCCGACCCGGTGGGCTCGTGTGACCCCGAGGTGTACGGCGAAGCCTTCCCGCTCTACGTCGAGGCGATGAAGGCCCGCGACCCGAATATCCTCATCGGCTTTAACGGCCACGTGCTCGCGGACTGGATGAACAAAGGGCTCGCCGCCGGTGGCGAAGCGGCTGACTTCGTGCAGATCCACACCTATATCGGTGGTGGCGCGCCCGAGCTTGCGCCGTCCCAGGGATGGTTTGAGGGCCTGATGAAAAACGCTGACGTGACCGGGCGCCTGGTCGATGCCGCGAGCGAGCAGATCGAGACGCAGGTCGGCTGGGAGTTGCCCCTCATCATCAGCGAGTACGGCATGGGCGCGCGCGGCGGCAAGAACGTCATGTCTTCCATGGGCACTGCCGTTATGGTCGCCGGGATGGTGCGCGAGTTTCTGAACGACCCCAACGTCCTCGGCGCGAACCGCTGGTGCCTGTATGAGAACTATTATTTCACCCCGATGTGCGGGCCGAGCCGCGGCAAGAAACGGCCCTCGCGCGTGCGCCCGGATTACGGCGTGTACGTGGCCTTTGCTGAGGCCCTCGGTGACAGCCGCTACCCTGTGGCGGGCGAGACCGATGAGCTCAAGGCCGTGGTCTTCGAGCGGTCCGACAGCTACGGCCTCGTGCTGATCAACCGTGGCGCGGAGGACTTCGTCTCGGTCATGCCCGAGCTCCCCGGCCTGAAGAAAGGCGAGGGCGGCTACGTCCTGCAATCCACCGCGCATGCGCTGACCGGCACGGAAAACGACATCGAGCTGGCCCGTGTATTTGAGGGTACGTTCAGCTTCAAGCCGGGCGAACCGCTGCCGGTCCCGGCCAACTCCGTGCTCGGCCTCGTCCTGCCGAAAGACTCCTCTGTTGCCGAGTAGCCACCTTTACTTTAAACCTCCAGTAATCCGAACCAGTCCTCCCATGAAAAAGTTCCCTCACCTGATCACACGCGTCAGCCCGCTGGCCCTCGGGGCCGCGCTGTTGCTGTTCGCACAGCCAGTTATCGCGCAGACCTGCGATTTCTCCTCCTTCTCAGCTGGAACCAAACTCAGTCCCGGTGAGAAGTTCCCGAACGCCAAGGACGGGCCGTTCATCTTCCAATGCTACGCGCCCACCGGCGCGACGGCGGGTGGCACCATCGTGAGCAACCCGGTGGATGGCACGAAGATGCTTCAACTGACGACGAACGGCAAGAACGGGCAGCCCTTTTCCTGGGTCGGCCAGGCTGCTCCCGTGCAGGCCGAGGGCAAGACGCTAGAGTGGACCGTGACCTTTTCCGTACCCGATATCGGGGATGGTTCGGGCGTGTACGTCGCCCTCGTTGGCGGCGAGTCTGTCGGCGCCAAGTCGTGGGCGCTGGATCAGTTCCAGCCGATTCGCGGGCAGCTTCAGGCCCCGCTGTCCGCCAAGCCCAGCATGGTGCTCGGGATGAATATCCTGCACAATATGCAGGCGCACGTCCGCTACCTGGCTGACGAGTCCGGCACGACCGGTACGGTTGCCAGCTTCAGCGGCAATGGTAAGAACTGGGTCGTCGGGACCGGGGCGTCCGCCGCCAAGCTGAACAGCACCGACACCTATCAGTACGCGATGAAGTACGACGGCTCCCGGGGCGAGTTCTCCTTTGAGCTGAAAAATCTCAAGACCCGCAACACGATGGCTGCCGGCAGCTTCCCCGCCTCGAAGCTGGTGAGCTCGCTGGACATCAAGCGCCTGCGCCTCGTTGTCGGCGACATTATGAGCAACTCCAGCTACGGGGTCACGCTCAACATTCACTCCATCGAAATCCAGAACTAAGCCGTGAAAATCGTATCCCTTTGGGTGTGCGCCGCCGTCCTGCTGGCGGTGGCGCCGTGCCGGGCACAGTCCGGTCCGGTTGACGAGCAGTGGCGTCCGCGTGGTATCTATAGCCTGATGTGGGCCCCGCACGCGTTGCGCCAGGGCGTGCCCCCGTGCTTCGAGCTCGACTACATCGATGGGGCTACGCTCTACATGCCGTGGGCCGAGATCGAGCCCGAGCCGGGCAATATCCGCTGGGAGCTGATTGATAACTGTCTCGACGTGGCCCGCCGCGAGGGCAAGGTCGTCAACCTCGGCTTTTTCGGCGGCCACTACGCGCCGCAGTGGGTCATAGACAACTGCCCGACCTGGACCAACCCCTCCCAGCACATGCATGCCGGGATGAGCGCGAACAACGCTGCCGCGAAGGTCGTCTATCCGCTGCCGTGGACCGATGAATACCTCGACCCGTGGTTCACCTTTATCGGCAAGGTGGCTGAGCGCTACGGCGATGACTCGAACGTCGGCTACCTGATGCTGAGCGGCCCCGGAGGGCAGGCCATCGAGATGGGTTACCGGATCAAGGATGAGCACTTCGAGGACTTCCGTGAAAAGAGCGGCTACTCGGCGCGCAAGATCATCGATGCGTGGAAGCGCGTGATCGACTTTTACGCGAAGTGCTGGACGCACAAGCCCGTCTGTATCAACATCGCCATGATCCCCGGCGACAAGGGCACGAAAAAGACCATGCAGGTGCCGCTGGCGGTCGAGGCCTACGCGCTGGAGGTCTTCGGCGACCGGGCGCTTTTCATCAACACCTATCTCAACGCCATCTGGTTCGAGAAGCAGGACATGAAGAAGCCCGGCGACCACGCCGCGCCGATGGTGTACCATTTCCGGGCGCTGTCCAATTATGCCACCACCGGCGGGGAGATGTTCTGGAGTTCGAGCGAGCCGGACGAGTCCGTCAACGGCCCGCTCGGCGGGGCGCTTCAGGTCGGAGACGAGTGGGGGATGACGTTCTTCCATGTGTACCAGTCCGACATAGCGCCGTTCGGAGCGACCGAGCCGCGCCCGGACTACGCCCGCGCCATGCGTCAGGAGCGCGAACGTCTCGGGCTCACTTCGGAATAACCGCACCACCGGACGGCTAAAGCGCTGTTGCCAGCCGTCCGGCTGAGCTCCATTGTATTGCCATGGCCACTACGACCGTCTCAGCCCCAAGCTCGCTCCCCCGCAACGTCATCTGGATATTTGGTGATCAGCACCGTAGCCAGGCGCTCAGCTTGCACGGCGATCCGAACGTGCATACGCCCAACATCGATCGTCTCGGGCTGGAGGGGCAGGACTTCCCGCGTGCGCTCATGGGCTACCCGCTGTGCTGCCCGTGTCG
This sequence comes from Verrucomicrobiota bacterium JB024, assembly GCA_030673825.1. GTDB lineage: Bacteria > Verrucomicrobiota > Verrucomicrobiia > Opitutales > Cerasicoccaceae > Ruficoccus. The sequence goes on along the minus strand of JAUTCS010000042.1, from coordinate 29,604 downwards.
CGGATCGCTGCTGAGCAGCCGTTATCCTCACCAGTGCGTGCCCGGCCACGAGTACGCGATGCCGACCGAGACGAAGACCGTTGCTCACGCCTTTGCCGAACATGGGTACGAGACGGCGTGGTTCGGCAAGTGGCATGTGGACGGTTTCAAGGAGGCCGAGGGGCGGGCGGCTTTCCACACCGTGCCGCCTGAGCGGCGGGGTGGCTTCGAGACGTGGATTGGCTATGAGAACAACAACAGCCCCTGGGATAGCTGGGTGCATGGCCACCGCGCCGGTGCGGGCGAAGTTGCGCATACACGGTTGCCGGGATTTGAGACCGATGCCTTGACGGACCTGTTGCTGGATTTTCTGGAAAAGCGTTCGCAGCAGGGCGGCGAGGCACGACCGTTTTTCGCCGGGCTCTCCGTGCAGCCGCCGCACAACCCGTACGTCGCCCCTGCGCCCTTTGCGGGCCGTCACAACCCCGCGACGCTCAGCCTGCGTCCGAACGTGCCCGCTGTGCCTCGCGTTGAACAGGCGGCACGGCAGGATCTGGCCGGGTACTACGGGCTGATCGAAAATCTCGACTGGAACGTCGGGCGCGTGATGGAGGCGCTGGCGCGGCTGAATCTGCTGGACTCGACTGCCATCGTCTTTTTCTCCGACCATGGCGATCTACACGGCTCGCATGGTCAGTTCAAGAAGACCGCCCCGTGGGAGGAGTCTATTCGTGTCCCGTTCATGATCTGGGGTGGCGGCAGCCCCTACTACGGGCGGCAGGGGGCATCCCCCGCACTGGTCAACCACGTGGACCTGGCGCCGACCTCGCTTGGTCTTTGCGGCCTGAAGCCGCCGGAGTGGATGCAGGGGCGTGATCTTTCCCCGCTGCATTTCCGTGGCGGCCCGGTGATCGAGCGGCCCGATTCGGCCTATTTACAAAACGTCGTTCCGACCGGCCACAGCGATTCGGTGGACCAGCCCTGGCGTGGCGTGGTGACGGACGACGGCTGGAAGCTCGTCTGCCTGGAGCGCGTGCCGTGGCTGATGTTCAACCTCAACGAGGATCCGTACGAAGAGGTCAACCTCGCGCACAACTCCCGCTACCGCGAAGTCCGCGAACGCCTGCTCAAGCGCCTGCGCCGCTGGGTCGAGGATACGGGGGACAGTTTTCCGCTTCCGGAGTGAACTGTTAGCTTGGGCATGTTTTCAAACAGTGTAGCGAACAATCACTACACGTTGCATTTATGCGCGCATTTTCCCTCAGCGGGAAATCATCGTCCACTGGATGGGATCGTGGGCAAAACCGCTGAGGCCATCGCTCCAGACCGGTTCATGCAGGAACATGAATTCATTGGAGCCCGAGATGACAAAGAGCGAGGTCGAGCGGAGCTTTTTCCAGCCCTCTTCGCCCTTCCAGAAAATGCGAATGGGGACCGTTATCCGTGTTTTTCTGGTTTGGTTCTTGGGGACGTCACTGGACTCCGGCAGGGGTACTATCTCGAGTTTCAGCGGGGGGAGCTCGCATTTTTTCTCGCCGATGACGAGCCCGAGGGTCGCTGGTGTTGTGTTAACAAGAGCGAGTGAGCCCTCCGGTGGGCGAGTAGCCGAGTCCTGGATGGGGAGAATGCGCAGCTTGTGGTTATCACTGTCGTTCCCTGGCATGACCAACAATATGTAGTCCTGTCTGTTCTCGGGTAGGCGCACGGTGAAGTCAGGCGGCGGGGGGAGCTGCCCCTCAACGACGATTGGCTCATGGATGTAGAGTTGCAGGGTGGGGCTGCCCCGGTACTCGAAGGAGTCGGTGAGCTTCCCCCGGCGGATGGCGATCGGCTCATATCCCTGGCCATCCCTGAGGTAGAGCTCTGAGGGGACACCCTGCCAACCGAGTGTGCGCAACTGGCAGCGGAAAACGGGCTGCTGCGTCTGGGCGGAGAGATGACAAGCTAGTACGAGGCCGCAAAGGCTCGTTAGGATATAGGTGCGGATGAGAGGAGAGAGTCGCATTAGATTTGGTCAGAGGGTAACCATTGGAAGGAGACGATCTCGAACTTGCGACCGAGGGTGTCGCTGGGCTCGTAGTATTCGAGGGTGTCTGCGTCAGTGCTGTTGGGGCTGACAGGCGCGGGAACGCGCTGGACAATGGCTTCGCAGACGGCACTGGCGATCTTGTCCCCCGTGATCGGATCGAGCGTTTCGCCATAGGCGCGGATGCGGAAGGTATCTGAACGTACCGTGAGGGAGGGGCCGAGGGCCTGGATGATGTCCCCCTGCTTGACCCACCCCGGCACGCCGGCATAACGGTGTGTGCGTGCCGCTTTTTCCTGATACATGATCGCATCCATCTCGCTGTCCGTCGTGAAATCGTTCATGTTGAAAACACTGGCGGGGGTGGCGTTGATGCCGTCAGCAGACATCGCGTTGCCGGAGTAATCGACGGCCTCGATCGCGGCCTGCATGGCACCGCGGCGGCTGGTTTCATCAGTCTCTTCGGCCAGTCGTCGGTTGATGAACTCGCCCATGGAGAGGAAGGGGCCGCGTGTTTTGACCTGTGTAACCATTGCCTCGGCCAGTGCTGTCAGCTGGTCGTCGGTCAATTCGCGGAAACCCTGCCAGAGATTGGTTTCGTCGGCAGCGTTGGAGTCTCCGCTGGGGGCCGCATAGTGGGAGACCACGCGGTTGACGGTGTTGCCGTTGATGGAAAGGTCACTCAGGCTGCCGAGTGTCGCCTTCCAGGCCTCGACAGAGGTTGAGTTAACGTTGAAGGCGCCGTTGACCGCGAGGTAGGCGGCTGCCATGTCGAAGAAGTCGTTGAGAGCGGCAGTGGGCACAGTCTCATTGGGGACGACGCGCGTCATACGGGCATTGGGCGGGGTGAAGTTGGCGTCGTTGATGTCTTCGGGATCGGTGTAGGTGGAGAGGAAGAAGCGGTCCCAGAGTGCGTCATTGAGCAGGTAGGTCGAGTCGACGATGGCCGGCGAACCGCCCCCGCCCTGACCGGCGGCGGCAGCGTTATAGTAAGGCTCATCATGGTCGCGGTAGAGTTTTTTCAGGCTTTCCAGGCGGATCTCGGGGAAAGAGTTTCCGATCTGGTAGCCCGGGCTGGCGTCCTGCCGGTTAAAGTTCGCGTTCTGGAAGAAGCCGAGGGAGAGAATGGGCTGGTTTTCCTGGGGGGCATCCATGATGGGCAGGTGTGTCAGCCCGTTGGCTTCGGAGAAGCTGCGGCCGAAGAAGGCGTTCGTGCCACTGACATCCACCGTGGTGATGTTCCCATATTCTTTGTAGCGGACGCCGGAGGTCCAGCCAATGCTGTTGTAGGAGGACAGGCCGGGAATGACATTGCCACCGGTATAGCCGAGACGGCGGGACTCGATGGCGGTCGGGTTCCAGTGAATCATGGCGGCGGCAAAAGGAACATTAGCCGTGGTGACAGGGGAGCCTTCGTCGAAGGGGAGTATGTCTAAGTTGTACTCGATCTTGGCCTTGAAATTCGGCCCGGCGCTCCAGTCGTTTTCCAGGGACCGGGTGGTGTCTGTATCAAAGTGGGTATTGAAAATGGGCGTGGTCGTGCGGGCTGTGAAGTTGCTGAGGTTCCCGCTGCCGTTTCCTTCATTCGCCTCAGCACGGGTCAGGTTTTCGCGGAATTGCCGGGAGTAATAGGTGTTCAGGCCTGTGACAAGACCGCCGATGCGGATGTTCCGGTCCTCGCCAGCGGCGATAGGCTCGCGCAGGCCGACTCCGTAGATTTCACCATAAGGGCTCGAGTACTTGAGGTTATACGCACCGGTACCGGTCGTATCCCAAGGGCGCCAATGGAAGGCCGGGTAGCGAACCTCGGTTTTGGCGGTTTCGATTCCGGTGTTAGGGTCTGTCTCTTTCTGCTTGGACTCTACCTCGACACCGTCCACTACCGTGCTTGGCAAAGGATCGGAGTAGGCGAGATAGACGGAACCGTGATAGAGCCCTTCGCTCAGCGTATAGCCTTCAGTGTAGGCGTCGTCATTGATGTTGTTGATCGAGAATACCTTGACCTCGCCGGGTTCAAAAGCGGCGTCCTGAATCGTGAAAATAACGCCGGCGCCCGTTAAGCCCAGCTCAGCTTTCATGCTGGACATCTGAGGATGCTGAAAGACACCCTTCATCGCAGGTACTGATGCTGAGGAATTCCCGTTTGTGTTGGCATTGTTGTGCTCGATCTTGATGGCATTTGGGTAGTAACCTCGGTAATGATTCACATCTGAAACTGTGACGATCTGTGCCGCGTCGGTGGCCTCATTAGTGATTGAGTCGTCGTAGACGAATTGCGGGAAGAGCGCGGTTTGGCTGCCGCCGCTCATAAACTCGACTTCGTAGTCATGGGGGGCGAGTGCGACCTTGTAGGGGTTCCACAGGACGATCTTGGTGTCGATGTGGACACGCAGGTAGACGTTGGAGGTGACCGCGTCTGTGTCCGGGACGACCTCGGGGGAAAAACCGACAATGGCGCGGATCATGATCGGGCCGATGCCCTGCTGGGTGTCGGTGGCGGGGCGAGGCTCGATGGCTTCGTCCACACTGTACTCTTTTGCCAGGTGGTACCACGAGTAGAGCTTTTTCCACGTCGGCCCGGGCTCGCTGTAGACATTGTATGGGTCCGGGAAATCGGCTACACGGGGCTCGTTGAGTTCGAAGTCATCAAAGGTATAGTTGGTGTCGACGTAGAAAGAGAGCTCTTCGAGGGCATTGGGGACAGTGCTTGTGGCCTGCTCGAAGTAGGAGGTGAGGTCTTTTTTTAAGCCGCCGTGTTTGGGGTCGGTCAGAAGACCGTAGCTGTAGGCGGTGAGGTCGTGAATGGTGTCCTGGGCAAGGGTGGTCAGGGTTGCGTCGTTGGCGCCCTGGGCTGAGTAATAGGAGGACAGGCTGGCCGAGGAGGCCATGTTGTTGAGAATACCGTCGTTGACGGGGAAGCCGGCCTGGGCCAGTTGGGTCATGTTTTCGACGCCGCTGCGCTGGGCGGCCATGACGGAGTAGCGGCGTTCGTCATTGTTCTGCGCCTCTTCCTTGTGGATATCGCGGATGTTGAATTTGGCCTTCACGCCCTCGTCGTCGATCCAGTAGGCATAGAGGCCGAGGGAGGTGTCGTCGGTGTCGGAGATGGCTACCTTGCGCGCGTAGACGTTTTCGTTTGCATCGGTGTTGCTGAGCAGGAGGGCGTCGTCGTTGTCGTTGGGGTTGTAGTTTCTGGCGTCGGTCAGATCCAGCTCGCCCGAGACCAGCCAGCCGAGGAAACGGCTGTTGGCGGCGTCGCTGTCGGCGCGGCGGTTGGCGAGGTTGTTGTAAGCATTGTCGGCGATCTGGTGTACGCTGATCGGGTTACCGCCATTGGTCGGGTATTCGGAGTTCCAGACGCCGGTCCAGTATTTGGCCGTATCAATACCATCGATGTCAGTTGTGGAGGGGTCGCTGTCGAGGATGGATGCCTGCGCGGTCACACGCTGGTCGGGACCGGCCATCTCCTGAAGCTGAGCCATTGCCTTCATCAGGCCGAACTTCGCGTTCAGCTGTGCCCGTGCATGGGCTCGTTGCTGAACACTGGTGGATGTTTCCACCATCGTGAATGAACTCAGGGACAGCGTGAGCAGTAGGACAAAGACCATCAGGCTGATCGCCACAATCAGGGCGAATCCGCCGCGCCTGGGGGTATGGGAGGCTTTTCTCATCATGGGGCTTGTTACGCGGTTAAGGTAACATCGATGTCTATATATGCCCGCAATTTTCTAAAAAGGAAAGCTTTGATTCATTTTTTTTTGCGAATAAAGGGGGTAGAATGAGGTTTAGTTCTCAGATTTGTTATCGGAATCTATCAAGTTAACTTGAGGAAATCGGTGTAAGCCTGCCCATCGACGAGAGGTTTGTGAGGATGTCCGTATTCCCGCGCGCGCAAGAGTAAGTTTCGACCCCGCCGACGTTGGATGAGGGCATAACCCTAGATAACGCTTCGGGGCGGTTCTTAGCACGGGGGCGAAAGGACAAAGGAAGGCTCGCCGCGTTTCTTAACCAGCGGAAAAAAACGGATAAGACCTGCTGATGGGCTAACGGCGTTCGCTCCGCCATCCAGGGATTACACAGTGCCTATTCAGTAATAGTGTGGCACTTTCATGGACTCGGGAACGGGAGTCCGGTGGTAGTCCTCGTGGTGGACGCGCTTGGGCAGCTTGATCTCGTCGTGCTCGACGGGTTGATAGGGGATCTGGTCGAGCAGGTGGTGCATGCAGTTCAGGCGGGCGCGCTTCTTGTCGTTGCCCTCGACGACGTGCCAGGGCGCGTAGGGGAAGTTCGTGCGCTCGAAGGTCTCCTCCTTGGCCTTGGTGTAGTCCTCCCAGCGCACGCGGGACTGGAGGTCCATCGGGCTGAGTTTCCACTGCTTGAGCGGGTCGTGGATGCGGCACTGGAATCGGAACTCCTGCTCGTCGTCGGAGATGGAGAACCAGTACTTGATCAGGCGCACGCCGGAGTTGACCAGCATCTGCTCAAACATCGGGACATCGTGGAAAAACTGCTCGACCTGCTCCTCGGTGCAAAAGTCCATCACGCGTTCGACGCCGGAGCGGTTGTACCAGCTGCGGTCAAAGAGCACGATCTCGCCCCCGGCGGGCAGGTGCGGGACGTAGCGCTGGAAGTACCACTGGGTCTTCTCGCGGTCGGAGGGGGCGGGCAGGGCGGTCACGCGGCAGACGCGGGGGTTAAGCCGCTGGGTGATGCGCTTGATCACGCCTCCCTTGCCGGCGGCGTCGCGTCCCTCGAAGATGACGGCGATCTTGGCCCCGGTCTCCACGACCCAGTCCTGCATCTGCACGAGCTCGATCTGAAGCCGCCTCAGTTCCTGAAAGTAAAAGCGCCGGAACTCGAGCCGTTCCTTTTCGTCGCCCTTGGGCTTGAGGCCCATCTTGTCGCCGATGTGTTCCTCGAAAATATCCTCCAGGTCGTGCTCAATCTCCTCGACCAGATCGTCCATGATCTCTTCATGGAGGCTCTCGTAGGCGGAATGTTTGCCCTTCCGGCCCTTTTTTCCCTTTTTCAGCATCTTCTTGAGACGCTTCTTCTCCTTGCGGTTGAGCTCTTTCTCCAGCTCGGGCGCTTTCTCCGCCGCGGTCTTGAGGGCGGCTTCCTCGGCGGCCTTGATCACGGTCTCCTCGGCGGCGATAAGCGCGGCCTTGGCTTTCGTGCGGGCTTTGGCGTCCGGTTCTTTGGCGGACTTGGCCTTGGCAGGCTTTGGCTTGGCGGCGGCGGATTTTTTCGCCGATTGGGGGGCAGGGGAGAGGAGGGCCTTGATTTTCTTTTTGGGCGCGGCGGGGACTCGGGACTTATTGGCGGTTTTGGCGGGGGCAGAGTTTTTTTGAGAGGGCTTCATAGCTGTAAGGGATTGGAGGCCCGTAGTTAAACGGTTTCGCCGTGCTGCGTCAAAGCTGGTTTTATGACAATGCGGTTACATCTTGAGGACCGGATAATGATTTAGTCACCCAACGGTAACTTAAGGCTGGGTTTAGAGGTCCATTAGCGCTCTTATTTAAACTAATTATGTGCTTGCCTAGCTTAAGCAGAACTAATTTGGTACAGCGGGAATATAAAGAGTTATGCAAACGTTCTTGTATCTGTCACTCATACCTGAGTCGCTGATCGCCTCGATGCTGCCGCCCGAGCAGTTCGGTGCGTATTACGCGACCGGGACACAAAAACGCAGCCGCGGCCGCGCGCTTTTCTTTGAAGTGAAGCGCAACTTCGCCTCGGATTACCTCAAGCTGGACGAGATCGAAAAGCGCTGCGTCCCGCATGAGGACGGGCGCCCGCGCAAGTCGAGCTACCTCTCGATCTACCGCGTGCTCGAGCACGTGCCGCTGGAGGCCCTCGGCAAGCTGTACCTGATCACCGACGACGGCAAGATGCTCGCGCTCGAGCCGCAGGAGTTCGACGTGAAGGACCTCTCGCCGGTGCACCTTTACCAGGAAATCTGTCCGCTGCGTCCGCGCGTGGCCAGTACCATGGACCCGAAAGCTTTCTGTGAACGCATCACGGACCGCACCAGCCCGGTCTCCGTGGATAAGATTGTCTTCTGCGAACTGGACCTCGACGGTCTGGCGGAAGACCCGGCCGACGCCAAGGCCGACAACCTGCCCTACACCGGCATCGCCCACCTGCGCGACTGTCTCATCGCGGTCAAAAGTGACCCTGCGAAGAAGACCAAGACCGTGGTGCGCTCCATGCCCGGCGACCTCATGTACCGCACGGTGAAGCATGGCTTCTTCGTGGGCGGGGGCGGCAAGATGCTGTACTACCCGATGCCGACGATGGACCAGCTCCAGCGCGAGTATTACGAGTGGTGGCGCTCCGCCGAGTCCTCCATGGGCTGAGGCGCCCCTCCAACGACACAGCTTAGTTAAAATCTTATTCACAGTTTAGTTATGCATTCCATCCATCCACTCTTTTGGTTTGTGCCGGTCGGCTCGGTAGTCGCCCTGTGCTTTGCCTGGTACTTCTTCCGTCAGATGATGACGGAAGACGAAGGTACCGACACGATGCGCAAGATCGCCGCCCACGTCCGCGCGGGCGCTTACGCCTACCTGCGTCAGCAGTACAAGATCGTCGGTATCGTCTTCGTCATCATCACGCTGGTGTTCATGTTTCTGGCCTACGGCCTGAAGCTGCAAAACCCGTGGGTGCCGTTCGCGTTCCTGACCGGGGGCTTCTTCTCCGGTCTGGCCGGTTTCTTCGGTATGAAGACCGCCACCTACGCCAGTGCCCGCGCGGCCAACGCCGCCAAGGACTCGCTCGACCACGGCCTGCGCGTGGCCTTCCGTTCGGGCGCGGTCATGGGCCTCGTCGTGGTGGGCCTGGGCCTGCTGGACATTTCCATCTGGTTCCTGGTGCTTTCGCACTTCTATCCGATCGGCGGCGCTGACGGGCACAACCTGATCATCATCACCACCACCATGCTGACCTTCGGCATGGGTGCCTCGCTCCAGGCTCTCTTCGCCCGCGTGGGCGGCGGGATCTTCACCAAGGCCGCCGACGTCGGTGCCGACCTCGTCGGTAAGGTTGAAGCCGGTATCCCCGAAGACGACCCTCGCAACCCCGCCACCATCGCCGACAACGTCGGTGACAACGTCGGTGACGTCGCCGGGATGGGCGCTGACCTGTACGAGAGCTATTGCGGCTCGATCCTGGCCACCGCTTCGCTGGGCGCTGCCGCGTTCCTCGGGCAGGGCACGGATATTCAGATGAAGGCCGTTATCGCCCCGATGCTGATCGGCGCTTTCGGTACGCTCCTGTCGATCCTGGGTATCTTCAGCGTCCGCGTGCAACGCGGCGCCGACAGCAAGGCCCTCCTGGGCGCGCTGGGCAAGGGCATCAACATCAGCTCCGCGCTGATCATCGTCTTCTCCGCCCTCGTGCTGTATTTCCTCGAAATCCCGAACTGGTGGGGTGTCTGGGGTGCGATCGTGGTCGGCCTGATCACGGGTATTTTCATCGGTCGCGCGACCGAGTACTACACCTCGCAGGCTTACCGCCCGACGCAGAAGATCGCCGAGCAGGCCAACACCGGCCCGGCCACGGTTATCATCGCCGGGATGGGCGAGGGGATGCTCTCGGTCGCCGCTCCGGTGCTCGCCGTGTGCGTCGGCACCACGCTGGCCTACCTGCTGTCCACCGGCTTCTCGTTTGACTCCTCGACGATGTCGCAGGGCCTGTACGGGATCGGTATCGCCGCCGTCGGTATGCTCTCCACGCTGGGTATCACCCTGGCGACGGACGCCTACGGCCCCATCGCCGACAACGCCGGTGGCAACGCCGAAATGAGCGGCCTCGAACCGGAAGTGCGCCGTCGCACGGACCTGCTCGACTCGCTCGGTAACACCACCGCCGCCACCGGTAAGGGCTTCGCCATCGGCTCCGCCGCTCTGACCGCCCTGGCGCTGCTGGCCTCCTACATCGAAGAACTCAAGATCGGCATCAGCCGCGTCATGGGCCAGCTCGGGGAGTTCGTCTTCCCGAATGGTGATGTGGTCAATAACTTCGACCAGCTCACGAACATGAGCCTGTTCGACATGATGGAAGTCTTCGAAGTCAACCTGATGAACCCCAAGGTCATCATCGGCCTGTTCCTGGGCTGCATGATGGCCTTCGTCTTCTGCGGGCTGACCATGAACGCCGTGGGCCGCGCCGCCTCCCAGATGGTGGACGAAGTGCGCCGCCAGTTCCGCGAGATCAAGGGTATCCTCGAAGGCAAGGCCGAGCCGGACTACGCCCGCTGCGTGACCATCTCGACCTACGCTGCGCAGAAGGAAATGCTCTTCCCCGCGCTGACGGCCGTGATCGTGCCGGTGGCGGTCGGGATCGTCTTCGGCGTGCCGGGCGTGCTCGGCCTGCTCGGGGGCGCTCTCTGTGGCGGCTTCTCGCTGGCGGTCTTCATGGCCAACAGCGGTGGTGCCTGGGACAATGCCAAGAAGCACATCGAAGAAGGCCACCACGGCGGCAAGGGCTCCGAAGCCCACAAGGCCTCCGTCATCGGTGACACCGTGGGTGACCCCTTCAAGGACACCTCCGGCCCGAGCCTGAACATTCTCATCAAGCTGATGAGCATGGTTTCCATCGTTGTGGCCGGCGTCACTGTCAGCTTCAGCTTGCTCTAAGCAAGACGCGAGACGGCCCGGCTGGTCCCCTGTGACAAGCTGGTGACGTTCGCCTTATTAGTTTGCCTTACGGGAAAGCCGCGATAACGTCGCGGCTTTCCTTTTTTGCACAAATCATGTTGCAGGAACGCCAGCCGGAATCCGCCGCTCACCCCGCCGAGAACCTCGTCCGCGAGGACAAGTCCACCGGCGGGCTCAAACGCATTTTCAACGCCCTGCGCTACTCCCTCCAGGGGATTGGCGCCGCCATGAAGCAGGAGTCGGCCTTTCGCCAGGAGATGATCCTGTGTGTGGTGCTCGTGCCGGTGGCCATCCTTCTGCCCGTGGGCTGGCTGGGGACGGGCCTGATGCTCGGCAGCCTTTTTATCGTACTCATCACCGAGCTGCTCAACTCCGCCATCGAGTGGACGGTGGACTACGTGAGCCAGGAGACGCACCCCTTCGCCCGGCGGGCGAAGGACATGGGTAGCGCCGCGGTCTTTTTCGCCCTGGTTAATGTCCTCGTCATCTGGGTCTGCGTTATCCTTCAAGCCTGGAGCGACGGACGCTTCGGCTGAGGCTCAGGAGTGGCCGCGCTCAGGCTGCGCGCCAGGGTTTTGATGGTGCCTGAAACTGTTGCTTGATCTTTGCGGGGCGGGGTAACAGTCTTCCGGCAGGAGACCCCCTCATGCTGTTACGGACGAGCCTACCCCTGTTCACCCTGAGTTTTCTCGTGCCCCTGACCGGGCTGGCCATTGAGGCACCCGGCGATCCCGGCTGGTTCCCCTTTGCCATCACGGGCGAGGCGGCGGAGGATTCTGCCGCGACGGATTTTTCTTATTTGCTGCACGCGCCCGCCGGGGAGGGGGGATTCGTCCGTGTCGAGGACGGGCACTTTTACACCGGGGACGAGCGCCTGCGCTTCTGGGGCGTGAACTTCAGCTTTGGGGCGAATTTTCCCAGCCACGAGGCCGCGGAGAAGATCGCAGCCCGCCTGGCCGGGCTGGGCGTCAACGCCGTGCGTTTCCACCACCACGACAACGCCATGGCCCCGCGTGGCCTCTGGCGTCCGACCGCGAACGGGGGGCGCGAGCTCGACCCCGCCCAGCTTGACCGGCAGGACTACCTGCTGAACGAGCTGCACGCGCGCGGCATCTACGCGAACCTCAACCTGCACGTCTCGCGCACCTTTACGGAGCAGGAGGGGTTCATCGACAAGGACCTTTCCCGCGAGTTTCGCTACGACAAGTTTCTGCTCTACTTCGAGCCGGGCATGCGGGCGCGGTTCAAAGAGTTCTGCCGCGAGTACCTCTGGCACCGCAACCCCTACCGCGACAATCTGCGGCGGGTGGACGACCCTGGCATCGGCCTGATCGAGATCACGAATGAAAACCGCTTCAGCGAGGCGGGCATGGTGACCGCCGAGCTGTTACCCGAAGCCTACCGGGCCGAGCTTCAACGGCAGTGGAACGACTGGCTCGCCCAGCGCTACGGCACCACCGAGAAAATGCTCGCGGCCTGGGAGCCCCCGGCTGACCCGCACCGGGGCGAAGTCCTGATCAGCGCGGAGGGTTTCGGGGAAACTAAACTCAACCGTCCCTGGAAGCTTTATGTGGGAGTGGGCAAGGTCGAGGAGCGCCCTGACCAGCCCGGCCCGCAGGCGGACCTGCCCGCCCTCGGCCTGCACATCGTCAAAGAGGCGGGCAATATCGCCCGGCAGGAAATGCAGTACGGTGGCCTCAGCCTGGAGCGCGCGCAGGGCTACACGCTGAGCTTTTGGGTGCGCGCCAGCCAGCCCCGCCGTTTTGAAGTGGATATCTCCAACGCCGGACCGGACAACTGGCGTTCGCTCGGCTACAGCGAAAGGATCGAGGCCGGGCCGCAGTGGCGGCATATCGTGCGCCCCTTTATCGCCACCGAGACGAACTCGGGTAACGTCCGGCTGTGTTTCAAGTTCGGCAACTCGGGGATCGACCTGGAGTTTGCGGGGGTGGTGCTCAAGCGCGGGGGCGACCTCATGGGGCTGGCCGAGGGCGAGAGCCTGGAGGCCCGCAACATTCCCCTGCCGATCCGCGGCAGCGACCTGGCCGCCGTGGCGGATGGGCAGCGGTTCATGGTCGATGTGGAAAAGGACTTTATCACGGACATGACGCGCTACCTGCGGGAGGATCTCGGTGTAAAAGTGCCCATCACCTGCTCCCAGGCCAGCTATCACGGCACGGCCATCACCGCCGAGGTTTGCCAGTACGTGGACATGCACGGCTACTGGCAGCATCCGAAGTTCCCCGGTAAGCCCTGGGACCGGAAAAACTGGCTCGTGGGCAATGTCCCGATGGAGCAGGCCCCCGGCGCGGACACGCTCACCCGCTTGGCGACCTGGCGACTGCTGGACCGGCCTTTCACGGTGTCCGAGTGGCTCATCCCCAACCCCAACGACTACAGCGCCTCGACCGCGCCCTTTGCGGCGGTGATCGCCGGGCTTCAGGACTGGGACGGGCTGTTCTTTTTCAACTACCACACCACTGATGACCGCTGGGACGTGCAGGGGCTGTACGACTTTTTCTCCCTCACCGGACAGCCTGCCAAGCTCGCTCTGATCGGTGTCGGCGCGAATCTCTTCCTGCGCGGCGATCTGATCCCGCTAAAGGGAGTTGTGGCAGGCACGCTGGAGGAACGGCCTTCGCAGGAGCGGGGCCTGAGCTACCGCATCGGTATCGAGCCCGGACTCGCGAAGCCTGAAGAGGTTCCGCTGCCGCAGTCGGACGCTTACCTGGCCTCGCCGGATGAGCGGGTGGTTTGGGATGCCGAGCAGCCCGAGCGGGCGCGGGTGACGGTGGACACCCCGGCCACGCGCGGGGCCTTTGGGTTGATCGCCGGGAGCGAAATCACGCTGGCCGGAGTGAGCTTCGAGTTGGGCCCGGTGGACCGCGACTATGTCTGCGTCTTTCTTAGCAGCCTCGACGGTCAGCCGCTGGAGCAATCCGCCCGGATGCTGCTCGTCGCCGTGAGCCGGGCCGAAAACCCCGGCATGGGCTGGAACGCCGACCGCAACAGCGTAGCCGACCGCTGGGGGAAGGGGCCCGCCGAGGTCAACGGCATCCCCGCTCAGGTTACGCTGGACGCGCCGGTCAGCGCCGTGTACGCGCTCGACGGTGACGGACGGCGGATCGGGCAGGTGGAGGTCGTGTCCGCCGGTTCCGGCTCGACCTGGCAGATCGGCCCGGAGCACCGCACGCTCTGGTACGAGGTGGTGCGCTAGGGACTGTTCAGATTCTAAAAAAAACGGCTGACGCAAGGTCAGCCGTTTTCTGTTTCATCGAATCGGATGAAAAAACTCAGGCGCTGGCGGCGGTGCCGTTGCGGCGCTCGACGAGCTTGAAGCCGTCGCTCTGCTCGTCCGCGTGGTAAGAGGAGCGCACGAGTGGGCCGCTCTCGATCACGTCGAAGCCCATCCCGAGGCCGAAGCTTTTCCAGTGCGCGAACTCTTCCGGCGTGACCCAGCGGTCGATGGGCTCGTGGTTCTTCGTGGGCTGGAGGTACTGGCCGATGGTAAGAATGTTCACGCCGATGGCGCGCAGGTCCTTGAGCAGCTCGACCATCTCCTCTTCCTTTTCGCCGATGCCGAGCATGATGCCGCTCTTGGTCACGAAGCCGCGGCTCTTGGCGTGCTCGAGGACCCAGAGCGAACGCTCGTAGTTGGCGGTCTTGCGGATGGGGCGCTGGAGGCGTTTGACCGTCTCCATGTTGTGGTTCAAAATGTCGGGCTTGGCGTCGAGCAGGGTGTCGAGGTGCTCCTGCTGGCCCCGGAAGTCCGCCGGAAGCACTTCGATGGCGGTGTTGGGGCAGCGGTGGCGGATGGCGCGCACGGTGGCGGCCCAGACGCTCGCGCCGCCGTCCTTCAAGTCGTCGCGGGCCACGGAGGTGACGACCACGTGCTTGAGGCCCATGCGGGCGACGGAGTCGGCCACGCGGGCAGGTTCGCCCAGATCGAGCTCGGTCGGGCGCCCCGTGTGGATGGCGCAAAAGGTGCACGAGCGGGTACAGATGTTGCCCAGGATCATGACCGTGGCAGTGCCGCGGCTCCAGCACTCGCCCATGTTCGGACACTGGGCGCTCTGGCAGACGGTGTGCAGCTGGTGGCTGTCCACGTTACGGCGGGTTTCCATATACCCCGGACCATTCGGAAGCTTGGCCCGCAGCCAGGACGGTTTGCGTTGGATATCGCTCATGGATTAAACGGACAATGATGCCACCCCGCGCGCGTTTGTCAAAGGCGGAAGGGGATTAGTCGGAGGCGGAAAGTTTCTTGATGATGTGGCGGGCGAGGTTTTCGTTGATCTCCCGGTGGCGTGGAACCGGCTGGCAGACCTTGGTGGACGGATTCTGATACCAGTCGTGCCGCCCTCCGTGGCGGATGAACTGGCAACCCATCGCTTCGATCTGTTTGATGAGATCGCGTTGTTTCATGCGGGCAACTTAGTGCTTTCGTCCAGGCAGGCGAACGAAATCAGAGCACCAACAATCACCGGCTGACGATGAGCCTACCCGTCCTCCGAACATGGGGAATATCTCCGCTCGTCAGGTCCTTGTGCAGGTCGGCGAGGTTTTCCTCCAGTTCGGCCAGCGTGCCGCCCTGGGTCCGATAATCCGGAAAATCCTCCAGGTAGCCGATGAATTCGGAACCGTCTTGCCAGTAGATGTATTTCATCTCAAACACGCCCGTAAGTTAGGAGCCTTTTGTCATTTCTTCAACTCCTAACAGCGCCTCGGCCTCGGCGGCGATGAGGGGCTTGACCTTGGCCAGGTCGATGTCGCGGCCCAGCTCGGCGGAGACGGAGGTGACGGTCCCCTCGGCCGGGGCGATCCCGCACGGGACGATCCCGCCGAAGTTGCCCAGGTCGCAACTCACATTCAGCGCGAAGCCGTGGTAGGTGACCCAGCGCTTCACGGCCACGCCGATGGCCGCGATTTTGCGGTTGCCCAGCCAGATGCCGGTCAGGCCCTCGCGGCGGTGCCCGGCCAGCCCGAGGGAGCCGATGACGTTGATGATCAACTGCTCCACCTTGCGCAGGTAGGCGTGAAGGTCGCGGGTTTGAGCCAGCGAAACGATGGGGTAGCCGACGATCTGCCCCGGCCCGTGCCAGGTGATGTCACCCCCGCGGTTGGTCTTGGCGAGCTGGATCCCGCGGGCCTGGAGGGCGTCGGGGGCAAGCAGCAGGTGCTTCTCGGCCCCGTGGCGGGCGCCGATGGTGTAAACGGACGCGTGCTCGGTCAGGATGAGGGTGTCGCCGATTTCGCCGCTCAGGCGCTGTTCGACGCGCTCCACCTGCCGGTTAAAGGCGTCCGCGTAGGCCGTGCGGCCCCAGTCTTCGATCGTCAAAGTCATTTTTATCCAAAAACTCCAGCATGTCAGTTTCCGCCGCAATGGCAAGCGGCGGAGACCGTTCCCGGTCGTTTCCCTCCGTTCCTCCGCTCCCCAACTTTCAAACTTTCAAACCCAAAACTCTCAAACCCTGTAAACGCCCCCGGCGTTTACAGAAACAGGGCGGAGTAGAAGATCGCGATCATGACGAAGGCGATGCCGATCTTGATGACAAAGGAGGCGATGCCGCCGACGAGGGTGCCGACGCCGGCCTTGCCGGACTCCTTGATCGTGCGGCGGGCGGTCAGCTCGCCGATGACGGCCCCGAGCACCGGCCCGACCACCAGCCCGATGAAGGGCGAGAACACAAACGGCCCGATGATCCCGCCGATGACGGCACCGACCGCGCCACGGGTGGTCCCGCCGAACTTTTTCGCCCCCCAGTACCCGGCGATGAAGTCGAGCACCTGGGCGAGGGCGGCGAGTGCTCCGGTGCTGAGCACGACCTTCCAGGAGAAGTCGCCGGGCACCCAGACCTCATAGATGACGATGCCTGCCCAGATGATCACGCAGCCCGGCAGGATGGGCACGAGCGTCCCCACCACGCCGATCAGGATGATCAGGGCGGTGACCAGAAAGGGCAGCCAGTGAATGCCTTCGTGCTCCATAAAAACAGTCCGAGTTTGCGCGGCAGGGGCGTTTTTGCTAGTCAAAACGCCTTGGAGTGATAAGTTGTTCATTCATACCCTATTATTTTACAAACCGTGAGCGATTCCTTCCCCAATTCCGACGTCCAACAGGAACTCAACGATTTCTTCTCGCACGAGGAGTTTCTGGCCTACTTCGATTTTTATCTGCCCGGCTCCGGCGGCAAGATGCTCAACGGCCTGTGCAAGGTCGCCCGGCCCTCCGGTGAGCACACCGTCAACTACCTGTGTCTGACCTTCGTGGTGGACACCCCGAACCGCGAGGCCGAGACCCAGATCGAAAAGCTGCTGGCCAAGTTCGACCTCAAGGCCCTGCGTGAGCACCTGCCCACGATCCAGTCCCTGACCTCGGTGCCCGCCAGCGTGCGCCATGCCGAGAACTACGTCCACCAGATGGACCTGATCTTCCCGCGCGGCAAGGACATCGAGCTGCGCGAGGTTGTGCCCATGATCCTTTTCAGCCTGCGCAAGGCCACCGGCCTCAAGACTGAGAGCCCCCAGTGGTGGGACGAAGGCGCCATCGACGCCCCCAAGCCCTCCGCCGTGGAAAAGGCTAATTGGGGCAACCGCCTCAAGGCCATCTTCTCTGCCATCGGCAAGAAGTAGTCGCGCGCAGGGCCGTTTCAGGCCCGCCCATCGTTCCCGCCGGACACTCCTTTTTCTGTGGCTCTCCGCCGCCCAACCTCAAGAAAAGGAAATCCCATGAAACGTTACCGTCTTATCCTGCCGGTGGCCGTGCTGGCGCTGCTGTCGGCATTCGCGCCGCTCCGCGCCCAGTCTCAGCCTGCCGATCCTGAGCAGCGAACGACTTACGAGTACAAGCAATTGTGGTTTCCAGCGCAGCCCGGGGTGGCCGGACTTATGGATGAGATGAACGATCTGGGGGCCGAGGGCTGGGAACTGGTTACGGTCATTCAGACGTCCGACATTCAGTGCTGGGCCTTTTTCAAGCGTTCCGTGCCTCCCGTGGTTAATCTCCGGCAGCGTGCGCTTCCCCCGCCACCTCCGGGGATGTGTGGCGCGGACGAGAACTCGTCTTCCGGGTCCTGAGTGGGAGGATGAGCGGGCTGAAGTCGGCCAGCGGCGCTCCTTCTGTCCGTTTTTAGCATTGTCCACCGGGCGGGGCAGGGTAGTGTGTGCCCCCGACCATGATCGCACCGAGGGAAGCTTTTCAGGAAAAGCAGAGGCCGCGTTTTCGCGTGGGCCAGCTCGTGCGGCATACGCGCTACGGCTACCGGGGCGTCGTGGTGGCAGTTGACGCGTCCTGCCAGGCCTCCGAGGTGTGGTACGAGCAAAACCAGACTCAGCCCGAGCGCGGGCAGCCCTGGTACCATGTGCTGGTGGACGGGGCGGCGTACTCGACCTACGCGGCCGAGAGCAGCCTGACCGGGGACGACTCCGGCGAGTGCATCATTCACCCGTGGACGGAGCTGTATTTCTCCGGCTTCGAGGATGGCTCCTATACGCGTAACGCCGTCCCCTGGCCGCACGCGGCCCCCTGAGCTGGGAAGGCGAAGGCGTGGGAGGATAGTCCTTACGCTCGAAGCCTGGTTATGGGGCTGGTGAGACTGGAAGCCGTTTTTACCAACCCGTGACCTCGCGGATGTGGGCAGTGAGGATCTCGGCGTTGCGTTGGTGGTGTCGCACACGCGGGTGCTTGCGGAAGCCGTCGAAGGGGAAGAAGCAGAGCGAGATATTTTCGTCACCGTCGGCCTTGAGCTCGGCGACTGCCTTTTCGATGTAACCGGGCCAGGGGGTGCCGGACTCGGTGGCGTCCATCGAGCCCAGGGCACAGACGATGTGGGCGTCCGGGTACTCGGCCCGAATCGCGCTGACGAAGTCCGCGTACGCGGCGACAATCTCGTCCGGCGTGGGCACGGGGTCCATCTTCGGGGTGAGCCACTTGTCGTTCTGAAAGAGGTTGATCACAACGACATCCGGCTGCCATTGGCTGAAATCCCAGGCGCTGGTGGCATCGTTCGGGTCGAGCCGGTTGTACATCTCGGGCATGGTCAGGGGGAACCAGCTCGTGATGATGCCGATGCCGCTGCGGGCGATGCAGCGGTACTGCGCGTCGAGATTGCGCGCGGTGATGGCCCCGTAGGCCAGGTAGTTGTTTTTCTCAGCCTCCACGTTGTCCTTGCCCTGGTCGGGGGCCTCGTTGCCCATGCCGCAGGTGATCGAGTCACCGTAAAACTCAATGCGCCGTGAGGGAGCGGGCACGGGGGGCAGCAGGCTCGCGCCTTCGGGCAGCTCGACACCCTTGAACAGAGTCTTTCCGCTGGTGCCCTCGTTGCGCTTGAACAGGAGGACGCGGTTGGTGCCGGTGGGCAGCTCGACCGGATAGTTGTGCAGGCCCTTCTCGCAGTCGATGATGACGGGGTGGGCGTCGTCGCCGTTGGCGATGACCTGGTAAAAACTGTTGCCGGTGGAGTCGTCGAGGATCAACTCGACGGACGGCCCCTCGACCCCGAACTCGACCGCCGTGCCGGACCACATCAGGGCCGGAGCCTGCGGATCACTGAAGTCGATCCGCCCCGAGTAGGTGAAGGCCGGGTCGTCGGCGGTGATCGTCTCGGCGCAAAGCCCCTGGGCGATCAGGGCGGTGAACGTGAATACGAGCCAAGCTTTAAGGGCCTGGGCGGGGCGGGGGGAGGTCTTGGCAATCATGGCGCGTGTCAAAACGCCGAGTATCGCCGAAACGCCGCCGCCCTGCCAAGGTTTTTGACAAGGTCTGAGCGAGGAAAAATCACTCAGGACTGTCCGTTGTCTCGTCCGGCCCGAGCAATCGCACCGACAGCGTGAAAACAGTCTCCTCGCCGTCGGCATGCTTTTCGAGGGTCAAGCTGGTGCTGATGGGCGAGTCGCCGGGAGCCAGCTGCCCGATGAGCGTCATGCGGGCCTGCACATAGACCTCGTAAGTGTCGCCCACCTTGCAGACCGAGTACCGGATGCGCGGGTCGTCTCCGGACTGAACCCAGCCCGCCTGTTGTCCGCTGACGGACAGGCGCGTGGTCCGGGCCGCCTGCTCGAAGGCTTCCTCCCGGCGGCGGTCCACGGGCGTTTTCAGGCGGAAGGTCTTCGGCTCTCCCTCCACGGGTTCGAAGTTATCGACCACGGGCGCCCGGTACGTCGCCGTCCGGATTTCCAGCACATCGAGTGTGGGGATGGCTTTCAGGTTTTTCCACAGGGTGGGCGGATTTTTCTGCCGTTCCTCCCAGGCAGCCTGGTCCGCGGGGTCGTCGAACTGCGGGATAATTTCCCTCGTGTCGGGATCGACGCGGAGGCTGTTGCTGGAGATTTGAAAGGGCAGAGCGGGGACCGGCGGCTTGTCTTCGGCGGTCAGGCGCCCGCAGGCAAGGGAAAGCAAGAACAGGCAGCAGAAGGGCAGTCGCATGCCGTGAGGATAGGGAAGCGGCGCGGGTGGGGAAAGTTTTATCTTTCCCAGGGCATGCCGCCCCCGAGTGCCTTTCATGGGCTCGGGCCGGTTGGATCAGTGGCTGGGGGTAGCAGCCTTTAGGACACGTAGGGGGACTTGCAATCAATGGTCATTTGCCTACAGGTTTCTCATCCTGCTCAAGAGAGGTGTATGAAGTTCGTTTGAGTTGATGACAATCGCCGTTGCCCATGCCGCCGCGTTGGCGGCGGCATCAGTGATCCGATAGGATCACAGGTGCAGGACTCTGTCCTGCGCTCAGTGCCAGCGGGTGTAAACCGGGGGGCATTTTTCGCTGGCGCATGGAGGCGGCTTCCCTGAATATCCCGCTTTTTCCGCCTTGAAAAAGTTTATCCGCAAATTCGCCGAGGAAGCCTTCCTCAAACGTTGGGCCTGGCTGCTGCTGCTCATCATCGCCGCGCTGACCCTGACCGGCGGCTCCGCCACGCTGCCGCTGATCGACCGCGACGAGCCGCGTTTTGCCGAGGCCACGCTGGAGATGATGCAGACGGACCAGTGGGTCATCCCGTACTTCAATGGCGAGTACCGCTTCGACAAGCCGCCGCTCACCTACTGGTGGATGCGCGTGAACTACTGGATTTTCGGCACGACGGAGTTCGCCGCGCGGTTGCACTCGATGCTCGCGGGCTACTTCTGCGCGCTGGCCATTTTCGGCTTCGGCACGCGCCTGTACGATGCCCGCGCCGGGCTCCTGGCCGGGCTCGGCTGGTTGACCTGCCTCCAGGTCATGATCCACTCGCGCATGGCCGTGGCGGACATGCCCATGGTCCTCGCCGTCATCCTCATCATGTGGGCGGCCTGGGAGCTCCTCATGGGCGCTCCGGCTGGAGCAGCACTGAGGGGCTCTGCCCCTACGGAGCCAAAAGGCTCCCACCCCGAAATGCCTAATACTTCTCCCGAGGGGGCAGCGAACGTAGTGAGCGATGGGGCACAGCCCCATCAGTGCCAGCGGAGGTACTCCGTCTGGTTCTGGCTCCTGTGGGTCGGCATGGGGCTGGGTTTTCTGGCCAAGGGGCCGATCGTGTTCTTTGTGCCGCTGCTGGGCTGGCTGCTGTGGCGCTGGGTCTTCTGGCGCGGCCACAAGCAGAAGTGGGGCCGCATGCAGTGGGTGAGTGGCATCGTGCTCTTTCTCGTCATCATCGGCCTGTGGGGCGTTCCGGCGCTCATCCAGACGCACGGCCTGTTCTGGGACAAGGGGATGGGCGAGCACGTGGTGGACCGCGGCTTCAAGTCCTTCAACGACCGGCTCACGCTGCCTATCTACTATCCGCTGACAGCCTTCATCAGCCTGATGCCCTGGGTGGCCTTCGCCTGGTGGGGCGTCGTCAAAATCCGCCGCAATTGGGACGCCCGTGCCGCCTACTTGCTCAGCTGGCTCGTCGCCCCGTTCATCATCTTTACCTTTTACGCCACGCAGCTGCCGCACTACACGATGCCGGGCTTCGCGGCGTTTTTCCTGCTGCTGTTCAGTCCGGCCCGCAACGCCTTCAAGACCGGCAAATGGGAAAAAATCTTCTACTGGTGCGTCAACGCCGTGTGGCTGCTCGTGTTCGCGCTGCTGGCCTACCTGCTGGTGACGCAGAACTTCGGCGGCAACCCCTCGCCGACGGCCCCGCTGAAGCTGGTGCTGGCCGGGGCGGCGGTAGTCTGGCTCGGTCTGCTGGGCATCGGCTACAGCTTCCGCAAGCCGAGCATAGGGCAGATGATTTTCGCGCTGTTCGCCATCTTCCTTGGCACGCACGCCATGGCGGTCGGCCTGCGCGGTGCGGCCCCGGCCCCGGCGCTGGTCAAGGTCTTTGAAAACGCCCCGGCGGGCACGCAGTGGCGCGGCGTCATTTATCAGGAGCCGAGCCTGGTCTTCTACAGCGGAGATCGTTACCTGCTTGAGCACGCTTCACCGGAGAAACAGGCGGCTCTCGCCTCCGGGGACGAAGCCCCGGGTCTGCCGTGGAAGTTCTACGGCGGGGTGGACGCCATTCTGACCGAGGAGGCCTTCCGCGAGGAGGCCGCGCAGCCCACTGGTACGATCGGGCTGACCCGCGAGTGGCGGCTGGAGGACTTTGCCAAGACCCTCATCGGGCAGCCCCTGGAGGCCGGTAAAAACTACGAGGCCGACTGGGACAAACTCGGCCTAGGCCCCGGTGACGCGGTGTACCTGCAAGGGATCAACTTCGCCCGTATGTCCTGGATTGAGTTGATCGTGATCATGCCCGAGAAGCTGCAGGAGTGAGCCGGAGGGTACCGATTATGCATCCTCACACGGAGCGCACGGAGTTCACAGAGGAGAGACGGGCGGAGTCGTAGCGCTTCCGTTGATTCGGCAGGTCTTTGCTATTGAACCGCAAAGGCGCAGAGGCGCAGAGGATTTTTTAGAAAAGATGTTGGGTGAATGGGCGTAGGCTCTTGCCGTTGCGCCATGCCTTTTCCCGGGAAAAGGCATCACGATGCGTTAGCATCGAGGGTGCAGGGCTTTGCCCTGCCGGTAGGCGGCGCCGAAGAGCACGCCCCAGGCCACGCCCAGGCCGATGCCCCCGATGATGTCGGCGGGGTGGTGGCGGTTGAGTTGCATGCGCGACCACGAGATGCTTCCGGCTATCGGGAAGGCGATCAGCCCCGCCGGCGGGCAGACGAAGGTCACCACCGTCGCGCTGGCAAAGGCCGTCGTCGTGTGCCCGGAGGGAAAGCTGTGGTAGCCGTGCTTGAACTCCATCAGGTACATGCCGTCGGGCACGTTTTCGCTCGGGCGGGGCCGACCGAAGGCCGGGCGCAGCACGTTGACCGCGATGCCGCCCCAGAGCGCTCCGAAAAAGATGGCCAGCATGATCCGCTGCCAGCGCACGCTCTTGAACACCAGCGCCAGCGGCAGTCCGACGAGAAAGACGATGACGTTGACCTTGAAAAAATCGCCCCAGTAGCTGATCGAACGGGCGACTTTCTGCACGGGCGTGAACTCTACCGGGTTGCTGCCGGGGATGACTTCGGGCTGGCGGATGTCGGCCAGCCAGGCCTTGTCGTGCGGGAGCACGAGCAGGACCGCTACCGTGATCACCGCCAGGCCGACGAGGAACCACGGCCAGCGGCGCTTGAAGGTCCGCCAGGCGGAGATGTGGAGTTCACGGGTGAGGGTCCAGAGGTGTTTGAAAAGAGCTTTCATCAGTCGTGAGAGGAACCAGGGGGAGTGGACACTGGCTCGGGGGAGGAAAGTTGTTTGCGGGGAGCGAGCATCGCCCAGGCGCAGAGCGCGGCCAGCGGCAGGAGTGGCAGCAGCCCGTCGAGCATGGTCTGCGAGCCCCACAGCCACTGGCTGTCTCCGGCGGGGATGTTGACAAAGCGCGTGTACACCGCGCGGAAGCAGACCCAACCGGCGTGCACACCCACACAGGGCCACAGGCTGCCGCTGCGCAGGAACAGCAGGTTCAGAAAGGCTCCGGCGGCGAAGAGGTTGGCGAACTTCCACCAGTCCGGGTGCAGGACGAAGCCCGCGCCCACCTGCCAGCAGACCTCGAACCCGCTCCACCAGTGCACCTCCTGCCCTTCGGGCCAGGACACGTGCTTGAAGTGGACGTAGGCGAAAAACAGTGCCGCCAGCACCACTGCCGGGAGGGGCCGCAGGGCGGTGTAAAAGAGCCGGAAGATCAGGCCGCGAAAAATCATCTCTTCCAGCAGCGCCACGATGAGCCCCGAAACGAGACCGAGAGCGAGCTTTTCCAAAAAATAGCCTGCGGTGAAATCCGGGCTAACCGTTGCGCCCACTACCGTCCACTGAACGAGCGCGACAGCCACCAGCATGAGCAGGCCTGCCAGCCACCACTTCAGCAGCGGCAGAGGCGCCCGTCCGGGGTTGCCGTAACCCAGCCGCTTGAAGGAGAATAGCCCCGTCCAGCGGAACAGCCACGGCAGGCACAGCAACACCGGCAGCCAGCGCACCCGGTCGAAGTAGCGGGGGAAATCCTGCGGCTCCATCCGCGTGGCGAGCCAGCCGGGCAGGGTCTCCGGGGAGGAGGCGGCCCAGGCCTTGACCGCGAAGTAGAGCAGGGGGCTGAAAATAGCGGCGAACACCATAGCCCCGAAAAAAATCGCAACCAGAGCGAACACGCCTTTCCAGCTGGTGCGGTCCTCGCTCAGTCCGAAGAGAATATAGGGGCGTTCGCGCTGCATGGGTTTTTCGGAGGAGAGGGCGGCTGCGCCCTCCAAAGTCGCCCATGCTGCCGCTTCCGGCCCGGAGTGCAACAGCTTTTCCCGGTCTTTCGCCGGTGCCGGACGAGAGCGGCGTGGCGATGGGCGTTTGCTCTCCGCTTTTAGTGTGAGCGGAGAAACTAACCGTCACGAAACTTCTCCCTTTATCTGGCGGAGATGGCTTGGTAATCCATGTTGCATGCTGCAGGACAAGATCAGAAATCTGGTGGAGCGGGCCATTGCCGAAGAGGGCGAAGGGGCCGTGCAGGTGGCGGTGTTTCAACGGGGAGAACCCGTGGTGGATGTGACGGTTGCCCCGGAGTCGGTGCCGCTGACGGATAAGTCGCTCATCGCCTTCTTTTCCACGGGCAAGGGTCTTGCCGCCACGGCGGTCCACCGACTGGTGGAGCGTGGTGTGTTATCCTGGGACGCCCCGCTGGCCGAGTACTGGCCGGAGTTCGCGGCCAACGGCAAGAGCGGCATCCTCCTTCGTCACGCCATGAACCACACTGCCGGGCTGCCCATGATGCCGGAGTCCCCGGTGCCGGTGGGCGACTGGCAGGGCATGTGCGATTACCTCTCCGCCGCTACGCCGGTACATGCGCCCGGTGCGCACCGTTACTACCATGCGATCACCTATGCGTGGCTCCTGGGTGAGACGGCTTCCCGGGCCGACGGGCGACCCTTTTCGCAGATACTGCGCGACGAGGTAATCGATCCGCTGGGCCTTGAGAATCTCTTTATCGGCGTCCCGGCTGACCGGCTCGCGGACTGTATCGATACCGACACCCTGCCCGAGCCGCCTGCGGCCACTACGCCTGAACCCGCTCCTGCGCCGGATCCCATCGCGGCCCGTGCCATCCCCGAGTGGGTCAAGCCGCTGGAGGACTGGATCAATCGCTCGGACGTGCGCTCGGCCTGCATTCCCGCTTCGAATGGCTACGGGACGGCCCGCGATGTAGCCCGCCACTATGCGGCATTGTTGGGCGAAGGCGTGGACGGGGTAAAGCTGCTGTCCGACGAGACGCTCGCTGTCGCCACGCGCTGGGACCCGGCCACGGACGGGGTCATCCCTGGCAATGGCTGCTGGGGCCTCGGTTACGCGCTGCAAGGACCGGACGAGCAGCCGGGCGTGCGCTTCGGCCACGGTGGCTACGGCGGCTCGACCTCCTTTGCCGACCGGCGTTATGGGCTGGCCGTCTCCGTTCTGAAGTCCCGCCTTGGCGGCGACCTGAGCGCCCGCATTGTCCAAGTGATCGACGCGCATATGCAATAAAGGGCCGGACATGCGCGCACGAGTACACGTGCGTGTGTTTTGCCCGTTAGGGGTATGCCTTGTTGACATGCTGCGTTTGCACAATTATTCTGAATTTCGTCTCATCAATGAAACTCGCATACCGCTATTTCGGGGGGGAGGGGAATGCGCCGCTGGTTATGCTGCACGGGCTGCTCGGCTCCTCCCGCAACTGGATCACGATCGGCAAGGCTCTGTCTGCCCACTATGAGGTGTTCGCGCTGGACCTGCGCAACCATGGGGACTCGCCCCACGACTCGAAAAGCGGCTTCGACGACATGGCCGGAGACGTGGAGGGCTTCCTGCACCGGCAGGGCCTGGAGAGCGCGCACCTGCTCGGGCACAGCCTGGGGGGAAAGGTCGCCATGCACCTGGCTGTGGGCGACCCGCACCGGGTTCGCAGCCTGACCGTGGTGGACATCGCCCCGAAGTCCTACCCGCCGTACCACATCGACGACTTTGAGGGCATGATGGCACTCAACCTCGACGTGCTCACGACCCGCAAGGAGGCCGATACCTTTCTCAAGCGCTCCGTCCCGGATTACGGGCAGCGCCAGTTTCTCTTAACGAATCTCAAGCGCGGCGAGGATGGCAAGTTCGTCTGGGGCGTGAACCTGAAGACGCTGTATTGGAATCTCGATACGCTGCGCAAGAACTCCCTGCGCGAGGGCGAGACCTACGAGGGACCTAGCCTGTTCATCCTCGGAGAGCACTCGCGCTTCGTTCGCCCCGAGGACCACGCGACCATCCGCGACTATTTTCCCAAGGCGCAGATCCGCACCGTCGCCGACGCCGGGCACAACCCCCACATCGACCAGCCCCAGGCTTTTCTCGCCATCCTGGAGGACTTTGCCAAAATGCGGCATAAGGCCGTGGCCGGGGTGTAAGGCTGGCCGACGGGGTAATCCGCGCCGTTGACTTGCGCGCTGGCAGGGCTTAGGCCGCTCTGTCATGGAACTGGATTTTGATCTTCCGGAACTGGCGGGTCGCGCATACCCGGTGCTGGCCAGCTTGGTCACGCCGCGTCCGATCGCGTTGGTCACGAGCATCGACGCCGAGGGGCGCGTGAACGCCGCTCCCTTCAGCTTTTTCAACCTGCTCGGAGCCAACCCGCCCATCTGCGCCTTCGCCCCCGGCGACCGCCCCGAGGGCGGCCCGAAGGACACGGCGCGTAACATCCGCGCGACGGGTGAGTTTGTGGTCAATCTCGTGGATGAGGCGCTGGCCGAGGCGATGAACCTGACGGCGGCCGCGCTTCCCTTCGGGCAGAGCGAGCTGGCGCATGCCGGGCTGACGGCGGCGGCCTCCTCGGTCGTGAAGCCCCCGCGCATCGCGGAAGCTCCGGCATCCCTGGAATGCGAGGAGTGGGGCACGCTGCGGATCGGCCAGAACCGGGTCGTTGTCGGACTTATCAAGCGCGTGCATGTCCGCGAAGAGCTGTATGACGCGCCCGCCCGGCGCATTAATACCGAGAAGCTGGCCACCATCGGGCGCATGGCTTCGCCGCACTGGTATTGCCGCACACGGGACCGCTTCGAGATGGTCCGCCCGGACTAGTTCGGGGCCCAGGTTCTGTACCGGTTACGCGCTGCGGGCCCAGAGGCGCAGCGATTGAAGCAAAAAGGCTTCCATGGCAGCAGCCTCGTTGAAATTCAACTCCAGCAACCCGGCGGCTTTTTCGAGGGCGGCGACGCTTTGGGCGAGCTTGACCGAGGGGACCGCGTCGGGCTTTTTCAGAGCGAAGTGGCGGGTCTGGGTTTCGATCTCGGCCAGCAGGCGGGCGCGCAGGCCCTTGAAGTAGCCGCTTTCGAGCGCGGTGACCTGCTCGTCGGTCAGCCCTTCGGGCAGGGAGGCTTTGTACTGCTTCCAGGCCTCGGAGGCCATATTTTCCAAAATCCCGCTGAAGCGTGTGACCAGCCCGTAAACGGCCAGCACGCACTCGGAGGCTCCGCCGCGGGCGGCGTGCCCGGAGTGGACCATCTCCAGCCACTCGGTGTAGTCGGCCAGCCATTGCTGCCAGTCCGGCTCGCTCACTCGGTCCAGCTCCAGCGGCAGGCGCAGGGAGACGCAACGGCTGCGGATCGTCGGCAGCAGGTCATAGGGGCGGGTCGAGATGAGGAAAATCGTGGTATCCGCAGGTGGCTCCTCCAGCGTTTTCAGAAAGGCGTTGGCCGCGGCGGTGTTCATCCGGTCGGCCTCGTAAATGGCGGCGACCTTGCGCCCGCCCTGGTTGGACGAGTGCTGGATGTCGCGGATCATCGCGCGGGTGCCCTCGGCGTTGATCTGGCGCATCTTGTTGGCCGGGCGGATGCTGAAAAAGTCCGGGTGCCGCTCCGGGTGTTCGCTTTTGAGCAGTTCCCCGGCGAAGGCCAGACAGATTGCCTCCAAGCCCTCCAGTGACGCCCCTTGCAGCAGGATGGCGTGGGGCAGGCGGCCCCGCTCCAGCGACTGCCGCAGCACGGTGGCGGGACGGCTGTCGGCCAGCTCGGGCGGGAGATCGGCGAGGGTGCTCATGCGGGGAATTTTCGGTCAAGTGCGGCGTCGATGGCGGCGGCCACGGCTTCCACGCTCTGCGTGCCGTCGATGACGGCGAAGCGCTGCGGCTCGGCCCCGGCCAAGTCCAGAAAACCCTGCCGTACGGCCTGGTAGAAGGCAAGCTCCTCCTGCTCCATGCGGTCGGGGGCCTCGCAGGTGCGCTTCCAGGCGCGCTGGAGGCCGACCTCGGCGGGGATGTCCAGCACGAAGGTCAAATCCGGCAGGCAGCCCTCCACTGCGAAGGCGTTGAGACTGGCCACGGCGTCGGCAGGGAGCTTTCGGGCTGCTCCCTGATACACGGTGGTCGAGTCCAGGAAACGGTCGCACAGGACGGTCTTACCCGCCGCAAGGGCGGGGAGGATGACCGCGCGCACGTGCTGGGCGCGGCTGGCGGCAAAGAGCAGCACCTCGGCCTCCGGGCACATGCCCTGGCCGGACTCGGCGTGCTTGAGCAGGTGCCGGATGTCCTCACCCAGCGGGGTGCCGCCGGGCTCGCGGGTGACTACGACCTCCGCGCCCGCGGCCCGGAGCCGTTCGGCGAGGCGGGCGAGCTGGGTGGATTTACCGCAGCCCTCCGTGCCCTCGAAGGTGATGAACCGGCCCTTCACGCTCAGTCGTGACTGTCCCAGCCGTGAATGAAGTTAGCGATGTCGCCGAGCGACGGGCTCTTGGCGGTACGCACATAGGAGCCCGAGAAGCTGACCGCCACGGTCAGGCATGCCTCAGGCGAGAGCCCGAGCACCTGGCCGACGGCGAAGCCGGCGTTGAAGTGGTCCCCGGCCCCGGTGGTGATCTTCGGGTGCTCGCAGTACGGCCCCTCGACGTAGTAGACCCCGTCGCGGGTGGCGCAGGCGGCGCAACGGGTGGGGTGGACGACCACGCAGGCGATGTCGAGGTCCTGGCGGATGGTCTGGGCCATCAGCTTGAGGTCCTTTTCTTCGGTGCCGACCTTGGTGTGGCCGAGGACCTTGAAAATCTGCTGGGTCTCGCTCAGGTTGAGCCCGAGGGTGACCGCGCCGAAGGCCTGGTAGCGGCTGATGATCTTCAGGACGGTGGCGATGTCGCCGGAGGAGCGCTTGGCCGGGTCGGCCAGGTCGAAGAAGAAGCGGCGGTTTTCATGCGGCGGCAGAGTCGGGAAGAGCCGGTCCAGCATGTCGTTAAAGGCGTTGGTCAGGTAGGGCAGCATGGTCCAGTTAACCATGGCGATGAGGTCGGCGCGGGAGAACATGTCCAGCAGCGGACCCTCGCCCATGGCCTCGACCATGGCGGGGTAGGTGACCTCGTCGAGCGCGGCCATGTTGCCGAGCATGATCTTGCCGTCCTTGAACTCAGCGGCGGTGGTCACGCCAGGGTCGGTGATGGAGACGGCGTTGGTCTTGTGGGCGAACTCCTCGAAAACGGGGTGGATGGCCAGCTTGCCCAGCGCGCCGATGTAGCGGGTCTGGAACCC
>JAUTCS010000041.1 GCA_030673825.1 Verrucomicrobiota bacterium JB024 | reverse complement strand
GGGACGCTTGGCGCGGCGATCAGTTGCGCCTGAATGAAGAGCAACTGGCCGCCCTGGTGCAGGGCCTGCCCTGGCAGCGCCTGGGCGACAATGCCGTGATCTCGGTGTTGTAACCACACCTCGTTCCCGTTGGCTATACGCCCAACATCGCATCGCCGAGCGGGCGCCGGCTTGGCATACCGTCCGCATGACCTCGCGCCCCGACCTCAATGCCTTCTCCGCCGACCAGCTCCGTGCCCTGGCCACCGAGTTGTTCGATCATGTGGAGAGTCAGGGTCGGACTCTCAACCAACAGGAGCGCGCGATCCGCCACCGCGACGCGGTGATCGAGAAACAGGCCCATGAACTGGCGCTGCTCAAGCGTCACAAGTTCGCCCGGCGCAGCGAGCAGTTCAAGGGCGTGCAGGGCCAGTTGCTGGAAGAGGTAGTCGACGCCGACCTGGCCGCCATGGAAGCGGAGCTGGCCGAACTCCGGCCCGCGGAGGCGCCCGCGGCTCCGGTCAAGCAACAGCCCAAGCGCGCGCCGCTGCCGCCGCAACTGCCCCGCACCGTGATCCACCACGAGCCGGAGAATACCCAGTGCCGCTGTGGCTGTGCGCTCAGGCGCATCGGCGAGGACATCAGCGAGAAGCTGGACTACGTGCCGGGCGAGTTCACGGTGGAGCGCCATATCCGGGGCAAGTGGGCCTGCGAGCAGTGCGAGACCCTGATCCAGGCGCCGGTGCCGGCGCACGTGATCGATAAAGGTATCCCGACTTCCGGGTTGCTGGCCCAGGTGCTGGTGGCCAAGTACGCCGACCATCTGCCGCTGTACCGCCAGGAACGCGTCTTCGGCCGGGCGGGCCTGGCGATCCCTCGTTCCACGCTGGCTGCCTGGGTAGGGGCCTGCGGGGTGCAACTCCAACCGCTGGTGGAGGCCCTCAAAGCCAAGCTGCTCACACAATCGGTGCTGCACGCTGACGAAACCCCGGTGGCCATGCTGGCGCCGGGCAAGAAGAAAACCCACCGGGCCTACGTGTGGGCCTACTGCAGCACGCCGTTCGCCGACCTGAAGGCCACGGTCTACGACTTCGCGCCGAGCCGGGCGGGCGAACACGCCCGCGCCTTCCTGGGCGACTGGCGGGGCAAGCTGGTGTGTGACGACTACGCCGGCTACAAGGCGGGCTTCGGCGAGGGCATTACCGAGATCGGCTGTCTGGCCCACGCCCGTCGCAAGTTCCACGACCTGCACGTGGCCAACAAGAGTGAGTTGGCCGCCCAGGCGCTGGAGTCCATCGGAGCGCTGTACGGGATCGAGCGAGCGGCGAAGAACCTGCCCGATCAAGACCGCCAGCGCCTGCGCGATGAAAAATCCCGGCCCATCGCCGATGCCCTGCACCAATGGATGATCGCGCAACGGCAAAAAGTCCCGGATGGCTCCGGCACGGCCAAAGCCCTGGACTACAGCCTGAAACGCTGGGCGGCGCTGACGCGCTATCTGGACGATGGGGCGGTGCCGATCGACAACAATCGGGTGGAAAACCAGATCCGGCCCTGGGCGCTGGGGCGCAACAACTGGCTGTTCGCGGGTTCGCTGCGCAGCGGCCAGCGCGCCGCCGCCGTGATGAGCCTGATCCAGTCGGCGAAGCTCAACGGCCACGATCCCTATGCGTATCTGAAGGATGTGCTGACCCGGCTGCCGACGCAAAAGAACAGCGCCATCGATGAGTTGCTGCCGCACAACTGGAAGCCGGTCATCACTGACAAGGCGTGATGGCCGAACGCTTACGGAGGAGTGCTCGGATTAACGTACTCGTACACCGCTAGTACCGTGGCGGGCCCAGGAGTGCAGGGGATGTTCAAAACGGATATCTGCACACCACTAAAGCTTAAGGTTAGTGTGGAGTCGGGCAAACTTGGCAAATTGGAATAAGGTACGGTGGCCACCCACGGAAACCCTGATAGCTGTACAAGAGAACAAGTGCTGTCCCCTGGATAAACGGATCCGCTGTTAGCTGTGAAAATAATATTGGATCCGTCGTTAACGACCGTCCCTGTCAGTTCTAAGGTGCAGTTGGCAGATACGCCGAATGCCGATATGGATGACGCACCAGTGAAGGTGTATGGCCCCATAGCGTTGACGGACACTGATGTGGCGATAAAAATAAAACCGCTAGCGGCACGCAGAGAAAACCTTATAAGATTATTTAGCATGACACATCACCTCTTTTTTTAAAAAGTTGTCTTCTGGCTGCTCCTAATTGGAGCTTAGTAAGAATGGTTGAAAATTTTCGAGGGGGGAATGGTTTTTATGGTAAAAATGATTTTTCTGGGGCGTTTCTTGGTTGTCGAGGGTGGGTGGTGGGGGGTAAAGAGTCAAAATAGAGATTGGGGTACCATAAAGAAGAGGGGCTAATGCCCCTCTTCCCACCTTATTACGCTTTGCTGCCGTTACGGGTTGGTAACTTGCAGAGTAGCGCTGGTGTCTGCCAGATTGCCATTTACGCTACAGGAGCCAATAGCGGTGGCAAAGCTGAAGGAAGCCGGATCCACAGAAGGAGCGGCCGTCGGGTTAACATAGCTGAAAACCGCCGGAACGGTGGCGGGGCTGGAGGTACACGGGATGCCCAGGGCAGTTACTTCCACGCCAGTGAAGTTAACGCTCAGCGTTGCATCGCTGCCGGTAGGAGCGCTGCTGTTGGCAACGGTGGCAGTCCAGGGGAAGCCGTCAAGGCCGACCAGGTTGCAGGTGCTGTCACCCGGGATAACGTCACCGCCGGTTACCGTGATGGTGGTGTTGGTGCCATCGTTGGTAACGGTGCCGGTGAGTTCCAGAGTACAGTTGGCGTTGATGCCAAAGGCGCTCAGAGCAGAAGAGCCGCTGAAGGTATACGGGCCCGGTCCCGGAGTAATCGTGACGGCTTGAGCAGCACCGGCGCCGGCCAGAGCAGCAGCACCAACAGCGGCGATCATTGCTTTTTTCATCATTTTGATAGACATGAGAGTCTCCTCAATTCTTCCGTTTGTAAGGATTGGTTCACGGCGATTCTTTACTTCTTCCGTGCTCGCCGTGATATCGGTTCGTGAGTTGTTGTTCTTTCCCCCCGAACCGACACCTTCGACATTAGAGGAACGCTCTGCGTCAGAGAATAGAAAAATTTGAAAACTGCGTTTTCGCGATTGATTCAGTATTGAGAAAACGTAAAGATCAATATAAAACAATAACTTATGTGCCTACGTCGCGCTTAGTTTTTTTCTGGATAATTCTTTATGTTTTGAATGGGGCGGCGATTTCCGTGTTTTCAGTGCGCCTATGAGTCGACTTTTATTCCCGTTGTGCACAAATGTTTCATTTATTAGAACGATATTCTGAATTTTATGTTTCCTGTTCCCGGGCGGTGTAACCTTGGGTAACAGTTCGCCGCTTTTGGTTCCTCG
>JAUTCS010000040.1 GCA_030673825.1 Verrucomicrobiota bacterium JB024 | reverse complement strand
GGTCTCGGCCTGGCCGGTTGCCGCCAGCCCAAGCAGCACATCCTGCCGTATTCGAAGTCGCCCGAGCGCATGGTGCCCGGCGTGCCGATCTTTTACGCCAGTTCGCAGCCGACCGCCCACGGGAACATCCCGCTGGTCGTCGAGACGCATGATGCCCGTCCGACCAAGATCGAGGGCAACCCGAGCTACCTGCCCTACGGCGGCGGCACCACGGGCTATGCCCAGGCCAGCGTGCTGGACCTTTACGACCCCGACCGCCTGCAAAAGAGCCAGTCCCGCGACGGACGCCAGCTCGACAAGGCCTCGGTCATCACTTCGCTGACGCAGGTCAACAAGGCCTATTTGGCCAACAAGGGCAAGGGCCTGGTCTTCTTGGCCGAGCCCTCTACTTCGCCCACCCGCGCCAAGCTCGTGGCCGAACTGAAAAAGGCCATGCCCGAGGCCGTCTGGGCCGAGTACGAGGCGGTGGACGTTTCCGCGCCGATCCGCGCGCTCCAGTCGCTCACCGGGCAGGCTCAGCAGCCGGTTTACGATCTTTCCCAGGCCAAGCGCATCCTCGCGCTCGATTCCGACTTCCTCGGCTCCGAGCCGGGCCACCTCGGCAACGCCCGCGCCTTCGCGCAGGGCCGCAAGGTGGACTCCAAGGACGACGCGCCCAAGATGAACCGCCTTTACGCGGTCGAGTCGGACTTCTCCGTCACCGGCGGTCAGGCCGACCACCGCCTGCGCGCGGCCACCAGCGCCATGCCCGCCATCACCGCGCTCGTGCTGGCCGAAGTCGCTGAGCAGACCGGCGAGGACAAGGCGATCGTCGCGCAGATTCGCCAGCAGGCCGGCGGCGTGGAGGTCGATCCGGCCTGGATCACCGAGTGCGTGAAGGACCTTCTGGCTTTCTCCGGCCAGCACCAGTCGCTCGTCGTGGCGGGTGATCACCTGCCTGAGGGCGTCCACACGATGGTGGTCGCCATCAACCATTTGCTCAAGGCCAACGGCCACACCGTCGGCTACGTCGCCCTGCCCGCGCAGGAAGGCACCGCCGACATCGCGCAGGTGGCCGAGCTGCTCAAGGCCGACCAGGTCAAGACCCTCGTCATCCTCGGCGGCAACCCCGCCTACGACGCTCCCGGCGACCTCGACTGGCCTGAACTACAGAAGAAGGCGACCAAGGTCGTGCGCTACGGCTACTACGCCGACGAAACTTCTGAGCTGGCTGACCTTTCCATCGCCGCGACCCATTATCTGGAGAGCTGGGGTGACGGTCGCACGCTTGACGGTGTGTATGTGCCGGTCCAGCCGATGATCCTGCCGCTCTTCGATGGCTTCACAGAGCTGGAAGTGCTCGAAATCATCACCACCGGGCAGCCCAGTGGCGATCAGGGGTTTGGCCGTGTGCGCCAGACATTTTCCGAAATTTCCGGCAAGAAGGACGACGTTTCCTTCAACGCCTGGCTGACCGAGGGTGTCCTCAAGGACAGCGGCTACGAAGCCGGTAAGGCCCCCGCCGCCGACAAGCTCTGGGTCGCCGTCGGCATGGCCGCCGCCGGGGACAAGCTCAAGGCCCCGGCCCTCAGCCCCGAGTCGCTGGAGGTCCGCATCCGCCCGAGCTCACATTTTTACGACGGTCGTTACAATAACAACGGCTGGATGGCCGAGGCGCCGGACCCGATGACGAAGCTCACCTGGGACAACGTCATTTCCGTCAGCCCGAAGCTGGGCAAGGCCCTGGGCGTCACGCCCAAGCCGATCACGATGGACAAGATCGGCCAGCTCCACATGGACGCGAACGAGTTCAAGCGCGGCCAGGAGCAGGCCCGCGTCGGCACGCTCACCGTCGGCGGCAAGAAAATCACCGGCCCGATCCACATTCAACCCGGCTTGGCGGACAACACCGTGGTCGTCACCCTCGGCTTTGGCCGCCGCAAGACCGGTCGCATCGGCACCCGTCTGGCGAACTACCCCGGCTTCGGCTCGGGCATCGGTTTTGACGCCTACCCGCTGACCACGCTGGCTTCCCGCGCGCTCGCCCTGGGCGCAACCCTCGCCGTCACCGGAGAGATTTACCCGCTGGCCAACACCCAGCAGCACTGGTCGATGGAAGGCCGCGCCATCCTGCGCGAGGGCACGGCGGAGGAATTCGCCCACGACCCGAAGTTCGCCTCCAAGATGGGCGCGGAAGCGCACTCGCCGCCCGTCCTCGGCAACGCCCGCAAGGACCCGCTTTCCCAGGTCGTGCGCGAAATCCCGCGCGGTGGCTCCCTTTACAAGACGCCCGAGTTCAAGGCTGAGCAGCAGTGGGGGATGAGCATCGACCTCAACTCCTGCATCGGCTGTAACGCCTGCGTCATCGCCTGCCAGAGCGAGAACAACATCCCGATCGTGGGCAAGGACCAGGTCCTGCGCGGGCGCGAGCTGCACTGGCTGCGCATCGACCGCTACTACTCGGTCGGGCCGGAGTTTCCGACGACGGAGATCCCCGAAGACCCGCAGGTGGCCTTCATGGGCGTGGCCTGTCAGCACTGCGAGCTGGCCCCGTGCGAAAGCGTCTGCCCGGTCAACGCGACCGTCCACGACGAGCAGGGCCTCAACGTCATGGCGTACAACCGCTGCGTGGGCACGCGCTATTGCGCGAACAACTGCCCGTACAAGGTCCGCCGGTTCAACTTCTTTGATTACAACAAGCGCGAGCGCGGCGAGCTCTACAAGGGCCCGCTCGGGACCGACCGTTACAAGACGGAAGCCTCCCAGCTCACCCGCATGCAGAAGAACCCGAACGTCACCGTGCGCATGCGCGGGGTGATGGAAAAGTGTACTTACTGCGTGCAGCGCATCGAGATGGCCAAGATCGACCAGCTCAATAAGGCCGGGGCCAGCCCGAACCGCAACGTGCCCGACGGCACGATCAAGGTGGCCTGTCAGCAGGTCTGCCCGACCGAGGCGATTGTCTTCGGCGACGTGGCCGACCCGAACTCGAAGGTTTCCAAGATCAAGTCGGAGAACGACCGCAACTACGCCGTCCTGGGCTACCTGAACGTGCGTCCGCGCACCAGCTACCTGGCCCGCCTGCGCAACCCGAACCCGGCCATGCCCGACGCCTACGCTCAGCCGCTCAGCCGCGCCGAGTACAACGCCAAGAACGGACACGGCGGCAGCCATGGCGAGCACGGGGCTGAACACGGCGACGCTCACGGCGAAGGCCACGACACGCTTCCCACCGGCCATGACAGCGCCGGGGTGGAAGTCCCCGCCGGGGCCGAGACCGCTCACGGTTCGTCCGAGCCGCCCGCGTCCCCGCACCATTAAGCCCGGACTCTCAAACCCTCAAACTTTCAAACTCTCAAACTTCTAGGAATGGCCGAAATCTCACCAGACATGTCCTTTGCCGCTTCCGACGCGGCCTCGCGCGAGCAGCTGCTCGCCAAGGTCCAGCCGGTGGACGTGCCGCGGAAGGAGCTTGTCACTGGCGACAAGGACTTCCACTGGGTCACGGAAAAGATCTGCGGTATCCCCGAGAGCAAGACCCCGCGCTGGTGGTGGATCATGTTCTGCGTCGCCGGTTTCATGGCCACCTTCACGCTCTTCGGGCTGACTTGGCTGGTTACGACCGGCGTCGGCGTGTGGGGCCTGGCCAACCCGATCAACTGGGGGTGGGCCATCGTGAACTTCGTGTTCTGGATCGGTATCGGCCACGCCGGTACGCTCATTTCCGCCATCCTTTGCCTGCTGCGCCAGAAGTGGCGCGTGTCGATTAACCGTGCCGCCGAGGCGATGACGATTTTCGCCGTGGTTTGCGCGGGTATCTTCCCGCTCTTCCACGTCGGTCGCGTGTGGTTCGCCTGGTGGCTGTTCCCGCTGCCGAACGCGAACTGGATCTGGCCGCAGTTCCGTTCCCCGCTGGAGTGGGACGTCTTCGCGGTCTCGACCTACGGGACGGTTTCGGTGCTCTTCTGGTACATGGGCCTGATCCCGGACCTGGGCACGATGCGTGACCGCGCCTACAAGGCCGGTAAGCTGATCAAGGCCTGGGCCTACGGCGCGTTTGCCATGGGCTGGCGCCAGAGCAACCGCCACTGGAGCAACTACGAGATGGCCTACCTGCTGCTCGCCGGTCTGTCCACGCCGCTGGTGCTCTCCGTGCACACGATCGTGTCCTTCGACTTCGCCGCCTCGCAGTTGCCGGGCTGGCACACGACGATTTTCCCGCCGTACTTCGTGGCCGGGGCCATTTTCTCCGGTTTCGGGATGGTGCTGACGCTGATGCTGCCGGTGCGCGCGGTCTTCGGCCTGCACAACCTGATCACGCAGTACCACATCGACTGCATGTGTAAGATCATCCTGGCGACGGGCTCGATGGTCGGCTACGCCTACATGATGGAGTTCTTCATCGCCTGGTACGGCGCGAACCCCTACGAAGGCTTCACCTTTATCAACCGCGCCCTCGGTCAGTACGCCTGGAGCTACTACATCATGGTCGGGTGCAACGTCATCACCCCGCACCTGTTCTGGTTCAAGAAGGTCCGCGAAAACACCGCGCTGGTGTGGATCATCTGCGGCTTCGTCAACGTCGGGATGTGGTTCGAGCGTTTCGTCATCACGGTCACCTCGCTGGCCAATGACTTCCTGCCCTCCAGCTGGGGCTACTACTCGCCGACGATCATCGACATCTTCACTTTCTTCGGCACGTTCGGGCTGTTCTCCGTGCTCTTCCTTCTGTTCCTGCGCTTCCTGCCCATGATGCCCATGGGTGAGATCAAGGCCGTGATGAAGAAGGGCGACGCGCACGGGCACGGCACCGGCACGCAGGGCGTTCCGCACTCAACGACGGGAGGGCACCACTGATGGCCAAGCACACGCACGACACTTACGGCATCCTGGCGGAGTTCACCGAAACCCCGGCCTTCTACGAGGCGGTGGGCAAGGTGAAGGAAGCCGGCTACAAGAAGTTCGACTGTTTCACGCCGTTCCCGGTCCACGGGCTGGACCACCAGATGGGCATCGGCCGCTCGAAGGTTCCGATCTTCACCGCCATTGGCGGCGTCACGGGCTTTTGCACCGGCATGCTCATCACCTGGTACATGAACGGCTTTAACTACCCGCTGATCGTTGGCGGCAAGCCGTTCTGGAGCCCGATTTTCCCGTTCCCGATCATGTACGAGCTGACCATCCTGCTCTCGGCCTTCGGGACGCTCTTCGGGATGTTCGCGACGAACCTGCTCCCGCGCCACAACCACCCGGTCTTCGAGTACGAGGACTACATCAAGTGCGGGGACGACACGTTTTTCCTGGTTATTGAAAAAGCCGATCCGAAGTTCGACCTCGAGCAGACCCGCTCGATGCTTGAGCAGCTCGGCAGCACCAAAGTGGAGGTCTTGAAAGCCTGATGCGCTACTTTATCGCCATATGGATTTTTGGGGTCGTGGCCGTGGTCACGATTCTGGGCTTTCGCGGGGACAAGAGTACCCGCCAGCCGATCTATGTCTTCCCCGACATGGACTGGCAGGCCAAGTACCTTCCGCAGGGAGAGAACAAGTTCTTCCCGGACGGACGTAACGACCGCCCCGTGGTCCCCGGCACCGTCGGGCGCGGCTACGGCTCGCAGATGAAGGAAGTCTTCAGCGCCGACTACGTCGATCCGGTCAGCCAGAACCCCGCCCTGTACTCCGGCAAGGAGGAGAACGGCGACTGGGTGCGGGGCTTCCCGATCGAGATCACTGACGAGGTCATGCAGCTGGGCCAGCAGAAGTACAACATCTACTGCATCCTCTGCCACGGTGCCGGCGGTGACGGCAACGGCATCACCAAGCAGTACGGCATGGCCGCCACCCCGACCTACCACGACGCGCGCCTGCGCGGCATGGCCGAGGGAGAAATCTTTAACACCATCACGCACGGCAAGAACCTGATGGGCGCCTACGGTATGAAGCTGCGCCCCGAAGAGCGCTGGGCCGTCATCGCCTACGTGCGCGCCCTCCAGCTGGCCCAGACCGCCAGCGTCGAGGACGTACCTGAACAATTCAAACCGGAGCTGGGATTATAATGAGCACAAACACACGGTGTTTGATCCGATTGAGGGGCTTCGCCCCTACGGAGCCAAAAAGGCTCCTACCCCGGAGCCGCGTATCCGCAGCGCCTGCTAATCATTCAACTTGGAGCCTGAATCATGAGTAGCCAAGCAGCAACCGCATCCGTGCCCGCCGCGGCGGCCGCGTCCGGCGGACGCAAGCCCCTGGCCACGATCTTTCTTATCATCGGCATCCTCGGCCTGGCCGTGGCGCTGGTCGGCATGTTCATGGGCCTGAACCAGGACACCCCCAACGGTCGCCCGGTCATGAGCTGGCTGTTGGGCTACACCTTCTGGTTCGGCATGCTCATCGGCATGCTCATGCTCGTGCAGATTTCCTATATATTCGACGCGGGCTGGTCCACCATCATCCGCCGCCAGCTGGAGCACTTCCTGGCCGCGTTTCCGTGGATGTTCCTCCTGCTGGTCCCGATGGTCGCGCTGCCGTTCTTCATCGGGGACAACCCCGGTGTCCTGTGGAAGTGGATGAACCTCGATAACGTCCTGGCCGGAGCGCATCCGGTGCGTGTCGGTGACGATCCGCTCTACCTGCACAAGGCCGGGCTGCTCAACCTGCCGTTCTTCATCGTGCGGTTGTGCATCTACTTCGCGGTGTTCTGCGGCCTGTCCTACCTGCTGCGCAAGAACTCCTTCACGAACGACATTCAGCCGGACCCGAAACGCTACATCAACTGTCGCAAGATCTCCGGTGCGGGTCTGTTCCTGACGCCGATGGCACTGACCTTCGCGGCCTTTGACCTGCTGATGAGCCTGAGCTACCACTGGTTCTCGACCATGTACGGGGTGTGGTTCTTCGCCGTGTCGATGCGCATGGCTTTGGCCGTGACCGTGATCACGCTGTACTTCCTGAGCACCCGCGGGGGCTTGAAGGGCATCCTCAACGAGAGCCACTACTACATGCTCGGGTGCATCTTCCTGGCCTTCACGATCTTCTGGGCCTACATCAGCTTCTCGCAGTTCTTCCTCATCTACAACGCGAACATCCCGGAAGAAACCTTCTGGTACAACCTGCGCCAGCTCAACGCCGACGGCACCTACAATGAGTGGTGGTGGGTCGGCCTCTCGCTGATCTTCTGCATGTTCCTGTTCCCGTTCCTCTTCCTGCTGCGGTACAAGAACAAGGTCATCCCGCGCAACATGGTCTTCATCAGCGTGTGGATTCTCGTTTTCGCGATCGTTGACCTGTACTTCAACATCGCCCCGACGCAGAAGCCTGCGGACAACGTCCTGGGCTACGTCACCTCGCCCTTCCTGACCGGGTACATGCTCTTTGACCTGGCCGCCTGGATCGGCGTCGGCGGGATCGTCCTGTGGGCCGCGCTGCGCAGCATGGCCACGACGTACCCGATACCCATTCACGACCCGCGCATCCGCGAGTCCATCGCCAGCGTTCAGTAATCATGTCCAACACGGCACCGGAAACCAGCCACTCCAACTACCTGTTCTCCATCTTCGGGGCACTGGGGAGCATGCTGCTGTTCTTTATCATCATCCTGATCGCGTACGTGTACATGCAGCGCCCCGCGCCCGTGAACCAGCAGATCGTGGACAACCGCCTGGCCAAGCTGGCCGACGTCACCGCCAAGGAGACCGCCCTGACCACCGAGTACGCCTGGGTGGACCAGAAGGCCGGTGTCGTGCGCGTGCCCGTCGATCTCGCCATGCAGCTGGCGGTCAAGGAAATCGCCGCCAAGCCCGAGGGAATCTTCCCAGCGGCTGCCGCCGCTCCCGCGCCCGCCGCAGACGCGCCGGCTGCTGACGCCAAGCCTGCCGAAGGCGATGCCGCTCAGACCGACTCTGCCACCGGCACCGCCGACGCGGCCAAGGACAAACCCGCCGCCGATGCGGCAGCCCAGCCTGCGTCCGGGGAGGGCGCCCAAGAGGCCAAGTAAATGGGACAGTGGAACGGCTATCTGATCTTTATCGCGGCGCTGGGATGTGTGTTTTTCTTCTCTGCGATCGGGGCGCTGTATTGGGCGGTCCGGCACGGGGAGTTTAAAAAGCTGGAAAAGACCTCCCGGCAGATTTTTGATGAAGAGGAGCCCGAGGGCGTCCACACGGACTTTTTCCCCGGTGAAGCCGACAAGATGCGCCGTAAGCTGGCCCGCTCCCGCAAGCCCGAAAAAGCCGGCCACCACACCCAAGACTGAGCCGGACGAACGCGACCAATGAGCCCGCTATTATCCTTTTTCTCTTCCATCGACCCCCGGCCCAAGCCCGGGGTCCCGCTGAAGGTGCAGTTGAGCCAGATCGACCGCGAGATGCGCGTGCCGATTGTGCTGTTTGTCGTGTCCGCCATCCTCTGGCTGCAGGCCGGGACGGTGTTCGCCCTGATCGCCTCGATCAAGCTGCATAACCCGGAGTTCCTCGGTAACGTCGAGTGGCTGACCTTCGGGCGCGCCCGCTCCGCGCACCTGAATGCCATGGCGTTCGGCTGGGGCAACAACGCTATTTTCGCCGTGTCCCTGTGGATCATGGCCCGCCTGTGCAAGGTCTCGGTCAAGCACGGCGGCCTGCTCGTGGTGGCCGGGGCGTTCTGGAATGTCGGGGTGACGGCGGGCGTGATCGGCATCCTCACCGGCGGGCTCACCTCGGTCGAGTGGCTGGAAATGCCGCCGCAGGTGGCACCGCTGCTGGCGATTTCCTTTATCCTGGTGGCCGTGTGGGGCGTGATCATGTTCCGCTACCGCGCACTGGGCCACGTGTACGTTTCACAGTGGTACATCCTCGGGGCGCTGTTCTGGTTCCCCTGGCTGTACGTCATCGCGCAGACGATGATCCTGTGGCTGCCTGCCCGCGGGACCGTGCAGGCCATCACCAACTGGTGGTTCGGGCACAACGTGCTGGGTCTGTGGCTGACGCCGATGGGTTTGGCCTCCATCTACTATTTTCTGCCCAAGGTACTGGGTCGGCCGATCCACAGCTATTACCTGTCCGTGCTCGGCTTCTGGTCGCTGGCGCTCTTTTACAACTGGGCGGGGGTCCACCACCTGATCGGTGGTCCGATCCCGGTCTGGCTCGTCTCGGCGGGCATCGTCGGCAGCATCATGATGGTCATCCCGGTCGTCGTCACCGCGATCAACCACCACATGACCGCCGCGGGTAACTGGCGGGCGGTCTGGTGCAGCCCAACGCTGCGGTTCATCGTGTTCGGCGGCATGTCGTACACGCTGGCCTCGCTGGCCGGTTCGGCCATGGCCCTGCGGGACATCAACGTCATCACGCACTTCACGCAGTTCACGGTCGGGCACGCCCACCACGGCGTCTATGCCTTTTTCACCATGACGATGTTCGGCGGGATCTACTTCATGATGCCGCGCATCCTCAACCGCGAATGGCCTTCGGCCGCGCTCATCCGCACGCACTTCTGGTGCGCCGCCATCGGGATCACGATCATGCTGGTCGTGCTGCACGCTGGCGGCTGGATCCAGGGCGAGATGATGACCGCCCTCGACGCCGACGGTAAGCCCAAGTACGCTTTTCTGGAGATCGTGACGGCACTGGTGCCGTGGCTGTT
Source organism: Verrucomicrobiota bacterium JB024 (assembly GCA_030673825.1). Classification (GTDB taxonomy): domain Bacteria; phylum Verrucomicrobiota; class Verrucomicrobiia; order Opitutales; family Cerasicoccaceae; genus Ruficoccus. Next base: position 7,079 of record JAUTCS010000040.1, on the reverse strand, counting down.
CTCGCGCTCGATCTCGGGCATGCTCCTGAGCATCGGCCACCTGGCCTTCCTCGTGAACTTCTTCTGGATGCTGGCCGGTCGCAAGGGCGATCAGGACGGCCCCACGCTGTTGGCTGACCCGAACGAGGAGGATGTGCGCTAATGAAGAACCTGCCGCTCCTTTTCATGGGGATTTTCTTCTGCCTGGCGTTTTCGTTCAGCGGATTGATCCTCAGTAGTATGATCCAGTACGGGCACCTCGAGCCCGTGACTGAGTTCGTCAACCACCCCGACACCGGCGAGCAGATCCCGGGTGCCTTTATCGAGATCGGCGACAAGCTGGTCCAGGGCGTCAACCAGCCCGACGAGCAGACTTTCCCGATCGAGAGCGTGGGCCTGGCCCAGCAGGGCAAGCAGACCTACATCAACATGGGCTGCCTCTACTGCCACTCGCAGCAGGTCCGCCGCAAGGGCTTCGGGGCCGACTACGAGCGCGGCTGGGGTGACCGCCAGACCGTGCCGCGCGACTACATCCTCCAGCAGCGCGTCCTGCTCGGGACCAGCCGCACCGGGCCGGACCTTATGTCCATCGGTATGCGCCAGCCCAGCGCCGAGTGGCACTACCTGCACCTTTACAACCCGCAGTTCACCTCGCCCGGCTCGATCATGCCGCCCTTCCGTTTCCTCTTCGAGACGCGCAAGATCGGCGACGCGCCCTCGCCGGACGCGCTCAAGATCCCCGACGGGTTCCCGGCTGAAAAGCCGCCCGCGGGCTACGAGATCGTGCCCACCGATCGTGGCCGTGAGCTTGTCGCCTACCTGCTGAGCCTCAAACTCAACTACGAACTGCCCGAATCCCGTTTCTCCGAATAGCCGTCCATGAGCGATCAGGAAAAATACGTTCCCCATCCCGGTGAACCGGCCCCCGAGGCCGGGAACGAACAGCATGAGGCGGCCGCTTACGGCGACGAGGAGATGCAGATCGTCCACAAGCAGCTCGAACGCGAAAACGGTGAGCCGGAAGAGGGCTTCACGCCGGTGCCGATGGTGCTCATGGTCTGCTTTGGCCTGCTGTTTTTCTGGGCGGGAATGTATTTTACCAAGTACAACGGCGACTTCCGTCCCGACGTGTTCGGCACGGACTGGACTCCCGGCGGTAACTCTGCACAGGCCCAGGCTCCCTTCGACCCCATCAAGCGTGGGGACAAGCTTTTCAGTAACAATTGTGCGGCCTGCCACCAGCCCGATGGCAATGGCGTGCCCGGAGCCTTCCCCCCGCTGGATGGCTCCCCGTGGGTCGTCGGCGCGCCCGAGCGTTTTGTGAAAATCGTTATGCGCGGCCTGCACGGCCCGGTCGAGGTCAAGGGCAACACGTTCAACGGCAACATGCCCTCCTACGGCGAAAACGGCCTGAACTGGGACGACCGCGACATCTCGGCCATCACGACCTTTGTCCGCCAGAACTGGAGCAACGAGGCCCCGCCCATCTCCGAGGAACAGGTGGCCGAAATCCGTGCGTCCATCGCCGACAAGACCGGTGCTTGGACCGCCGCCGAGCTCCTCGCCCTGCACCCCATGGAATAGGTCCGGCTGGACCAGTATTCATGGGGCTTTGCCCCATCGGCGCCAGAAGGCGCCTGCCCCGGCAAACGGAACAACGGGGTTGCCTCCTGTGCGGGGGAAGGGCACCGTACCCCTATGCCCGAGCTGGCCGAAGTCGAGTATTACCGCAAGCAATGGGACCCCGGAGTGGGGAAGCGGGTTAAGCGCGTCCGGCTGTATCCGCAGGCGCGAGTCTTCCGTGAGTGCGACACGGCGCAGTTGGAAAAGGCGCTGACCGGCGCAGTGTTGGAGCGTTCGTTCGCCCACGGCAAGCAGATGCTCTTCGGCTTCAGTGACGGCGGCTGGCTGGGGATTCACCTCGGGATGACGGGCAAGCTTTTCACGCAGGCTACACCCTATGCGCCGGACCGGCACGACCATCTGGTGTTGGAGCAAAAGGCGTGTGTATTGGTTTTTCATGACACACGGCTTTTCGGGCGCGTGCGTTTCGATCTTGGGAAGGAACCGCCCGCGTGGTGGCGGGAACAAGCGCCGGACCTGCTCAGCGAGGCGTTTACACCGGAGGTGATGCAAGCCTTTCTGAAGCGCCGCGCCCGCTCACCGCTCAAGGCCGTGCTGCTCATGCAGGAGCGCTTCCCCGGTATCGGTAACTGGATGGCCGACGAGATTCTCTGGCGCGCGGCTTTGCATCCGTCCACCCCGGCGGGCTCGCTCACGCCGCGCCAGACGAGCAAGCTGTACACGACGGTCCGCGAGGTCTGCGCGGACGCGCTCGACGTGATCGGCACGGACTGGGGCGACCCGCCCGCGATGTGGCTTTTCCCGCATCGTTGGGAGGACGGCGGACACTGCCCGAAGACCGGGAAAGCGCTCGTGCGCGAGACCATCGGCGGCCGCACGACCTGCTACAGCCCCGCCCGGCAGAAGCTGTCGAGGTGAGACTGCGCAGTGGCGGCCATGGGAAAGCAAACCTGTACCGCTACCATTAGCCGATGGTTCTGCATGTTGTCGTCCTGAGCAAGTCCGCTTCTGCGGACGCGCCGAAGGATCTCCTCGTGCGGCCTGCTGGGCGAATCCGTAAAAATCCGAACCGGGAGATCCTTCGACTCACTGCGCTCGCTCAGGATGACAACGGAGGCTTGAACCATGATGTCGCGTGGATGTGCGGCGTAGCCAAATGTTGATAAAGAGCATCGCACTAACTGATAGATGTGCGACGGTGAAAGTGGCCTCCGCTTTGCGCTGGCCATGGGGGGGTGGTGGGTCATCAAATGGTTCGTATGTTGAAGGTGGTACAATGCTGGGACGACGGGGTGCATGACGACATCCCGCTGATCGAGATTTTACGCAAGTACGGGGCGCGGGCCTCGTTCAATCTCAACCCCGGGCTGAACAAGGACAAGCGCGAGGGCTGGTATAACCAGAATCTTCAGAAAGAAGTCCTCCGGCTGGCGTCCTCGGAGCTGCGGGAGGTCTATGAGGGCTTCACCATCGCGAACCATACGGTGAGCCATCCCAAGCCGCTGGAGATTCCTTTGGAGCAGTGGCGGCAGGAAGTGGTGGACGGGCGTAAGCGCTTGCAGGACTTTTTCCAGCAGCCAGTGCTGGGCTTCGCCTATCCCTTCGGGGACTTCAATGACGCCACTGCCGAGGTCCTGCGCGAAGCCGGGCATGTCTATGGCCGCACGACGAAGAATGCCACGCCCTGCCTGCCGGTTGAGAACGCGATGACGTTCCATGCCGACTGCCACTTCCTGAACGAACACTTCTGGGAGCGCTACGAACAGGCCAAGCAGTCGCCCGCGCAGGTCTTTTATTTCTGGGGGCACAGCTACGAGCTGCACACGCCGCAGCGTTGGGCGGACTTCGAGGCGTGTATCCAGAAAATCGCTACCGATCCCGAGTCCGAGTGGGCGGAGCTGCCCGCGCTCTTCACCGAGTAGGGCGGGCTTACTTGTAGAGCCAGTAGCGGCTGCTGGACTTCTGGAACTCGCGGGCCAGTGCGGTCCATTCGTCCACGAACTTGTCCACTCGGGCGCGGCTGCCGCGGGTGGAGATTTCGTTCCACCAAGCCTCCGAGCCGACGTGGATCTTGTAGAGGCGCTGCTGGGCGGAGGTGGCCTCGGCGAAGGGGTTGCCGCTGTCGGACCAGTCGCAGGCCAGGCGCATCATCTGAAAGCTGACCTCGGTCGGGCGGAGCTTGTCCCAGTCGGTCACGACGACGTAAGCACCGGGCTGGCGGCCCTCGGGCATGGGCTGGAAGCGCAGGCCGGGCAGGGCGAGGGAGTTGAGGGTGGCGGCGACCTGATCGGGCGATTTCTGGCGGTAGTTGAGCAGGCGAAAGGGGTAGCCCTCGCCGTAGCCGTGGCGGAAGCCTCCGAGCTGGCAGCCCAGTCCGGTCATGGCGTAGCCGACGGCGGCGGACAAATCAGGGATGGCGGGCGAGGTCGGGGTCCAGCGCAGGCCGGTGTCGGGCCAGAGCATTTCCCGCCGCCAGCCGCGCATGGGGATGATGTAGAGCTTGCCGTTTTTTTGCACGGCCTCGTCCACCTCCATCCAGCCGGGGATGTTTTTGGCCATGACGGCGAGCTCGCCGATGGTCAGCCCGTGGACATAGGGCACGCGGAACGAACCCACATAGGACATCAGGTGCTTGTCCAGCGGGGGGCCGTCCACCTTGAGGCCGCCGAGGGGGTTGGGGCGGTCGAGGACCATGACCGGGATGCCCTGCTCGAAGCACGCCTCCATCGCCAGGCGCATGGCGCTGACGTAGGTGTAGCTGCGCACGCCGATGTCCTGCAGGTCCACCACGAGGATGTCGATGCCCTGAAGCATTTCGGGAGTGGGCTTGCGGTTGGGGCCATAGAGGGAGTAAACCGGCAGGCCGGTCTCGGCGTGTGTGGTGCTGGGCACATAGACCTCGGCCTTGGTCTTGCCGTCGATGCCGTGTTCGGGACCGTAGAGGGCGGTGAGGTTGACCGCCGGGCTGTCGTAAAGGACCTTCCAGGTCGGCACGCCGCGACCGTTCACGCCCGCGCCGTGGGTGAGCAGGCCGACACGCAGCCCCTTGAGCGGAGCGAAGTTGCGGGCCTCCAGCACGTCGATGCCGAGCATGACTTTGGGGGCGGCCTGAGCGCCGGAGATTCCCATCAGTCCGACCAGCGCGAGCCCGGTGAGCAGGAGGAGTGGCTTAAGACTTGGGATCATCAGTGGGAGGGGGTTCCTTGCCGGGACCTTTGCCGGGCAGGTGGATTTTAAGTTTGGCCTGTCGGGCGAACTCCTCGAACTGGAGCTGGATGGCGCGGTGGCTGCGTTCGTAGTAGCGGGCCATGATCTGGTAGGTCAGGCTGATAATGAACCCGATCAGCGTGCCGAGGATGGCTCCGCCCAGTATGGTGGCGAGGATGGCCTTGAGCGCGAGTGCGAGCATGGCGTGACCGCCCATCCCGGCCGCCTGGCCGAGGGCGGGCATGGTTTCGTGCGGAGCTCCGGAGCCGAAGAGGCTGGCGACGATCCCCTTCAAGTGAGAGGCGATGAGGGCGGAGAAGTCCCAGACCGAACCACCCGGGATCTCCATGCCGAGCATATAGAGCACCTCCAGTCCGATGAAGCAGGCCGCTGTGTACAGCGGCACGAAGGTCAGCGGATTGGTGATGAACTGCGTGGCTATCATGATCATGAGGTTGCCACGGATGAGCAGCGCCAGGGCGAAGGCGCAGGGGATCTGGATGCCGTAGATGGGCATCAGCGAAAGGATGGACCCGAAATAGATTGCCGGGAGGATGTGCTGGCGGCGGAACGACCACAGGTACGAGCGCTTGCGGGCCGTCTGCGCGAACCATTTCAGGAACGGATAGCGGTGGACGGTGGCGCGGCGGGGCAGGGGGCGCAGCAAGCGCTTTACCCGCCGGATGCGTTCGTGCACCTTGCGTTTGAGCTCCTCATGCCGCTCTTCTGTGGTCATCGTCGAAAGTTTTCCTTACTTCGAGAATATTTCGACCAGCTTGCGGGCGAGGAGTTTCTTGCCTTCGGAAATTGAGCGTTCCTTCGTGTAGCCGGCGGGGGCCATCACATCGGCGGTGGTCTTCGGGGGCAGCTCCATCTTGCTCTCGACCAGCCCGGCCACGATCTTGGCGTGCTTGTGCTGGCGGACGGCCTCGCGGACGATCGAGCCGGGGCCCTTGCCCTGGAGCGAGCTGCTGTCAAATTTTCCCTCGCCGGTGATGATGAGGTCGGCGGCGGCGACTTTCTCCTTCAACTGGAGCCAGGACTCGACCAACTCGTAGCCCTTGACCATGCGTGACTCGCAGGCGGCCATGAGTCCGAAGCCGATTCCACCGGCGGCACCGGCGCCGGGCATACTCATGAGGGAGTCGGGTTGCTCGAAATACGCGCACATGCGCCGGGCCATGGTGGAGACGGCGTTCTCCAGCGGGGTAAAGTCTTCGTAGCGCATGCCCTTCTGTGGGCCGTAGGTGGCGGTGGCACCGGTCGGGCCGAGCAGTGGGTTCTCCACATCGCAGGCGATGTTGATCCGGGGGATGTGGGGCCAGATTTCGCCGCCAAACTGCGCCACGCGGCCCCAATCGCGCGGACAACCGTGGTCAACCAGCCCGCCGTCGGCGTCGAGCAGCTGGAGACCGAGGGCCTCAAGAGCGCCCAGCCCGAGGTCGTTGGTGGCACTGCCGCCGATCCCGAGCAGGATTTCCATGGCTCCGGCGTCGGCGGCCTCGGCGATGAGCTGGCCGGTCCCGTAGGAGGAGGCGATCCAGGGGTCACGCTTGTCCGCGGGGACGGATTGCAGGCCGCTGGCCTGCGCCATCTCGATCACTGCGAGGGTGCCTTCGGCGGGCAGGCGGAGCACCTCCCGTACGCGGCTGCCGAGGCGTTCGATCTCGACATAGCCGATCTGCGAAGTCTGCGGGTCGAGCTGCGGGCCGAGCACCGGAACGCGCTCGATCTTGCCATAAACGGAGCGGGTCAGGATCTCGCAAAAGCCCTCGCCGCCATCGGTGAGGGGGGCGATGGTGACCTGCCAGTTCGGATGAAGCTTGAGAATGACTTCCTGAGCGATTTGACAGGCCTCCGGCGCCGTCATGCAGTCTTTGAATTTATCGAAAGCGATCAGGATGTGCATCAGGAGACAGGCTGGTATTAGGAGCTACGGCTCCTATTAGCGTGCCAGATGCCCCCTGAGGTCAATCCGAAACGGGCGCGGGGCGTACTCTTTCTCCTTACCGAAGAGGATGGTCTCGCTCTCCATCAAAAACTGCTCCCGCGCCTTGACCAGCGCGTTGGCGCGGCGGACGGCCTCTTCGCGCCGGGCGAGGTCGTTCTCGGCTTGGGCCAGCGCGGTTTCCTTCGCCGCCAATTCGGTCTTCAGGGCCTCAATTTCCTGAAGCTCCTCGGTGGAGAGGCTGTCGTCCTGCTCGCGGTTTTCCAGGTCCTCGCGCATCTGCTCCAGCTCTGCTTCGAGCTCGGACAGGAGCTGGCCTTTTTCAAAAAGCGACTCCTCGCTATCGAGCAGGAACTGTTCG
>JAUTCS010000039.1 GCA_030673825.1 Verrucomicrobiota bacterium JB024 | reverse complement strand
GATGTGGGCGAGCCTAGGCTCGCCCACATCGAAGCCCAACTCAACCAACGCCCACGCAAAACCCTATGCGTCCTTTCACCCAACAACCTCAAACTACACCTCGCAGCTTGACCACCTCAACCCAGCACAAAAATGATTCCTTAGAAGTTGGAATCCGCGGTTGATACAAACGAAGTCGCTTCCAAAAGCAATGTTTCGCCACAAAAAAACCAGCACTACCGCGAGGACACCCTGCGTGAAACCTACCGGCGGGTACCCGAGAAAGAACTGATGTGGATCAAGCCGAGTGAGCTGACGCCGGTAGCCCGCAAGCTCTGGCGCGACGAAGTTTCACGGCGCAATAATCACTGACGCATAGCCGGAGGGAGGAGCGACATCCTCCCTCCGGTTAGAGAATCTGCGAAAAAATCGAACCAACTCCCGCAGCATTCGCTCCATCTAGGCGCATGATCGCTTGCCCCGTGAGGGGCGTTGGACAACAATTATTAATGAGCGATGTCTCGCTGCACGCGAGAAATCTGCAATACATCCACCTAGACTGAGAATACAAAGTGCTGCCACTACGGCAGCTCTTCTGTTTATCTTCGTGAAGCTTCTCGGGAAACGTCAGCGCTCCTCCCAGGGATTTATCTGAGCCACATCGGTCACTTCAAAATCCGAGGAGTTGCGCGTCACCAGAGTCAGCTTATGTTCAAGCGCGGTCGCAGCGATGATCGCGTCTTCGATATGAAGGGTACGGCCTTTGCGGCTGGCCTTCGCCCGCAAGATGCCTGCGGTTTCCGCAATGTCCGCTGTCATGGGCAGGATATGCGTCTCGTAGCGGGTGCGGATCGAGTCCACCCAAGCGATTATCTTCCTGCGTCGGGCCGATTCTTTGAGCAATTCGGCACCATGCTGCAGTTCATACAGCGTCAGTGCCGAGAGATAGCTGGGCAAGCCCCGGTTCAGAAATGCAATCACATGGGCATCAGGCCGGGGACGCATCGTTTCCGACAGGATGTTGGTATCCAGTAGCAGGCGCATGGAGAACTACTCCGCAAAGGGAACCGGGCGAGAGGCGCTTTCACCGCGCCGGGGAAGTGGCATATCCACTTTGGGAGCATGATTCACCAGCCAGGTGGACAGGCTTTCTTGCGGCTCCAGATGAGCCTCCAACTCCTCACGGGAAATCAATACGCACTGGTCGTGCTTACCGATGTATTGCGGGCCGCTTTTACGCGCCCGGCGCAGGATCTCGGAGAGCCTGCTTTTGGCTTCACGAACGGTCCAGACGGTATCGGATTGAGTATTCATGCAAAAATGCCTCCTTCAAAATAGATGTGGACTACAATAGTCCACCTATGGGCATTCTGTCAAGACCGACAGGTCAGACGGGGTGACCCCGGCAAGATCGCAGCCTGCTTTCCTGCCCGCAGGAAAGGGGATGATGCCAGCCCTCCACTCCCAGCCGTAAAGGTCGTATTTTCGCGTTCGCTTGTGCAGCTTCGTCGCGGGCTTCTCGCTTCCGCGCTCGGCGCAAAAATCTCCACCTGGACGGCGGCCTACGGCCCTCGTTCCGGGCACGCTCTCGCTCGCTCGCCGCTTGGCAGGGGAAAGCAGGCCGCATCAATGAAGAGTGGCCGCAACCCACCAAGCATCATGAAACCGAATGCCTATTACCGCCGTCCTGATCTCTTGGTTGGTCTGACTGACAAGAAGGGGCGTTTTTCCGGTGCCGTTGGCAACCAGTTGACCGGGGAATCCGAGTTCAACGGCCAGCGCTTGACCGAGGCCGCCCGGCAGCTTCGGCGCGGACGCCTCAGCGCGATCCGCTTAATGCACGTGGCCGACTACTGGCGCGTGTCTCCCTCCGCCTGCTCAAACTCATTCGTAAAGGAGCCTGACCCATGAAACGCACCATTGAAATTGACGACACCTTACAGGAGCGCATTGACACCGCCATTGAGGAAGTGGAGGAACGCTTGCGCGACTACCTCAATGACAACCTGGACATCAGCGCCTTGCCCGACCTGTACGGCGATTTGGACTATCGCGGAGGCGTGCACGACATCATTGATGGCGCTGTGCCGGTTTACACCGCTGAAATCAAAGGGCTGTGGTTCCTCTATCAGGCAGAGTTGGAAGAGGCATACAAACAGGCCGGATACGGGGACAATCCGCTGGAAAACAACGGCATGAGCGCCCTCTACTGTTACATCGAGCAGCAGGTAGCCGACTGGTATAACCGGGAAGCCGAGGACATCTTTGAACGGTGGCAGGAATCCCGGCCCGACGAGGACGGAGAATAAAACGGTCTGGACTGTTTTCAACGTCGGCTGCCCGCCAAAGCGGACAGCCGATTGCTGTCGATTGACAGTCGAGAGACAGTAATTGGGCCTGATTGTTACTGGCCTAGAAGCTGGACTAGGGACGGGTAATCCCATCCCATTGCAATTAGGGAAAAATCTCATCATCACCTTTCCCTATTTCATTTCGATTTGCCTGCTATAATGCAGGCATGCTGATACAGCAGCCAGTTTCCCTTCTCCCGTTCCCCGACAGCGAGGTTTCCGAATCGGAACATCGGGAGACGGAAGATTTGCACCTTCGGGAGGAGTTGACGATGCTCAAGGACAGGCTGGCTGAGATTCAGAAGGAACTGTACGACCTCAACGCCATTCAGTGCCCGCTGGTGGGGATCGAGCAGGTCGCTCAGTATTTTGGCAAATAACAGGACACAATCCGCCGATGGGTCAGCGAACGGCTAATCTCTTGCTACAAGATTCCCAACGGCAAAGGGCACACCTTGCTGTTCAGCTTCAAACGGCTCGAACACGACCTCGAAGATTACGAGCAGCAACGCTATTAGAGCGTAAACATACAAGGCGTGGTGGAGTACCGTATCAGCCTAAAAGCTGTCGCAACAAGGCGGCGAGTCCTATACGGTCAAGCCGATGCTTAGCCACATCCAGCATAGCTTGGTGGAGTGGACGCGTCAGTTCCGGGCACGTGTCCACGCCGTTCAGTCGTAGAAACGCCAATGCCGCAACCACCGCCGTGCGCTTGTTCCCGTCCAAGAAGGCCTGAGCTTGGGCGATGTGAAAACAGAAGGCACCGGCAATATCAAAGAGGTCTCCTTGCTCATACCAATACACGTTCAGGGCTTGCGTGACCGCGCCATCCAAGGCAGAGCGATCCCGGAGTCCGTCCATCCCGCCAAAAAGTTCCAACGCCCGCCGGTGGAAAATCTCCACCAGATCCGTGGTCAGAAAAACCGGTTCGTTCATTGAGCCAGCTTACGGAAGAGCTCGGGGTGTTCGTCAAACACCGTCTCTGCGGCAGCCTGCGCGCGCTTGTCGTCGGCATAACTCACCTTATCCGAGAGCCCCTGACGGATAAACTCGGCAACCTTGCCCTGTTCCTGGCGGGGCAGGCGCTTGTACTGCTCAATGACTTCCACGGCATTCATGCTGCCTGTAATATCGGCAAATTCAGCCCTTTTGGCAAGTCTTGTCGGGCAATGCTGTCCGATGCGGTATACTTCGCCTGCGGTGGTTTATCGCGGCTTGTAAACTCGCCACAAAGGGATATCGATTAACGCCTTCCACTCTGGAAGGGATATATCGACTGAACCAGATTGGGAAGTGCGGTCGCTATCGTCAGAATGAAGCGACAAACATTCAGAAAAATTCAGCGGGAAAATACGTAGAAATCAGCCCAAAAGTCCTGAACGCCGCCTTTTAGGAAATATTTAATTTATTCATATTCAAATATTTATATTTAATATGTAGAGATTTCAAAACCCCTCCCTCTCCGCCACAAACGCTCGGCGTTTGATCCGATTGAGGGGCATGGCCCCTACGGTGCTGCGCACCTACCCATTGTCGTTTCGACTGCGCAGGAAAAATTTGTGACTTACGCCCGTTTAGCGCGGCGACGAACGACGATCAGCGCCACCCCGGCCAGCGCGAGAAAGGCCACCGTCGAAGGCTCCGGGATATTCGCGTAATAGTCGGCGATATCGATAAAGAGCTCCGTGGGGATGTGCGAGCCGTCTTCGAAGCCGGCCATGTTGATCATGATGACCACTGTGCGGTCCGTCTCGGGGTCGTACATCATGATGTGCTGGTAACCGAGAAACTCCCCGCTGTGGCCGAGCCACTCCTCGATCTCGCCCAAGCCGAGGCCGTACAGGTCATACTCCGGGCCAGGGCCATCCGCGACCACCATGGCGAGACGCTCGGCCTGGATGGCCTCGCCGCCGGGGCCGTAGAGCGAGGTACCGTCCGTGAGAATGCCCGTCGCCACGATCTGTGCCCAGGCTTTCAGATCCTCGAAGCTTGAGATCATGCCGCCCGCACCCGCCGCAATGGTCGGGCTGGCGTCGGTGAAGTCCTCGTAGATGCCCTCCCCGTCCGGGCCGTAGCCGTGTGCATGGCCTCCGGTAAAGGTGTTCGTTGTCGGGTAATAGGTTGAGGAAGAAAGCCCGGCGGGATCGAAGATGTGGTTTTGCAGCTCGGTCCCGAGCGGATTGCCCGTCACGGCCTCCACAATCATGCCCAACAGCAGCGTGTTGGTGTTCGAGTAGGTCCAGGTGGAGGGCGTGTAGTCCAGCCCACGGGCGAAGTCCAGCAGCTGCGCCTCAGTGTAGCTGGTGGTGATGTCGTTTTGCAGGCCCGCCATCATGCCGGGAGAGTTGGAGTAGTCGGCCAGGCTGCTGGTCATGCGGGCGAGGTCGCGCAGCGTGACCGGGTTCGACTCGCTGAAACGCGGGGCGACGTTCAGGTTCGCGAGCGAGATCGCGCCCATGCCGTCGTACTTGGAGATCGGGTCGTCCAGACTGAGGCTTCCCTCAGCGGCGAGCTGGAGGATACGCGTGACGGTAAAGGTCTTGGTGATGCTGGCGATGCGCATCTGGTCGCTGAACTCCATCGCCGTCGGCGATGGGCCGGGTATGCCGCTGGCGTTGAGGTCGAGGTTGCCGTAGCCACGGCGGGTCACGGTGACCGCCGAGTCCCCCTCCCACACTCCGACCAGCATGCCGGGGATCTGCGGGTGGCCCGGGTCGTTGTAAAACTGGTCGATGATCGCGTCGATGTCGCTCTGCGGGGAGGCCGATACAGAACCGGCCCACAAACAGCCAATAATCATCAGGCCGCTGCCCATACACCGGGCGCGGCACTTCAGGGAGAGAGAAGGGAACATCCGCGTAAGGTGATGCATACCTCCCCACACGCAAGCACTTGGGCAAGAAAAAGATCCCCCGCCTCAACCTGTGTTGCGGCCCCATCGCAAGGCGGGAAACAGCCTATACCCTCCCCTGCCCTCGCCGCACGGCGAGACATGCGGTTGACCTCAGGCGAAATCCATGAGCAGGGCCTCGGTTGGCTCGGTCGCGGTAAAGGTCCACTCCCCGGACCGGATCAGGCCCGCGCCATCACCGGTCACGAGAGGCTCTCCACCCACCGCGAGCGCGCCCTCGGCCACGTGCAGCCAGGCTCCGTGGCCGTCCGCCAGCGCGTGCGTCACGCTCTGGCCGGGCTGGAGGCGAAGTCGGTAGATATCCACCTCCTGATGGATAATGGCCGAGCCCTCGCGCCCGTCGGGCGAGATCAGGAGCACCTTGGGCGCGTCGGCGTGTTCGGCCCTGGGCTGCCACTCGGTGTAGCCGGGTTCGAGCCCGTGCTTGCGCGGGTGGATCCAGATTTGTAGAAAGTGCACCGGCTCGCCCGGGCTGGGGTTGAACTCGCTGTGCGTGATCCCGCTGCCCGCGCTCATCAGCTGGACCTGCCCCGGCGTGAGGACGCTGCCGTTGCCGAGGCTGTCGCGGTGCTCCAGCTGGCCCTCCAACACATAGCTGAAAATCTCCATGTCGCGGTGCGGGTGCATCCCGAAGCCCTTGCCCGGGGCGACACGGTCGTCGTTGATGACCCGCAGCGCCCGGAAGCCCATCTGCTTCGCGTCCTGATAGTCGGCGAAGGAAAACGTGTGGTACGAATTCAGCCAGCCGTGGTCGGCGTGGCCGCGGTCGCCCGCGCGGCGCAGGATCATGGGTGAGAGGCTCGCGTCCATAGACGCGTATAATAGCACACAAGGGCCGCCGCGTCCACTGCGTCCAACGCCCGCTTACTGTCCGGCAGCTTTGGCAGGCGGACCGGCGGGCAGCTGCACCTTGGGCGCGGGGGCATAGCGGTCATGGAGCTGGTCCACCAGGTACTCGAAGAAGATGTAGGTATCCAAGTCGTCGTAGGTGTACTGCGGGTGGTACTGGGTGCCGATCATGTTGTTGTACTTATAGGCATCCACGATGCGCTGGTCCTTGAGCACGTCGGAAAAATGTTCGCTCGCCTCGGCCTCGCCACTGCTGACGCGCTCGGCGTAGTTGGAGAGTGGGTGATAGGAGATGACTTCAATCGTTTCGGGGATGGGCTCGACCAGCGCCAGCGAGTGCTGGAAGTCCTTGTTGATGTACTTGTCCGACACATCCCGGCCCTCGGCGAACTCCTCGGGCACCTCGTAGGCGACGATCTTGTAGTCCTTGTAGTCCGAACCCTTGTCCTGCGTGTAGAGGTGCTTGCCGATACGCCAGGTCTCCTCCGGGATCGGGCAGCCCGCGCCCTTGCTGATCTTCAGCTCGACGTCGTCGTAGCCGCCGTCCTTGAAGTCAAAGAGCCGCCCGAGATGGCCCCCGGCGTGGATGTAGCCGATCTGAGAGCCGTGGCAGGTGCCCCAGACCATCTTGTCCTGCGCAAAGGCCGCATCGATAAAGAAGAGGCCGTAAACGGTCTCGATGATGTCCATTTCGTTGGCTCCGTCGGGAGTGTCGATCTCGGTCACGCCCGCTTTGTAAAACATCGGGTGCGCCCCGTAGGTGTCGCTCGACTCAATGATGAGAAACTGGAACGGCTCCATGAACGCGTAAATGCCGTTGTAGGTCTGAGCCAGGGACGAATCCGGGTGCGACTCCATGTAGGCGTGCAAGTCGTCGAGCAGGTAGTCGTCTTCCGGGTGTGCTTTTTTGACCGCCACGACCTCGGGCACGCTCGCCTCCAATAACTGGAGCAATTCGGTCTGCGACTCTTTGGTCTTGCCGGTGAACTTGGCCTGAAAAGGGTTGAACAGGGTGAAGTTGATCTTCATGTCCGGCGTGAACTCCTTGGCCGCGGTGCGGAAGGCGTAAAAGATCTCCGGCTGCATGCGCGTGTGGTTACGCGAGGGGATCACCACGGTGTTGATCTGAAAGGACTCTTCGCCCGCTGCCGAAATAGCGGACGTAAACAGCAGAGCCAGGGAGAGAGAGAGCAAAAAGGGTCGCATCATACTGCGAAGCATGCAGGCAAACACCCAGACCGCAAGCATGGAGTCTTCTCCCTATCCCGTCAGGTGTCGGGTGCGCTCCGACACCGGGCTCGGCGGTCACTTTCTCTCGCCGCAGAAGGCCGCTGCCTCGTCACGGAAGGCCCGCTGGGTGCGGGTCAGGCTGCCGGCGTTAGCCCAGGCCAGCACGATGTCGCGCTTGACCGGGGCAGGCGCCACGGAGTGGAAGCCCACCCGCCGGTGCGCCATCTGCGTAGCGGCCATTTTCGGGATAAAGGAAAAGCCGAGCCCGCCCTCGATGAGTGAGACCACCGTCTCCAGTTGCGAGCTTTCGATGGAAACCTTCGGGCTCAGGCCGGAAGATTCGCACAGGGAGATACTCTGACGACCGAGGCAGTGCATGTCCTTCATCACGATCATCGGGTACTCGGCGAGGTCTTCCAGCTTGATCCGGCGACGCTTGTTCAGGGGGTGCTTGGCGGCCAGGGTGACGAGCAGTTCGTCCTCGCACAGCGTCACCGCCTCCACCTCGTCCTCCCAGGGATAGGGCCGGCTCATCAGGGCAAAGTCCAGCCGCCCGTTGCGCAGTTGGGTGACGAGGTCGCTTGTCGTATCCTCGACGAGGGAAAGCTGCATCTGCGGGTACTTCGTCAGGCAACGCTCCATCAGCCCGGGCAGTAAAAAGGGGGCGATGGTCGGGATGGCGCCGAGATTGACCTTGCCGCAAGCGGCGTCGTTCTGGGCCTGGGCCTCGTCGCGGATGCACTCGGCCTCCAGCAGGATGCGCCGCGCGCGCGGCAGCATCGCCTCGCCGAAGTGCGTCAGCCGCGCCCCCTTGCGGGTGCGATGCAGCAGAGGCTGGCCGAGCTCGTCCTCCAGCTTCATGATCTGCTGGCTGAGCGAGGGCTGGGATACGTAGCACGCCGCCGCCGCCCGGGAGAAATTCCCCTGCCGGGCCAGCTCGACGAAGTAGCGCAGCTGATGCATTTCCATAATAGGCCTAAACTATCGTAAGCATAGTAACTATATATTTCCCCAATGGAAGATTATTCGCTACAATGCCGGGGACGTTTAAACCCACCGCCATTGATCAACCTCAACGCATTCTGCTCAACCTTATGGCCCATCGACTGACCACTACCGCCGGCAATCCCATCGCCGACAACCAGAACTCGCTCTCCGCCGGGCCCCGCGGCCCGCTGCTCATGCAGGACTACCAGCTGCTGGAAAAGCTCGCCCACCAGAACCGCGAACGCATCCCCGAGCGCGTGGTCCACGCCAAGGGCTGGGGCGCGCACGGCACCTTTACCGTCACCCACGACATCACCAAGTACACCCGCGCGAAGATTTTCTCCGAGGTGGGTAAGCAGACCGAGATGCTGGCCCGCTTCTCCACCGTGGCCGGTGAGATGGGCGCGGCTGACGCCGAGCGCGACGTGCGCGGCTTCGCGTTGAAATTCTACACCGAGGAGGGCAACTGGGACCTCGTGGGTAACAACACGCCCGTGTTCTTTGTGCGCGACGCGTACAAGTTCCCCGACTTCATCCACACGCAGAATCGGCACCCGCGCACGAACCTGCGCTCCCCCACCGCCATGTGGGACTTCTGGTCGCTCTCGCCCGAGAGCCTGCACCAAGTCACCATCCTGATGAGCGACCGGGGCATCCCGATCTCGCCCATGCACATGAACGGCTACGGCTCGCACACATACAGCTTCTGGAACGACAAGGGCGAACGCTTCTGGGTAAAGTTCCACTTCAAGACGCAGCAGGGACACAAGCATTTCACCAACGCCGAGTCCGAAGAGCTCATCGGCAAGACCCGCGAGAGCTATCAGGAAGCGCTCTACGGCGCGATCGAGGACAAGCAGTTCCCCAAGTGGGACGTGAAGGTCCAGATCATGCCCGAAAAGGACGCCGAGAAGACGCCGTACAATCCCTTCGACCTGACCAAGGTGTGGCCGCACGGCGACTACCCGTTGATCGATGTCGGCGTACTGGAGCTCAACCGCAACCCGGAGAACTATTTTACCGAGATCGAGCTGGCGGCCTTCTCCCCCTCGAACATCGTGCCCGGTATCAGCTACTCGCCGGACAAGATGCTCCAGGCCCGCGTCTTCTCCTACGCCGACGCGCACCGCTACCGCCTGGGCACGCACTACGAGGCCCTGCCGATCAACCGCCCGAAGTGCCCCGTGCACCACTACCACAAGGACGGGCTCATGCGCTTCTTTGACAACTTCAACGAAAACCCGGACGCCTACTACGAGCCCAACTCCATGGGCGGCCCGCAGGAAGACCCGTCCGTGGCCGAGCCGCCGCTGCGCATCAGCGGTGACGCCGAGCGCTACAACCACCGCGAGGGCAACGACGACTACTCGCAGCCGCGCGCGCTTTTCAACCTCTTCAACGACGAGCAGAAAGAGCGCCTGTTCTCCAACATCGCTGCCGCCATGGATGGCGTGCCCG
Organism: Verrucomicrobiota bacterium JB024; assembly: GCA_030673825.1. Taxonomy (GTDB): domain Bacteria; phylum Verrucomicrobiota; class Verrucomicrobiia; order Opitutales; family Cerasicoccaceae; genus Ruficoccus. Next base: position 23,659 of record JAUTCS010000039.1, on the reverse strand, counting down.
ATGAGATCAAGCTGCGCCAGATCGCGCACTTCGCCAAGGTCGACCCGGCCTACGGCGAGGGCGTGGCCAAGGCCGTCGGCCTGAGTGTCCCGGCCTGACACCAGATCGCGCCCACGTATTCAAAAATTCACTACACAAGTCCTCTGCCATATGCATGCGACAACCAACAACCCCGCCCAGACCGTCCTGACCGAAGCCGAGGAAGCCCGCTACGCGGAGCTTCAGCGGCAGGCGCTCGACTTCGCCCGTCACGGCGAGACCGAAACGCTCCAGCTCATGGTCGAAGCGGGGCTGCCGGTCAACCTCTGCGACCACAAGGGCCAGTCCCTGCTTATGCTTGCCAGCTACAACGGCAACTTGGAGACAACCGGGATGCTGCTCGCGCTGGGCGCGGAGGTGGACCGCCGCAACGACCGGGGCCAGACCCCGCTCGGCGGCGTCGCCTTCAAGGGCTACCTTGAGATCGTCAAGCTCCTGGTCGAGCACGGCGCAAACATCCAGGCGGACAACGGCGGGGGCATGACGCCCCTGTCCTTCGCCGCGATGTTCGGCCAGCGCGAGGTGGTCGATTACCTGAAATCCTGCGGTGCAAACCTGCGCCTGCGGGACCGTTTCCTGGGCATCGGCGGCTCCCTGCTCAAGCATGTGGTGAACTGAAACGCTTTGTCGTAGAAGTTTAACAGGAAGGCCGGGAAGAACGAGAAGCGCCACACTCCGGCAACAAGGCGTCCTAAGGAATATCGTAGCCACAAAAACACCAAGAAGCGCGAGAATGACTCAGGGCTTATCCCTATAGAAAATCCTCAGTGTCTTTGTGTCCTCTGTGGTTAATTCTGTTTTCACCACAGGGACACGAAGACACTGAGGAGAGCAGCCTCTGCCGTCAGCCGCGCTGGCCCGGACGCAGGCTGTGCGCCTCCAGCTTGCGCACGAGCTGACCGAGCGTGTGTATTGACTTTCGGATACGCGCGTCGCAGGGATAACCGCAGCTGATGCGGATGCGGTTGCGGATGTCCGTGTGCGGGCAGAATATCTGGCCGGGGGCGATGTAGATATTTTCTTCGGCGGCGAGGCGGTGCAGGTCGAGCGCGTCCACGCCCTCGGGGAGCTGCACCCACAGGTAAAAACCGCCCGTCGGCTGGCTCAGCGCGGTGCCGGACGGGAACGACTCCACGATGGCTTCGCTGATCTGCGCCACCTGCGTGCGGAAGGCTTGGCGCAGCCCGCGCAGGTGACGGTCCATCGCCGCCGACTCCAGGTAGCGGGCGATGGCGAGCTGGTTGATGGACGGGGTCGTCGTGCTGGAGATGAACTTCAGCCGTCTCGCCTGCTCGGTGTAGCGGCCCGCCGCCACCCAGCCCACCCGCAGGCCGGGCGCAAGGGTCTTGGAGAACGAGCCGCAATAGAGCACGAGGCCGTCCCGGTCGAGGGCCTTGACCGGGAGCGGGCGCTCCGGGCCGAAGTGCAGGTCACCGTAAATGTCGTCCTCGATCAACGGGATGCCGTGGTCGGCCAGCAGCGCCATCAGGCGTTCGCGCCGGGGCTGGCTCATGCAGCTGCCGTTGGGGTTGTTAAAGCTGGGCACGAGGGCGACGGCCTTGACCCGATGACGCTCGATAGCCGTCTCCAACAGGTCGAGGTCGATCCCCTCCTCGCAGGTGCCGGGGATGGGCAGGGCGCGCAGACCGAGGCTCTCCAGCACTTCGAGGATGCCGAAGTAGCACGGCGACTCGACCACAACGATGTCGCCCGGCCGCGTGACGGCGCGTACCGCGACATTCAGCGCCTCCATCGCCCCGAAGGTCACCACGATCTCGTCCTGCGGTACGGTGCAGCCGCAGGCGGCGAAACGCCGGGCCAGCTGCCGCAGCAGCTCCGGGTGGCCGGGGCGCACGTCGTAGCGGCCCATGCACTCGGGTTCGCTGCGGGCGGCCAGTGCGAGGCAGCGTGAGAGCCGGTCGTTCGGCAGCAGGGCCGGAGACGGCAGAGCCGCGCCCAGCGGGACCATCCGCGGGTCGCCGGCCTGTTTAAATACCTGCCCCACGATGTCGGACACGCCGACCAGAGCGGGCTTGAGGGCGCAGCGCGAGGGCCGGGGCTGCGGCGTGCTGTCCGCCCGCCGGTTGCGCACGTAAAAGCCGGATTTCGGACGGGCCTCGATCAGGCCGCGGGCCTCCAGCAGCGAGAGCGCCTGCATGGCGCTGGAGGGGCTGACACGCTCGCTCGCGCACAGCTGGCGGACCGAGGGCAGCCGCTCGCCCACGCGGAAGACCCCTTCCTGGATCTGCGCGTCGAGCTGCCGGGCGATACGCTCGTACAGAAATTCCTCCTCGGCCACTTCGCTCGGCATGTCCCCACCCTAGCAGATTTCACCAAACAGTACAGTTACAGTTTTAGTAAAATTCGACCATAACAGTTTTATCCGCCCGCCATCTGTGCTGTTCGCTTTTCCATCCGGCTGCGGCTGTGCGGGTCGTGGGTTTTTCGCGATAATGGAGCGCATCATGAGTTCCCTTCTCGCACGTCTTTTTTTTGGCAAGCCGCTGTCCGACGAACGCCCGCGCCCGCCGGGTACGCCCGCCCCGCTCATCGAGGGCGTGGGCGATCCGGCGCAGTTGCGCCTGCTGCCACGGCGGAAACGACTCGTCTTGTGCGCGAGCCGGTGCATCATCGTGAACCGTCCCGACCATGAAAATCGTTAACCTCAAAGACCTCCAGCTCCGGCGGCGCGAGTCGCCGGGGGGCACGTTCGCCGTCGAGCGGCTCGATCTCTCAGCCGCCCTCGGAGCCGCTCCCGACGCCCCGCCCGAAAGCGGCGGGCACCCCTTCGCGGTGGAGCGCACGCGCGTCCCCGCCGGCAAGCAAAACTGGCCGCTGCACAGCCACGCCTCGCAGTGGGAGTTTTACCTGATCGAGTCCGGTGACGGCGTGCTCGTGACCGAGACGGAGGAGACGCCCATCGGGCCGGGGAGCTTTTTCATGTGCGAGCCGGGGCACGCGCACGCCCTGCGTAACCCGTCGGCGGACGCCGAGCTGGTTTACCTCGTTATCGCCAACAACGCGCTGAGCGACCTCGTCCACTACCCCCGGACCGGCAAATGGATGGCCAAGCCCGGACGCCTGTGCTTCCGCGAGACCCTCGACTACTACGCGGGGGAAGAGTGAGGGCGCAGCGTATTTGAGGTGAGAGATATTTAACCACAAAGGCGCAAAGACACAAAGGAAGAGGAGAAGGGAAACGGGGGAACGTGGCCGCGTTTCATCGGTGCGCATGCACGGCTGAGTTTATAGTCGCCTCGCTTTTTCCCCGCTGACTATTTTCGCTTCTCGATGGCGAAGCGGAAGGCCGGGACGCGCCCGTCGAGGATTTCGCGGAGCTCGTCGGCGGCTGCACGCAGGTAGCCGAGCCAGCCCTCCACGTCGAGCAGGTGAATGAACCGCGCCACCAGCCCCACGGTAAAGCACACCGGTCCCGGTCCGGAGAGAAAAACCGGCACCGCCAGGCGCAGGATGGCTGCCAGTTCCTCCTGATACTCGAGAGCGTAGCCGCGCCGCCGGATCGTCTCCAACTGCCGGGCAAAGGCGTCCCAGTCCTTCTCGCACAATTCGGGGCGCAGGTGCCGCCGCCAGCGGCCATAGCACTGCCGGGCGTGATCCTCGCTGGCGTAGGCGATGAAGACCTTGGCAAAACCGTGGAAGGGCACCAGCGGCCACTCGACTCCTGCGGGCAAGAAGCGCCAATCCGACTCCTGCGGGCGGTGCTCGTCCATGATTTTCATTGTCGCCACCCCCACCCGGGCAAAGAGCGCGCTGGCGTGCCCCGTGTTGGCACAGAGGCGTTCCAGTACCGGGTGCGTGCGGGCGCGCAAGGCCGTCGGCAACTCGTAGATGTTCGTCCCGGCCCCGAACAGGTTCCCCTGCGCGGGCAGGTAGAAGCGGCCCCGGTGCTCGATCTCGCCGGTGCGCTCAAGCTCCCGCAGGAGCCCGGAGACCGTCGTCCGCGAGGCCGGAGCCAGCAACGCCGCCAGCTCCTCGAAGCGGGCGGAGCCCTGATGCCGGAGATGCCGCATGACGGTAAGTGCGCGAGAGAGCTGGCCCATGCCCATTATAAAGTCCAATTTTCTGGACTTTCTCAAGCCTGCAATCGCTTTGAAAAAAGGCGGGCTCGCCGGGCGCGGATAGGACGCGCTACGCTGACCTCACGATGGCAAAAAACCGCCCCCTCAATATCCTTCACCTCTTCTCGGACCAGCAGCGCTTCGACACGATCGCGGCGCTGGGTAACCCGCTGATCAAGACGCCCAACCTGGACCGTCTCGTCAACGAAGGGCTGGCCTTTACCCGAGCCTATTCGCCCAGCCCGGAGTGCGTCCCGGCGCGCTCGTGCATGATCACGGGTCACTACCCGGGCCGCACCGGCTGCTATTGCAACGGCTACGCGATGCCCGCCAACACCGAGCAGCCTTCGTTCATGGAGGGCCTGACGCAGGCCGGATACCGCACGCACGGCATCGGCAAGTGCCACTTCACCCCCGACGCGTACGAGGGGCGTGGCTTCAGCACCCGCGAACACCAGGAGGAGATCCCCAAGCGGCGCGAGGATGACGACTACGCCCGCGGCTTGGTCGAGCACGGCTACGATTGGCTACTGGAGCCGCACGGCATCCGCGGCGAGATGTACTACATCCCCCAGCCCAGCGTGCTGCCTCCGCATGAGCACCCGACCCACTGGATCGGAGATCGCGCGGTGGACTTTATCCAAAACGCCAGCACCGACGAGCCCTGGTACCTCTACGGCAGCTTCATCCACCCGCACCCGCCCTTTGCCCCGCCGGTGCCGTGGCACAAGCTCTACCGCGCCCCGGACATGCCGCTGCCGCGCCTGCCCGAGGATAAAGACGACCTGACCTTTTTCATTAACCGCCACCAGAACCGCTACAAGTACCGCGACAACGGCGGGCTCGACATCAACCTCGTGCGCTGCCAGCGCGCCTACTACTATGCGTGCATCAGCTTCATCGACCAGCAGGTCGGGCGCATCCTGAAGGCGCTGGAGGAGTCGGGGCAGCTCGACAACACGCTCATCCTCTACTCCGCCGACCACGGCGAGTACCTCGGCGACTACGGCTGCTTCGGCAAGCGCGGGATGCACGACGTTTCCGCCCGCGTCCCCATGATCGTGCGCTGGCCCGACGGCTTCCAGGCCGGGCAGCGCTGCGAAAGCCCCGCCAGCCTCGTGGACCTGGCCCCGACCTTTACCCAGGCCGCGGGCCTGAGTGTCGAGGACGGCCAGTACGACGGCATCAGCCTGCGCGACCTCGCGGACGGTACCGCCTCACGTGAGCGCGTGTACTCGCAGTACCAATGCGGTGGTGACGGGCTCTACATGGCGGTCGAGCGCGACTGGAAATTCATCTACAGCGCCCCGGACCAGAAGGAGTATTTCTTCGACCTTCAGGCCGACCCGCTCGAAACCGTCAACCTCGCCACCCGCCAACCCGACCACCCGCAACTGGCCCGCCTGCGCAAGGATTGCCAAGCGTGGATCCGCGGCACTGGCCAGACCGACGAGGTGAACGCCGACGGCCAGTGGAAGCCCTACCCTGTCAAGCAGATGCCCGCCGACCCGGACGCGAACCTGATCTTCCAGGACCCGCCCTGGTGGGACGGCAAGCTGCCGGTTTGAGAATTATAAAAAACAAAGGGGGGCTAAAACGCCCCCCTGCTTTTTTCTGGAACCAACCAGAATATGAGTGTGCCAAAGCGAAAGCTGTTCTTCGCCGCGACTGAACCGGCTCAGATGAACAGGTTGGTGCCGGTGTCGCCGGAGGCTCCGAGGAACTCCGCCACGCCGCCGAGCTCGACACCGTCGATCAGCTCTTCGGCGCGGATGCCCATGGCGTCCATCGACATGGTGCAGGCCACCAGGCGCACGCCGTTCTTTTTCGCCTCGGCCATGAGGCCGGGGAGGTTCGGCAGGTTCTTGGCCTTCATGCGGTCCTTCATCATCTTCGTGCCCATGCCGGCCATGTGCATCTGCGAGAGCGGGAGCTTGTCCGCGCCGCGCGGGAGCATCCAGCCGAACATTTTATCCATGAAGCTCTTGCCCTCCACGGCGGGCGCGGGGTCCTTGCGCAGGACGTTCAGGCCCCAGAAGGTGAAGAAGATCGTGGCCTTGCCGCCCATGGCGATCGCGCCGTTGGCGATGATGAACGAGGCCATGGCCTTGTCCAGGTCGCCGGAGAAGCACACGAGGGTCGCGCCGTTGCGCGGGCCGGAGGAGCTGCCGCCACGCGGAGCAGAGGCCGACGCGGGCCGCCAGCCGGCGGGCAGCACATCGGTGGACAGGCGCAGGCGACCGATGACGACGCCCTTTTCCTTGGCCACGCTCAGGCACTCGTAGCCGTTGGCGCGGCAGAACGCGGGCAGGTCGTTTTTAAACCCGGCGTCCGAGGCCGAGACCTCCAGCACCTGGCCGGGCTTGAGGGCCTGGGCCGCGTCCTTCACGCGCAGGATCGGTCCCGGACAGGCCAGGCCGGTGGCGTCGAGCTTGACCACCTCGCCATCGGCTGCCGGAGCTGTCACGGACGGGGACACGGGTGTAGAGCAGCACGACGGGGCGGAAGCGGCGCGGGCGGGCTCGGTCGGATCGACGGAGTCAGTCTGCTTGTCCACCTGCTGGAAGGCGGGCTCGACCTTGGCCCCGCCGACATGGGCGTACACGTCGAAACCCTTCTGTGCGAGCACGCGGGCTGCGAAGTAGCTGGTCTTGCCCAGCGCGCAGATCGTCACCACGGGCTTCGACTGGTCGAGTTCGCCGAGACGGGCGCGCAACTGCGGGAAGGGGATGTTGACCGCGCCGGGGATGGCCTTGAGCGCGGCCATCTCGGTCGGGCGCACGTCCACGACCTGCGAACCGGCCGGTGTATCGGAAAGTGAATACACGGGCTTGACGAAGCCGCGGCGGATGTTACCGGCGGAGAAACCAGCCACATTGATCGGGTCCTTGGCCGAGCCGAAGGGCGGCGCGTAGGCCAGCTCCAGGTGCTCAAGCTGCTCGACGGTGAGCTTGCCCTTGATGGCGGTGGCGAGCACGTCGAGGCGCTTGTCCACGCCGTCGGGGCCGAAGGCCTGCCCGCCGAGGATGCGCCCGTCGGCCTCGTTCCAGAGGACTTTGAGCGTCAGGTGCGTCGCGCCCGGGTAGTAGCCCGCGTGGTTGAAGTCGCTCACGATGGTCTTGCCGTAGGCGACCTTGGCCTGCTGGAGGCGCTTTTCGGTAAAGCCGGTCACGCCCGCGGCCACGTCGAAGACGCGCACGATGGAGGTGCCGATGGAGCCGGGGTAAGGCTGCGCCGTGTCCCCGAGGAAAATGTGGTCGGCGGCGGTGCGGCCTTGGCGGTTGGCAGGGCCCCCGAGGGCGATGGCCGTCGGCCCACCCAGGATCGGGTCCACCGTCTGGGAGGCGTCGCCGATGGCGTAGATGTCGGGGTCGTTGGTCTGCATGTAGCCGTTGGTCACGATGTGGCCGCGCGCGCCCAGTTCGAGCCCGGCGGCCTTGGCCAGGGCGTTCTCGGGGCGCACCCCGATGGAGAGGATGACCATGTCCGTTTCCAGCTTCTGGCCGGACTTGAGCTTGGCCCGCAGACCGTCGGACATTTTTTCAAAGCCGTCGATGCCGTCGCCCAAGACGAGCTCGACGCCGTTCTCGCGCAGCTCTTCCTGCACGGCCTGGACCATGTCCTTGTCCATCTGCGGCAGGACCTGATCCACCAGTTCGACCAGCGCGACTTCCTTGCCCAGGTGCACGAGCTGCTCGGCCATTTCCAGACCGATGAAGCCCGCCCCGATGATGGCCACGTGCCGGGCGTCGGCAGCGGCCTCCTTGATGCGGTCCATGTCCTGAAGGTTGCGCAGGGTGTAGATGCCGGGCAGGTCGATGCCGGGCAGCGGGGGCGTCAGCGGCGAAGCCCCGGGCGAGAGGATGAGCTTGTCGTAGGCGAGGTCCTGCTCGTCCCCGGTCTTGAGGTCGCGGACGCGCACGGTGTGGGCCTCGCGGTCGATATCGAGCGCCTCGGTCAGGTTGCGCACGTCGAGGCGGAGCATGCTCTTGAGCGACTCGGGGGTCTGGACGGCGAGCTTGCTGCGGTCCTGGATCTCGCCGCCGATGTGGTACGGCAGCCCGCAGTTGGCGAACGACACGTCCGGGCCGCGCTCAAGCAGGATGATCTCCGCGTCCTCGTTCAGGCGACGGGCACGGGCCGCGGCGGACGCGCCACCGGCCACCCCGCCGACAATGACGAGGCGCAGTTTATTTGCAGAGGGGGTCTTGGCTTGTTCACTCATGGCTTTAGGTCGTTTAAAAGTTCTTTGTGCTTGGTTCTTAGTACTCAGTTAAAGGCGGTTAGTTTCCTGTTTCTGACATTCGGTAAAAGGCGCTGACGAACAGGCAAAAAGCGTCATGCCTCGACCTGGGCGGCGGGCGCGGTGCCAAGGGTGCACTGGAAGCTGTGGCAGAAGGACTTGATGTTGTCGCAATTGAGCGAATAGCACACACGGGGGCCGCAACTCTCGGCGATGAGCAGCCCGGCCTCGCGCATGGCCCGCAGGTGCTGAGAAACCGTCGCCTGGGCCAGCGGCAGGGCCTCGACAATCTGGCCGCAGGACGCCTGCCCATGCTCCTGCAAAAAAGTCAGGATGGCGATCCGCGCCGGGTGCGAAAGCGCACGCGCAAAGTCCGCCAGGGCGACCTGCTCGGGGGTGAATTCATCGTGATTATGAAATGGCATGGCTTCGCTAAATCGTATATCGTAAATTTACGATAAATGATAAAAGGTCAAGCGTGTTCGCGAAAAAAATCAGCGAAAATGGCTTCGGCCTTCGACCTGAAGATTTTTAACCACGGATTTCACGGATGACACAGATAAGGATGAGATCGCGTCCAGGCATCCGTGTCATCCGTGAAATCCGTGGTTAAAATGAATTCGATCAAGACTGACAGAGAAATGCGCTCAGAGCGCCTCGATCTCGGCTTTGATGTCGGCGGGCTTGCCGAAGTACAGGGCGCTCGTCACGAGCATATCCACCCCGGTGGCAGCGTAGTCGGCGCAATTGTCGAGGTTGACACCACCGGCGATGGTGACCTTGGCGGGCAGGCCCCCGGCACGGACGGCCTCGACCACGCGCCGGGTGTCGGCGGGGCTGAGCTTGTCGAGCTGGACAAGGTCCACCCCACCCCGCGCCAACTCCAACGCAGCCCCGACATCGTGCGCTTCGGCGGCGATGAGCTTTTCGCCCAGACGGGTTTTCAACTGCGGTATACTTTCCAAAAAGGCCGCCCGCCCGCCGGTGAAGCGCAAGTGCTCGTCGAAGACCAGCACGCTCTCGGACAAGCCGAGCCGGTGCGGCAGTGCCCCACCCACCACGATGCCCTTGATCGTGAGCTTGCGGGCGAAGGGAATGCTCTTGCGCGTCGTCACGACCTGGGCGGCGGGGTTGACGGCGTGGACCTTGTCCACCATGGCCCGCGTGCGTGTGGCCACGCCCGAGGCGTGCTCCAAGAGGTTGACCGTGACCCGCCAGGCGGCATGGATGGCCGCCGCCGGCCCCTCGGCCTCCAGCAATAAATCACCGGGCTCGACGGTCTCGCCCGAAGGCAGGCACGTACCCACGCGCAGCCCGAGTTTCTCCAGAATACGACGAGCCTCCTCGGTCGCGCAAACCACCGTGTGGTGGCGGGCCCGAAAGCGGATACGCCCCGGTTGGGAGCCGACCCCGAGCAGAGTCGAGGTCAGGTCAAGGTACGGCAGGTCCTCGCGGATGAGCTGGTCGATTTCGTCGTCGCTGAAGTAGAGCATGGCGGTAGCAGGCTAATGCAGTGCAGCCAGCATAGCCCCCGCCAATCCCCCTGTCTGCACAAAAAAAGAACGCCCTCCTGATGAGCCAACGCCTTATCGCTTCTTCGAAGATCTCACTTCAGGCGTCGGTTTTCTTGCCCTTCGCCTCGTCCTTCTTGCGGTCGCAGATGCCGAGTTGAGTCAACTGGTCGCAACTCGCCTCCAAGCGCAGGCTGATGTTCTTCGGGCTGAATCCCTGCTGGCGGGCAAGCGCACCTTCCCGCAAGACGAGGCAGGGGTCCTCCAGCGGGAAGACCTGCTTGCAGTCCTGGCAGACAACGTGGCTCTGACCGGCCTGGGGCGTGAGCGCGGGGGCGTAACACTTTTTCTCGCCCACCCCCTGCACCTCGTAGAGCACTTGCGCCTCAACGAGGTGCCCAAGCGTGCGGTACACCGTGGAGAGGGAAATCTGGCTGTCCTCGCGGCGGCAACGCGCCAGAAGCGTTTCCGCGTCAAAGGCGTCCGTGGCGCGCAGGGCGACGTCGCAAATGATCTTGCGCACAACGGTGACAGAGCTGCCCTTGGTCCGCCAGTAGGCGTAGGCCTGGGCGATCAGGGCATCCGCGGGAGTGTCAGGGGCCTCGGCCATCCTCAGGCGGCGAGCTCCCCACCCTTGAAGGCGAAGCGCAACTCGACCCGCTTGCCGCCGTACACGCGGTTGTTCATCACCTCCTGCAGCATCCGCTGACAGAAGGACTCCAGGTCGGCCTCGTCGAGGTTGACCGGGATGCTTTCCAGCAGGCGGTCCTGCTCGTCCTTGGCGATGACGACGAGGTTCGTCTCCAGCCACTTGCGCAGGGCGTGCAGGCGGCGGACCTTGTCCCCGCGGGCGGCACTGAAGAGCTTAAAGTAGCACGAAACGCAGCGCCCCGGATTTTGCTTGCTCAAGGCATACTCACGCAGATCGAGAATCGCATCTGCCTGCTTGTAAAAGGCGTCACTCAGCGGCACCAGGACCTCATGCAAAAATTCGGCGCTCATGGAGGCTATCTAGTTGCCAATGAGACCCAATCGCAAGAATAAAATGCGACACGGTCAATTTTTACAAAAAAAAGCGCCCTGGCCATCGTGGACAGGGCGCTCTCAGAAGGTTGAATACAGTCGTTAAGCCTTGGCGGAAAACTCACCGCACCAGTCGGCGGCGGCGGTTTCGGGGAAGTGCGTTTCGAAACGCGTGTCTTCATCCACCGCGAACACGACGGATTGGGGAGCGTTGCGGCGGCATTCGCCCTTCTCGCTGGAAAGGCCCTTCCAGTAGGCGCATTTGCTGCAGGTGGCGTTGGCGGTCATCGTCTTTTCCATAAGTGATCCCTAGGTTGAAGTTATGCGTAATAATTAAGCATAAGGGCCTACAATGTTCCAGCATGAGATGCTCATAACTGGCATTTGCTAATGAGATGCGGTCTCGCCCCATGAGTAAACTAAACGCCCGGTCGCTTCACTTGCGTACTGACGCTTCTGCCCCGATCCATTCGTTCAGCATAAATGAACAAGACTTCCCGCCACACACCAAAAAGTGACATCGATGAATGATTTTTATTTGCTTAGTCGTTATTTTCAGCCAATACTGGCTTTATAAAACAGAACTCCCCTCGTTTAGATATACTGATCACATGAAAGCACTGAATCTCGAAATTTCCCTAAAACCCTTTTACGGCCTCGACCGGGCGGCCACCGCCGAGCTCTGCCTCCACATCATCGAGGACTGGAAGCTTCTCATCCGCCATGCCGAGGAACTGTCCTTTCTCCTGTGGGCCTCCGACGGCTCGGAGATTCTGGAGTACGACGGCCAGTTGGACAGCCCGATGGAGTGGGCACGGTACATCGGCAATGCCAACCCGCACCCGGACTTCAATTTGCCCGGCGACCCCGAGCGCAAGAGCCTGCACACCAGCCGCAACCTGTACCGGCCAGGAGCCGAACTGCTGACCTACCGCCGGCTGGCGGAGATCGTCGAATGCCTGCGGGAGGCCATTGCCAGTACCGGGCTGAAGCCACGCATCGGGCTGGCCTTCGACCCCGGCGGCGAGTTCGCCCCCTCTGAGTTCAAGTTTAAACGCCACCGCGAAATCTGCCTGGCCCATACCATGGGCAGCGCCAGCTTCGTCTGCTGCTACGGCGTGCTCGATGGGGATAAGCGCGCGTACGCAGGCTTCCCGGAAGGGATCCCGTCCGGCACAAGCCTCGGCACGTTCCTTGGGCGGCAGTTCCAGTGCCTGGCGCAGGACATCGGGCTGGACTACATCTGGTTCTCCAACGGCTTCGGCTTCGGGATGGAGACATGGATGTCGGAGGGGCCGCTTTTCGACGGCGAGCATTTTTATCCCGAGCAAGCCCCCGCCACCCGCGACCGCATTCTGGGCTTTTGGCGGGACTTCCGCCGCGAGTGCCCCGAGCTGGGTATCGAGACCCGGGGGACCAACCTCGGGACCGGCACCGACCTGGCCAGCGACGCCACCCCGCTACGCGAGCTCTACGCGGGCGGGTTCGACTTCGCCCCGCCGCCCAACTCGCCATGGGCCTCGATTAACAGCGACTTCGGAATCGAGATCGCCGGGTACCTCAGCCGCATCGTCGAAGGCCCCGCAGGCAAGCCCATCCCCTTCCGCTTCTACATCCACGACCCGTGGTGGCTGAACAGCCCGTGGCTCGACCGCTACGAACGCCAGCCGCACGACATTTACATGCCCATGGCTACGGCGCGAATCGACGACCAGGGCCGCGCCCACGCCCCCGACACGCTTAACCTCCTCACCCTCGACGACAGCTACGGGGAGATGCCCGAGGCCGTGCCCGCCGAGTCCACCCCACACCTTCAGCGGGCCTGGCGCGAGCGGGCCGACGCCGCCGGGCCAATTGTGTGGCTCTACCCCTTCGACGAGCTGCACGACGCGATGTTCGAGGAACCCCGCCGCCCTGAGCGACTCTTTCACAACGACTGGTTCGTGCGCGAAATCATCAACGCGGGCGTCCCCGTCAACACCGTCATCAGCACCCGTGCCTTTAACGCGCTCGACGGCGACACCCGCAGCGCGATCGCCGGGCGCATCCTGCTCAGTCCCGCCCCTTACAACGACGAGGCTGACCGGCGGCTGATCGACTGGATCGAGGCCGGCGGCGACGCCATCGTGTACGGGCCGCTAACCGACGCCCCCCGCCTACGCGAAAAACTGCGCCTGTCCACCGCCTCCCCCCTCCATGGCGAGATGCAAATTTCTCTAGACGCACCCCTGCCCGAGCTGGACAACCTCGGCCAACCGGGTGAGGAGTGCCTGCGCTACGAGCACCGCCCGCTCATGTCAGCCGGAGCACTCAAGGAGATCGCCGCAGACGACGCCGACCTCGGCATGAGCGCCCATCAGGGCGACCAGAGCCGCGCCCTCGCCGCCAGCTACACCTCGGCCGCAGGCGGACGCCTGAAGTGGCTGCGCGCGCCGCTGCCCATGACCTTGGCCAAGGGCGGGCACCTGCCCTACCCCGACGAACCGGGCACGGTCTTCGCGTTCGCCAAGGCCGTGCGGCGACTCCTGGCCGAGTTCGGCTGGCAAATCGGATTCGGCGGCGAGAGCTTCACCCAGAGCAACAGCACCTTACTCGTCAACCGCCACGTCACCCAGCGCAACAGCCTCTTGACGGTCCACCGCCACGACAACGGCTGGTTCTTCTCCGGCTGCACGCCCGACGAAACCGTCGGCCTGTCCCTGCGGACGCCCTGGGGCGCACCGCTGCTACTGGGCAAGGAAACCCAACTCCACGACGGCTCCAGCACCTACCGTCAGCCGCGCGGGTGGCGCAACGAGTGCCGCGTCTTCGTTGATCAGCCCGAAGGCTGGCTCAAGCACATCGAGCACCTGCCCGGGCAGATCGGCGTCGCCCGGCGGATGTTCGTCCACGGCCTTAAAGACGCTACCGTACGCTTCTTCCCGCCTGCGGGCTGCGGCCCCGTCAGTCTGTGGATGAACCCGCTCCACCCGTACATCACGGGTGAGGATGAACCGCTGCACCGGATCGATTCCCCGTCGGGTCTGATTCTGGAAACCAAGCGCAAGGTGACCGGCACGCTCCTCATCTCGATAGCCAAGCCCTAAAGGCACTTTCGCCCAAAGGTTGGTCAAGCTGATCAGCCACTCGGGTACACAAAAAGACCCGGAAGCTGGCGCTTCCGGGTCTTTTTGGTACGCCTTCGCAGGAACCTTGCCCAGCGAAGACCCATCCGGCTTTGTCCATCTTACGCTCAGCATCCCTCCCGAGCAGAGGTGAGTATCGCGCCTCCCCTGAAATACCGGCACAAAAAAATCCGCTCCTTTGCCGATCGTTATCTCATCCCTAATAAAACGACCAACTGGGAGCGGATTTTTAAGTGTAATGACGTCTGTCTTGCTTTTTCGGAAAAGGGTGAAGTTATATCGCTCAGGCAATCATCCTCGCCGGGGCGAGCTTAGCGACGGCGGCGCAGCCACGCGCCCAGAACGATCACCGCGCCCAGCATGAGGCTGTACTCGGCAGGTTCGGGGATGACGTTGGCCGAGACGCTGTCCAGATCCAGGGTCCAACCACTGGACGAATTGCTCTCAAGATTACCGGTGCTGAAGCGCAGCCCACCATCGTAAGCAGAGGCGTTCTGATCTGCCAGGTCCGTCTGGGCACTGGCAACCACGGTGTCCGTGTCGAGCCTGACGACTTCAAGGGTCAGGATATCCGTCGTCGAATCGGCGGTCAGCGTGACACTGTAGCCCACGTCCTCCGCCCAGGTATAGGTCCCCAGGCTGCCGCCCCAGCTCGATCCGCTCCAGAATTCGCGGCTACCATCCGAGTTTGTCCGCATGATCTGCAGTTCACTGTTGGACTGAAAAACCACTGAGAGCCCGATAGCACTGCCAGGCGTCTGTTGGTCCTGAGCCAGGGTATAGTTACCAGCCGATCCCATCGCGCTGTAGGCGAAGAGCCCGGTCTTCAGCGAGCCGTTGGTGCCGATTTGCGAGATGGTAAATGTGCTGTTCCAGGACATCGCCTGACCGCTGAGTGCCGTATTAAAGGCGTTCGTCGTGCTGACCTGTCCCCAGGGCTGACCACCACCGTCATTTTTTACGGCCTGCATCTGCAGGTAGTTGCTGCTGCCGCCAGAGCCCAGGACAACACCGCTGTACGTGGCGGTGTTACCAGTGCCACCACCGAACCCCTGATAATAGGTGAACTCGGTGTCGCCGTTGGCATCTTGAAGAACAGCGCTGGATACGCCGCTGCCCACGACAACGCTGGTTCCCAATGTGGTCGGTGTGGAATAGGCCGAAAAATCAACCGTACTGGCATAGGTGGAGGCGGTCAGGGCCGCCGCGGATACGAAGGAGATCAGGAGGGAACGTTTCATAGGATACTGGGGTTGAAAGATGAGACCGGTCAGGTGGTGGCCTCTTACACGCACACTTTGGTAGAAGCTTCAATAGATCAATATATGGAGCCGGTGTTGGGGCGAAACCTCAATTTTTTGGAAATCAATCAAAAAGTCGGGCACGAGGACCTGTTCCGGTTGTATGTACAATACCATTTTTTTGACGATTACATTAAAATGTATTCCGACCGGCCCTCCGACTGGGTAATGCGCGTAAGTGAAAACTTTTTGTTTTCTGGGTTCTATTTTGATTTGGACAAGAACAGCACACTGACCGCCAACGGATATACCAACATAAGTTCGGTAAACGAATATTACCTTAAGGCACTTCAAAAATCGGGAAAGGCAAAACGTTCCATACCAGAAGTTGCCCCAAATAGCACAGCACTTTATGTTAGCTATGGTTTTGATAGCTTTTCCGAGTTCTACAAAAATTTTGAGATGGTCCAGCAAAGCGACCCCGAACAGTTTGAAAGTTACCAAAAGGGCATAGCCAAAGTGGAAAAGTTCCTAAAAATCGATATCAAGGAAAATTTTGTGAGCTGGATAGGGGACGAGGTGGCCTTACTTCAGATACAATCTCACATTTCCAAAGGCAAAAATGATCTAGCGCTTGTCCTTAAAACCAATAATGCCGATAAGGCTAGGACCAACTTGGATTTTGTGGTGGAGCAGGTCCGTAAAAAAACACCGGTAAAGTTCAAAGCTGTAAATTACAAGGGGTACGAAATTAATTTTTTGTCCATCAAAGGATTTTTTAAAATGCTACTGGGCGGCAGATTTAATGAGTTCGATAAACCCTACTTTACCCAAATCGATGATTATGTGGTCTTTAGCGATAGCCCAAATACCCTAAAGGGCATAATAGAAAAGGTTACCGAAGGCGAAATTTTGGCAACTTCCAGTGAGTACATTGATTTTAATCAGAAATTCGATCCCGAATCTTCTGTTTTTATATATAGTAATGTGCCTTTGCTGTTTGATAATATGTATGCTTTGGCCGATGCGCCAACCAAACAGAAAATGCGCAAGAACAAGGATTTTATCATTTGTTTTCCGCAGATTGGATTACAATTATCGCCGAAAGATGATTTGTTCGAAAATAGATTGGTGCTAAAGTATGAGGATGTTGAGAAGGTGAAAAAACACCAGGTCTTGCCAATAACCGGTAACAATGTAACATCTAAAAGTAAAAATACTGCGACGGCCCAGACAACAGATGCGATTTTTAACCTGAAACCCATATATCCGAACGATTTAAATGCGAAGACATTTATAAAAAAATACAACAACGGAAACGTTAGGTTCCAAGTGGAGCTCAAGGATGGTTTAAAACATGGCAAGTACGAAGAGTTCTACACCAACGGTACAAGAAAAATTCGCGGTCGTTTTCGTAAAGATGAACAGGTGGGCACATGGCGTTATTATGATGAAGACGGATTGCAAGTGCATAAAAAAAGGTTCTGATCCTTTAATAGCTTACCCACTACTTTGGTAATTTTTTGATGAGGTTTTCAAATTTTGAATATACAGTCGTCTGCAATGGCGTAAACATCATCGCTTTTTTTAGGTTTTAGGTCATGGGTTCCAGTAAATTGTCCAAAAGCGGGCAATATCATTTTGTTCTCGGATTTAAAAAAGCAAGGCAACTTAACGTAATCCCGCCCTGGCCCTTTTAGTTTTATGGAAGGATGTATATGTCCACAAAAATTAAAGAGCCCTTTGCGATCTTCCGGATGGTGTGTAAAAAAAAACGAATCAATGGCAAGCTCCTGAAATTGGGAGACATTCACGTTTTGAAATTTTTCGGGGGCGATAATATCGTGGTTTCCTGTAATCAGCACAACTTCCGAAGGTGTTTTGCCCACCCAGTTTTCAAACAACTCCCACTCCTTGTTCAACGAAGAATGGAAGAGGTCTCCTAAAAAACAGATTTGAAAGGGTTGAAAATCGGCCACGATTTGATCTAAAAGGATAAAATTTTTATGGATTGCCTTTCGAGGAACGGCGGCGCCAAATTTCCGGAAATGGGATACTTTCCCCAAATGTACATCACTGATCAGCAATATGGATTTTTTAACCCAAAACAATCCACCCAAAGGGTGTAGATGAAATTCTTGGCCTTGTATTTGGATTTTTTCGATCATTCTAACGAAGCAACAAATTTAACCAATTGTAATTTTGAAACGAGAGGGGCAAGTGCGGAAACTATTTTAAAAATTATCGATCAGATGCGGTGTTTTGCCTCTTCGACTACGCTAAATGCCCGAACCAAGTGTGTGCGTTCGAACTTTATTTGGTCAATTTCTCCACCATTCGTTTAATGCGATCTGCCAATTTTTCATTGGACAGTTTCTCCCGCAACCGATCTGTAATGATCGGGAAAGATAGTGGTGTTGGTTGAGAACATTTTTTCCAGACTATTTTTTGCTGTGTGATCCGTTCCAGTGCCAAACGTAATCTTCCTTCCTCCAATTGATGCTCAAAAGTTTCGGTGAAAGCTTGTTGGTACAACAAATTATCGTCTTCAAAATCACGGAAAACATCAAAAAGTAATTCTGAACTACTTTGCAGGTGTTTCATTTTTATTCCTTTATCGGGGTAGCCCGTAAAGACCATCCCGCTGATTACGGCAATATCTCTAAATTTTCTACGCGCCATTTCGTTGGAATTTAAACTCTTTTGAAGATCGGACAACATATGTTCCGGCGTAAAAAGGTTATTGTCCAGAATCTCCTGAATATCGATTTTCCTGTCCGAAAGTAATTCAAAACCGTAGTCGTTAAAGGCCAGGGAGCAGGTAATCGGGCTCAATAAACTGATACGGTATGCCAACAGGCTGCTCATGCCTTCGTGGATGGCCCTGCCTTCGAACGGATAAAACATGTGATGATGACCATCTCGTGTCTCAAAGGTTTCTATCAAAAATTGATGCGGTTGGGGCACTAGACTTTCTTCCCTTTGTTTGGTGAACATTGACTGCAATGCCCGGATTTCCTCCGATTGTTTTGAAGACTCCAACTCGGCCGTGTAGAGTTCTTGCCGTAATAGTTCGGACATTTTTGCTGAAAAGCTCAGTCTTCCACCCATCCAACTGGGTACTTTGTTGGTCTTTTTTTTGGAATTGCGCACGTGTGCCGACATCCCCTTTATTCGAATAAACTCCAAATTTCGACCAGCAAAGGTAAAAACATCCCCAGGACTCAATTTGGAGATAAAGTACTCTTCAATACTACCGATATACCCTCCCTTTTGATAGCGGACCGATATGGTTGCGTCCCCAACAATGGTTCCGATCTGGAAACGATGGCGCATGGCAACGGCCCTACTGTTTACTTTAAATTTATCATCTGTTTCAATTTCAACTTTTTTGTATTCGTCGTAGTTCTTTAGGCTTTGGCTGCCCATTACCAAAAAATTGAGTAGCCACTGCCACTGTTCTTCCGATAGGCTCTGATAACAGAACGTTTGTTGTATCTCGGGATAGATTTCATCAGGATAAAACCCATCGGAAACGGCCAAGGTGGTCAAATATTGAAGTAGGACATCAAAACTGTTCAGGTAAGGGATGCGATCTTCCACAGCATTGTTGAGTACTGCTTTTTGCATGGCCGAAGCCTCCACCAGTTCAATCGCGTGCGTGGGCAAAAAATGGATAACACTTTCTTTTCCAGGTCGATGTCCGCTCCGCCCGGCGCGTTGCAAAAAACGGGCAACCCCTTTTGGTCCTCCAATCTGGATCACCGTTTCCACAGGGGCAAAATCCACGCCAAGGTCCAAACTCGATGTACAGACAACGGCTTTGAGACTCTCGTTCCGAATGGCCTGCTCTACCCAGAGTCTGGTTTCTTTGTTTATGCTGCCATGGTGCATGGCTATTTCCCCGGCGAATTCGGGATATTTTTCCAATATTTTCTGAAACCAGATTTCACATTGGCTTCGGGTGTTGGTAAAAAGTAACGTGGTCTTACTTTTTTTGATAATGGGTATCACATCATCCAATAAATGCAACCCTAAATGTCCGCGCCACGGGAAGGTTTCCATTTCTTTGGGAACAATACTTTTTACCGTAATTTTTTTGTTGAGGTCTGCCTTTACCAATATCGAATTGTCTAGTTCGGGTGTAGAAGGGCCCAACAATACTTCCCGTGCTTGTTCCAAATTACCTATGGTCGCCGATATGCCCCAAATACGCAATGCCTTGCATACGGTTTTCAATCGGGAAATGCCCAGTTCCATTTGCACCCCTCGTTTGGTGCCCAAAAGTTCGTGCCATTCGTCCACCACAATAGCAGAGCAGTTTTTAAAAGTTTTGGCGTACCCTTTGGATGAAAGTAAAAGCTGTAGGCTTTCGGGAGTGGTGATCAAAAGATCGGGCATGTTGGTCCTCATTTTTGCCCTATCCTTTGCCGAAGTGTCCCCGGTTCGGATACCGACGCTCATTTGTGTGCCCAGGTCTTGGGTTATCCGTTCTGCCGATTGTTTGATTTCTTGCGAGAGCGCTCGCAATGGAGTAATCCAGATAGCTTTTAGACCTTTCTTGTGCGTGGTTTTATACTCTGGGTTGTTTTTGATGTAATTGAGTACGATCGGAAACCAAAGGGCATAGGTTTTTCCGCTTCCGGTCGGGGCATTTAACAGACCGTGCTTGCCCTTCAAAAAGGCTTTCCATGTTTCTTTTTGAAAAGGGAACGGCTGCCATGTTTGTTCTTGGAACCATTTTTCGGCTATATGGAACAGATCGGATTCTTTCAGTGGTGAGATGCTTTGGATTGAAAAATACGAATTTCTTTACTGGGTTTGTGCCTTCAATTTTGCGATAAGATTTATATTTGTGCCACAAAATTTCAGATATGCCAATTTTAGATCTTTACGAGCACGGGGAAAAAAGAAAAAACCTGGCCCATTTTGCCACTTTGGCAAGTTTGGCTGCTGTTGATGGAGAAATCAATGAGAAGGAAATGGAAGTCCTTAAAAAGTTTGCCTTTAAGCTAAATATCAGCGATCAGGAATTTAAGGAGGTAATGAAGAAGGAAAATAAATACCCTATCGAAACTCCGCACAGTGGTGAAAAGAGGTACAAAAGGCTATTTGAATTTTTTCAAATTATTTTCTCCGATCACGATATTGATGATGAAGAGCGAAGAATAGTGGAAAAGTATGCGGTAGGCTTGGGCTTTTCTCCAAAGACCGCTGCTAACATCATCGATAAATCCATCAAGATTTTTACCGGAAAAATTCCGTTTGAGGATCATCACGAATTGGTGAAGAGAGATAGCTAGTAATTGGCCATAAATTCTTCTGCCTTTTCAACCATTTTTTTACTTCCACAGAAAAATGGTACCCGTTCGTGCAACTCCGTGGGCTGGATGTCCATGATTCTTCTAAAGCCATCACTTGCTTTGCCATTGGCTTGTTCGGCCAAGAACGCCATTGGATTGCACTCGTACAATAAACGTAGCTTTCCGTTGTGCGCCTTGCTGCTTTTAGGGTACATATAAATTCCCCCTTTGATCATATTTCTGTGAAAATCGGAAACCAATGAGCCAATGTACCTTGAGGTGTATGGGCGGTCGCCTTCTTCCATTTGGCAATATTTTATGTAGTCTTTAACCCCTTGCGGAAAATGAATGTAGTTTCCCTCGTTCACAGAATAGATCTGTCCTGTTTCCGGGAATTGCATGTTGGGATGCGATAGGTAAAAAGTTCCAAGGGCAGGATTCAAGGTAAATCCATTTACCCCATGTCCGGTAGTGTACACGTACATGGTAGAGGTGCCATAAATTATGTAACCGGCAGCGATTTGGTTTTTACCGGGTTGCAGAAAATCCTCCAAAGTAACCGGAGTGCCCACAGGAGTTACCCTTCTATAAATTGAAAAAATGGTTCCGACCGATACATTTACATCAATATTGGAAGAACCGTCCAAAGGATCTATAAGAACCACATACTTGTTCTGGTGTTGTTTGTCAAAACTGTTTATGCTTATAAAGTCGTCCTCTTCCTCCGACGCTATACCACAAACTATTTCTCTATTCTTTAGTGTTTCTATAAATTTTTCGTTGGCAAGTACATCCAATTTTTGTTGATTTTCCCCTTGGATATTCGTTTCTCCCGCAGCACCGATAATGTCCACGAGACCGGCCTTGTTTACTTCGTGGTTAACTACTTTGGCGGCTAAACGAATACCGTTGAGCAGTCTTGATAATTCCCCAGAAGTGTATTGAAAAGATTCTTGATTGGCGATGATGAACTCACCCATGGTGAGCCGTTGTTTGTCAAACATAGGAAAGGATGTTTTATTTAAGGACAAATATCGGGCATTTTGTGAAACTACAACGTTTTCGAGAATCTTTAATTGTGTATTTTTATAACTTTGAGTTTTATTTGTAACAATTATGGAATATACAATAAGGAAGGCTCGCATCGAGGATATGGAACAGGTACTGAATTTGGTGCAGGAACTAGCTGATTTTGAGAAAGAACCGGATGCTGTAGAAGTGACCAAAGGCGATTTGATCAAGGATGGCTTTGGTGAACAAAAAATGTTTCAATGTTTTGTTGCAGAAACCGAAAAAGGAATTGTCGGCATAGCATTGGTGTACCCAAGGTATTCTACTTGGAAAGGTCCCGTAATCCATTTGGAGGACCTTATTGTTTCCGAGAATATGCGAGGAACTGGACTGGGAACTGCATTATTAGATCAAGTGGTCAAGTATGGGGCCGAACTCGGTGTAAAACGAATCAGTTGGGAAGTGTTGGATTGGAACGAACCGGCCATCGATTTTTATGAGAAAAAAGGAGCCAATGTACTGCGGGATTGGGATGTGGTGCATTTGGACGAAGAAGGAATCAAAAATTATTTGGAGCGTCTGGACTAGACCAGAAAACTAGAAGATAAAGTACATGAGGATATTTAAGTTTGGAGGAGCATCCGTAAAAGATGCCGATGCGGTAAAAAACTTGGTCAACGTATTGCAAGAGGTTGGCCATAAGGATACCTTGGTAGTGGTATCGGCCATGGGAAAAATGACCAATGCCATGGAAAAAGTGGTGGAATCCTATTTTAACGATAAAAGAAATGTAAAGGAGACCATTCAAGAAGTTATCGAGTATCATCATACCATTGTATCGGACTTGTTTAAAAATCCAGAACATCCGGTATATGGGAAATTAAAAGTGTTGTTCGATGAGGTTACAGGTTTTTTAACTTGGAACAAATCACCCAAATATGCATTCGTGTACGATCAAGTTGTCTGCTATGGCGAATTATTGTCTACAACAATAGTGAGTGCCTATTTAAATGAGATAGGTATTGCCAATACATGGTTGGATGTTCGTACTTTGATAAAAACCGATACCAATTATAGGGATGCACAGGTAAACTGGGAGCGCACCCAAGAACAGGTGGATTCTTTGGTCGATCGCTCCAAATTGAACATAACCCAAGGTTTTTTAGGTAGCGACGACAATAACTTTACAACCACCTTGGGCCGGGAAGGTTCCGATTACTCGGCAGCAATTTTGGCATATTGCCTTAATGCCGAATCGGTGACTATTTGGAAAGATGTTCCCGGGGTTTTGAATGCGGACCCCCGGAATTTTGAGGAAACACATCTCTTGGAAAAAATTTCGTATCGCGAAGCTATTGAGCTTGCCTTTTACGGGGCCTCTGTAATTCATCCAAAAACCCTGCAACCTTTACAAAGAAAAGAAATACCCTTACAGGTTAAATCGTTTGTAAAGCCCAAGGATAACGGTACCATAGTTGGAAAAGGGAACGGTATAGAGCCAAAGATCCCATGCTTTATTGTAAAAAAGAACCAGGTTTTGTTAAAACTGTCGTCTCTCGACTTTTCTTTTATTGTTGAGGATAATATCAGTGAAATTTTTAAGCTCTTCCACGATCATCGACTTAAGGTAGATCTTATCCAGAATTCTGCCATTAGCTTCTCTGTCTGCTTGGACAACAAGTTCCGTGGGCTTCAGCCATTGTTGGAAGAATTAAAACGCAAGTTCAAAGTCGTGTGCCACGAAGATGTTTCCCTATACACCATACGTCATTTTAACAGTGATTCGGTCAAATCGTTGCAGAATGGGAAATCCGTATTGGTGGAGCAAAGAGGCAAGGAAACGGTTCAACTTGTTGTTAAATAAACCTTTGGGGATAATATTGGGTCGCTGAGGGCAATAGGCTTAATTTTCTATCTTTACCGTAGCTAAATATTATTTTTATGGGCTTGGTTACGGCTAAAGAGGTGGCAAAAGTTATCCATCTGGACAAATATGGCTTTTTGGGCACATTTGTAGGATGGCTATTAATGGTGGCCACCAGGATCAGCACCATCAATAGATTTTACGATAAAAACAAGAACCT
>JAUTCS010000038.1 GCA_030673825.1 Verrucomicrobiota bacterium JB024 | reverse complement strand
CAGTCGGGCAGGGGAATCATGCTTTCTCTACGTTGGCCGTGCGCTCGTACTAGTTTAGCTCCAGATCGCTTTTCCAATTCTCGTACGCCTTCAGCAGCTGTTGGGCTTTTTGCGGATGAGCGGAAGCGAGATTGGTGGTTTCTCCGATATCGACAGATAAGTCATAGAGTTCGGGCGGTCCTCCATCGACGACGCACAGCTTCCATTTTCCGCTTCGGACAGCCATGCTGTCGCCGATTTTCCAAAAGACGATACGCTCCGGGAGTGACTGAGCGTTCAGAAGACTGGAGACGATGCTTCTTCCATCCGAAGGTAGCTTTTCATCGTTACCGGTTTGGACGAGTTCCATGAAGGTCGGAAGTATATCCATGCTCATAGCCAACTCATCGGATGTCGTGCCGGCGGGTATTTTTCCCGGCCACACGGCAATAAAGGGTACCCGGTGTCCACCTTCGTAGATTTCGGTTTTTTGTCCACGAAGAGGGGCATTGCTCGAAATGTTGAAAAAATTGTCCGCGTAGTGGGTGTAGCCGCCATTGTCCGAGGTGAAGATGACCAGGGTATTGTTGGCGATCCCGGCCTCGTCGATGGCCGCCATGATCTTTTCAATACTTCCGTCCACGGCCTCAATCATTGCTTTCACGTGGGGGCTGACATTGTTGCGATCCGGGATGATTCCCCATTTGTCATCTTTGTAGTCGACGCCTTCCTTTCGCTGCGGAGGGTCTTCGGGGCCTTGCCAGGGGAAGTGGATGGCGAGGTGGGAGACATACAGGAAGAAGGGCTCGTTTTTGTGCTTCTGGATGAAACGGATACTTTGGTCTGTGATCAGGTCAGTGGTGTATCCTGCATCCATCTGGAGCTGGTCATTATGCCACCAGTCTTTTTCCCCCTGTCGGTCGATATGAGTAAAGTGGTCGCCATCCCCGGAGACCAGCCCGACAAACTCATCGAACCCCTGATGCACGGGCGAGAATTCCGGATCGTCTCCGAGGTGCCATTTCCCGAA
Organism: Verrucomicrobiota bacterium JB024; assembly: GCA_030673825.1. GTDB lineage: Bacteria > Verrucomicrobiota > Verrucomicrobiia > Opitutales > Cerasicoccaceae > Ruficoccus. The sequence goes on along the minus strand of JAUTCS010000038.1, from coordinate 8,456 downwards.
TATCGCGGTCGCATAACCCTGTTTCTTTAAGGCCTCGGCGATTGTGACTGCCTGTAACGGCAAACCATCGTCTCCGGGGCCCAGAGCCCGGTCAAATTTCTCACCAAAACGGTATTGGTAGAGACCGGTCATGAGTGAAGCCCGGGTCGGAGAGCACATGGGACCATTGGAATGAAAGTCGGTAAAGAGCATGCCGCTGTTGGCCAACTCATCAATATGCGGAGTCGAACTGACCGTGCTTCCATAGCATCCGACGTCGCCATAGCCCAGGTCGTCGATCATGATGAAGACGAAGTTAGGCCTGTCGCCTGACTGATCGTCTTGGGCGTAGGCTGGAAGGGACATCGCTGCCAGCATGACGGTCATGAGGCCAAGGCAGCGTCGGAGATTTCCGAGAATTCTGAATGGGGATATTTTGTCTTTCGAGCTCATTACAGATCGCAACACTGATAACTGTTCGAGGGCCAGCGGGGCTCCACGTGGCACTCGATTAACCGTTGTTGCAGGTAAGACGACGCGCAATCCTCATGTCTATGCCGAATGTCTGATAAGGCTTGCGAACTGTATGTCGGCTGGCAGCACACTGCTGACAGGTGGACTTTCTGCGCAAGCTATTGCGGCAAAGCTGCTTAGTTTCGGTTTGCCTCCATCTGGCAAAGCCTGCCCTTCCGTGGGAAAATGGTGGGAGTAACAGGGCTCGAACCTGTGACCTCATCCATGTCAAGGATGCGCTCTAGCCAACTGAGCTATACCCCCACTGAAGGGAAAGAAGATCAGGGAATAGATTTAACCACCGCTGGCAAGGGAAAAGTTTGCACAAAATTCGGGGGTAGGGGCGGGTTTCTGTGTCGGCTGCGGACGGGGTGGCACGGGCGGTTGCTAGTCCGTGCGGTAAGTGGATCGATGCAGGGAGGAATGCCGAGCGGTCGGGGGGATGTTGGGGGTGGCGGATGACTAAATTGCGGAGCAGGGGTTGAGAAACGGCTTCCCTCCGGGCGGAATTTTCCGCAACCTCACGGGCATGCTGGAAGAGCTGCATATCCGGGACCTGGCCTTGATGGACGAGGCGGTGCTGGAGTTTGAGCCCGGCTACACGGCGGTGACGGGCGAGACCGGCGCGGGTAAAAGCGTGCTGCTCGGCGCGCTGTCGCTGCTGGCGGGCAACCGGGCGGACAAGACCGTCATCCGGCAGGGGCAGGAGGCGTGCGAGGTCGCGGCCACGCTGCACTTCGCCGAGCCGGGGCGGATCGACACCGTGCTGGAGGAGCTCGGGCTGCCGCCCTGCGAGGACGGAGCGCTCATTCTGCGCCGGGTCATCCACCGCCAGCGGGCGGCCAAGGTGCAGGTCAACGGCGCGATGGCCACGCTCGGGGCCTTGCAGGAGCTCGGGGGGCACTGGATTGATTTTCACGGGCCGGGCGAACCGCAGAAGCTTTTCAAGGCGCGCCATCAGCTCGCCATGCTCGACGCTTTCGCCGGGCTGGCGGACGACCTGGAGGCATACGGGGCAGAGTATGACGTGTGGCAGGACCTGCTCAACCGGGCCGAGGAGCTGCGCACGGCGGACCGGCTGGACGAGGACGAACAGGAGTTTCTCGCCCGTCAGATCGCGCGGATCGATCAGGTCGAGGCCTCGGAGGAGTCCATCGCCGCGCTGGAGCGTGACTTTCAACGGCTCGACCGGGCCCAGGAGCTGGCCGAGCTGGCCGGGCAACTGGAGGCGGGCCTGAGCGGAGACGAGGGTATCGTCTCGCAGCTCGGAGCCATGCAGCGGGCCGCCCACGAACTGGCCCAGCTGGACGAAGAGGCAGCCGCACTAGCCGCCCGCCTGGAGGCCGCGATCATTGAGCTGCAGGACCTCGGAGGGGAGTTTGCTCACCTGGCCGGGGAGGCGGATATCGACCCGGAAACTGCCGGGGCGCTGCAGGCACGGATGGCGGCCTGGCTGGAGGTTAAGCGCAAATACGGCCCCGGCGTGGAGGACGTGCTCGCCCGGCGCGAGGAGATGGCCGGTCGGCTCGCCGCGCAATCGGATGTGGAGGGGACGCTGGCCCGTCTGGCTGCCGAGGCCGCTGCCAAGGAAAAGACTTTACGCAAACTGGCCGCCGCGCTGACGAAAAAGCGCGAATCCGCCGCCAAGTCCCTGAGTGAAGAGGTGCGCGCCCTGCTCAAGCGCCTGGGCTTCAAGAAGGCCGGATTTGAGATCGCGGTACGCGTGCAGAAGGAGCTGGGGCCGCACGGCGACTCCGGCTGCGAGTACCTGTTTTCGGCCAATGCGGGGCAGGAACTGCTGCCGCTGAACCGGATCGCCTCCAGCGGGGAAACCGCCCGCGTCATGCTCGCGCTGAAGGCGGTGTTGGCCCGCGCCGACCATACGCCGCTGCTGGTCTTCGATGAGGTGGACGCCAACGTCGGCGGCGAGATTGGGGCGGAGGTCGGGCGCGAGTTGGCCGCGCTGGCCGGTGAACATCAAGTGCTGTGCGTCACGCACCTGCCGCAGGTGGCGGCGCGGGCGCAGCAACACTATCTCGTGGCCAAGTCGCAGCAGGAGGACTCGACCACCGTATCCATCCAGCCGCTGCACGGCGATGACGCAGCGCGGGAGGAAGAGCTGGCCCGCATGCTGGGGGACCGCAAGTCGGCTTCGGCTCGCGAGCATGCCCGGTCCTTGCTGGGGCATTAGTGGATGGCTGCCGCCGTCACACGTACTCGGTGGAGGGATTGATCGGCGAAGTCACGCGAATAGATACGAAAGATCTGTACCATCCCTCGCCTGGGTTAAGGAATGCTAGCGCAATACACATCCGCCACACCGGCCTCGTTTGTGTGAGCCGGGCGGCGTAGTGAATTCTCGATACAGATCGACCGGGTTATTCAGCCGTGGTCGGGTCCATGATAGGATTCTCGCCTGCGGCCGGGGCGAGGGCGGGATCTTCGTAGCCCATATCCTCGTCCATGGTGTCCTGCTCCTGCTGGTTATCGTAGGCCATGGCGCGTTGGTCGTCCGCAACCTCCTGCGGAGTGGTCGGTCCGGTGCAGCCGATGAAGGCGAGCAGGGAGAGGAGAGCGAGGAGGGAACTGGAAGTTTTCATAGCGGGTGGCGTCGGGTGAAGATAAATGGTGCCCTGCTTGCATGCAGGATCAATGCCAGAAGCGATGCCTCGGGCGGCGATGGTGCCCGGTCAAAACGCGTGACCGGCGGTGGAGTTACATCGTGTCCTGGGCACCGAGGCCGAGTGGGTTTTCGTCCGAGGGGGCGTCGATGGTACCGGCTCCGGTGTTGTTGTTGAGCTGGTACTCGGAGTCGGCCTGATTCATGGCCTTCTGGTCGGCCTGAGCCTGCTTGGCTTCGGCGGGCGTGTTCTGGCAGCCCGTGGACAGGAGCAGGGCAAGGAGAGAGAGAACGCTAAGGGTGATTTTCATAACACCAAGTATATGCCCGGATGTCTCACAGGCAATCAAAATGCAAGGCGTGCCTGTGGACCAAGACAGCTCGCCTGAGGCGAAAATGAAAATCAGCGGGCGGTATGCATGGAGTGGTCCACGGCATTTTCCACCGTCTGCTGCTCCTGCTGCTGGATCATGATCTGGTTGGCCTGGGCCTCGGCGGTGTCATCCTGCGCGGTGGCGGCGGGCGAGGTACTGCCACAGCCAGACAGCAGCAGGGCACCGAGGAGGGCCGTGATGGTGAGAGCGATCTTCATGGCGTCTCAGTTGTTTCCGTTGAATTCGCCCTGGAAGACATTGGCATTCTGGTCCATGCGTTCCTGCTGGCGCAGGTCGGCTTCGCCGGAGGGCGAGTCGTCGGCGTTGTCCGAAGACGAGGTCGTGCCGCAGCCGGCGAGGGCGAGGGCGAAGAGGATCGAAAGAAGCGTGAGAGTGGTCTTCATGGCGCTTGAGGCTAAAGGCGGCGCCGTCCGGCGCAATGCAAATCAATCCTTGAGGGCGGGGGCGGTGAGGGCGTTTTTCCGGGCCGGGACGACAATACCGAGCAGGATGAACACCAGCTGGGTGAAGCCGAAGAAGAGGACCCAGAAGAAGGCCTTGTCCATGAAGCCGTAGGAGTGCAGGCCGACGTTGAGCATATTCGTCCCGAACCAGGACCAGACCGTGACGATGTTACCGAAAACGGCCAGCACCATGAACCCGCGCTCGCCGACGAGGCGACCGAGGCGGGCGTGGAGCATGAGCGCGCACCACAGCACGATGATGAGCGCGCCGTTTTCCTTCGGGTCCCAGCCCCAGAAGCGACCCCAGCTCTGGTCGGCCCAGATGCCGCCGAGCATCGTTCCCACGAACGAAAACAGCAGCGCGAAGCAGATGATGCCGTAGCACATGCGGTAAAGGATGGCGGCCGGATCGGTCGCGCCGGGCAAGGGGGGCGGGGAGCGCCGTGCGGCGCGGATGACTCGCAGCACCACATAGACGATGGCGAGCATCCCGGCGAGAAAAGTGGCCGAGTAGCCCACGGTGATGATGACCACGTGCGTGGCCAGCCAGAAGTTCGAGTCGAGCACGGCCTGCATCATTTCCAGCGTGTCGCCGTTGAGGGCGAGGTTGTGGGCGATGATGAGCGTGACGAAGCCGATCAGCCCCGAGGAGAAGCTGCCGATGCCGTTGCGGTAAACCCACTCCAGCACGATGCCCAGCAGGACGGCGAACCAGCCCACGAAGATGGCCGAGGAGTAGAGGTTGGTCACGGGCGGGCGTTCCTGAATGTACATACGCGCGCACAGACCAAAGGTGTGCACGGCGAAGGCCAGCAGCAGCAGCCAGAAGGCTCCGCGCAGGAGCGAGCGGGGCAGGAACAGCCAGCCGAAGGCGGCCAGCAGGAAGATGATCACGTAGAGGACGCTCGCCTGATAGAAGGGCTCGAAGGTGTTGAAAAACTCCTCGAAGGCGACATGCCCACCCGGGGTGGCGGGGGCGAGCTTCGCGTGCAGCCCGGCGAGAGTTTCATTAAAGGCCTCGGCGTTGCCCTGCCGCCAAAAGACGGTCAGCTTGCCGTAGTCCTCGACGATGGGGTTGATCTGGTCCGTGCTCAGGGTGAGCAGGAGCCCTTCGCCGAGATTGAGCCAGTCGTTCTCCTCGCGGCCTTCCTCAGTCACCGGGGGGATGATGCCGAGGTCGCCCGTGCTGGCGAGCTGTACGTAGCGCTTCGCCAGGAAGTCGAAGCGTTTGAAAGACTCCTCATCGAAGGGCTTTTGCTGGTCGCGCAGGGCGAGGGCCTGGCGACCGGGGCCGACGATGCGCTCCCATGCGCCGTACTCGAGCAGCAGCTCGTCGGGGTTGCCGCTGCCGGGTTGGAGCTCGCGCGCGAGCTGGTCGTACTGGTTGAGGGAATTGTAGAGCTTGAGCAACTGGCGCTCATAGGCGGTGCGCAGATCGGGCTCGGGGTTGACCTGACGGGACATGTCCACGATGGTCTGGAAGTGCGGGCGCAGGTCGTCGAAGGAGAAGTACTTGCGCTCGCCCTGCTGCCAGCCGAACAGGCCGAGGACCTGCGGGTTGTCGATGCGGAAGACGGGCATCTTGTCCGCGGCGATGGGGTTGAAGGACAGCTCCATCATCCAGGCGATGGCGCTGACCTTTCCGCCCTCTGGCAAGCGCACGCTCTGGCGTCCGCTGAGCAGGCGCAGGCTGTTGCGGGCAACGGAGTCCAGCGGCAGGATGCGCCCCCCGGACTGCACGGGAAGCTCGGCGAAGCTGCGCACATCGAAGGCCGAGCCGTAGGCGGGCGGCTTTGCCCCCCGGGCCACGATGAGCAGCCCGGTCAGCAGGCACAGGGCCGGGATCAGCAGCGGACCCTTCGGGCGGGCCTTCGCGCTTGTACTGGCGCTCTTGGAGCGTGTGAAACGGGTCAGGTGTAGCAGAAACTGGATACACATCCCGAGGCCGACCAGCGTGATGGCGAGGTAGGGCACAAGCCAGCTGGGGTTGCGCACGACCTGGAGAATGGTGGTCGTGTCGTTGTTGCCGAAGGAGGCCTGGTAAAAGGTGTAGCCGCCGTGGCGCAGCGGGTGATTCATGTAGATGAGCGCGGGTTGGGGAGACTCGCCGGGGGTGAGAATGCGCACGTCGCTGGAGAAGTTCCGGGGCTTATCGGTGCCTGGGTACTTGTCGTGGCTGAAATCTTTCAGCTCCAGCCAGAAGGGCATGTATGTGCGCTTGAAGCGTAGAGCCAGCTCATAGGTTTTGCCGCCGATTTCAACGGTCTGAGGGGGGAAGCGCTCGTCGATGACGTTCGAGACCAGCCAGGTGCCCTGTGAGCCGTCGGGGCCCACCAGCTCGACGAGGGCTGTGGTGGTGTTGATGGCGTTCTGGCTGTAGTCGGGCGCCTTCTCCACCGCGAAGAGTCCCATGCGGGCGGCGGCTCCACGGTTGGCGCGGGGGGCGGGGCCGTTGGGGTTTTGCATCTTAGTGCCCAGTCCGGCATTGGTCATGAAGTCGAGCACGTTGACGGTGAGGCCGAGCTCGGGCAGGGGGATAGCGCCTTCTTGCTTTAACAGACTCTGGGGGATGCTGGTGATCTCGTCGTAGTCCGGGGCCGAGCGGTCGATCAGGACCAGCTCGTTGTCGCGGTGGCTGACGCTGTAGTTGCTGCGTCCGCCCTCGTCGATGGCCATCTGGCTCTCTTCTTGCAGGGCGCTGACGAGGAAGCCGCTCACCAGCAGGAGCGCGACGCCAGCGTGGGTGATGGCGATGCCGGACTTTTTCCAGCTCGGGCGGAAGTACCGGAAGTGCGCGCAGCAGAGGTTGACCAGCAGAAGCGCCCCCAGGGTGAAACCGCCGGGCATGGGCAGCCTGAACCAGTAAAGCTGGTCGCTGAAAGGCCACTCCATCGGGTAGTGCCAGATGGCGATGAGGCTCTCGAAGTAGCGAAGCTGCGTCTCATGGATGCCGAAATGGACCTGGTCGAGTGTGCCGAAGAACACGAGCACGATGCTCAGCGCGAGCAGAACGACGGTCAGCCAAAGCGAACTGAAGATACGGAAAAGGGATTTCATGAAGCGGGAAAACGGACGGAGCGCACGAAGTCGAGGAAAGCGGGCGTCTGGGCCTGCACGAGGGCGGTGTCGCCCATGAGTTTAAAGAACCAGCTCGCCCCGGCGTGGGGGACGATAGCGCCGGTGATGCTCTGCCCGGCGGGGCCGTCGAAGTGGACGTAGAAGCCCGTGTCGCCCCCGGCGGTGGTAAAGGCGTGGGCCTGGCGTTCGCTCGCCAACTGGGCTTCGCTCATCGGGGGGAGGCCGACCTGACCGGCCCAGCGGTTGACGTTGGCGAGGTCGCCGCCGACATCGCCCGGAAAGACCAGCACGCTGACCTCGGCGGAGGTGCCGTCGGGGCCGGGAACTTTCCAGCTGCCTTTGCGCATGGTGCCCAGGGGCTGGGCTTCCCAGTCGGCGGGGACGCTCCAGGCGGGTGTGGCAAAGGCGGCGGCCTGCTCGGCCATGCCTGGGAGGGCCGTCATGCCCATTGAGGGCTGCGCACCCGCGCCGGGCTGGCCAGCGGGGGCGGCGGCAGGAGCCGCGCCTTGGGCGGATTGGGCGCCGGGCATGGGCATGGAGGGGACGGGGCGCTCCTCCTTGGGGATGCGGGTCGTCGTCACCGGTTCGTCAGAGCAGCCGCTGAGCAGGAGCGCCAGTGAGAGCAGCGCGCCCGCGGTGCAGGGGATATGTCGCATGGGCCGAACGATTAGCATATTGCGCCCCCGGTCAAGGCTAACCGGCGGTAGGCAGTCTTGCTAATGGGCTTGATAAGCCAATGTTTTGCCGGGCGATCTGCATCGATCGGGGAGGGAAGGGCTTGAACCGGCGGGGCGGGACTGCTACTTACCCGGCACAAGGAAGGGTTTGAGATGAAAGTACAGGTTTTGCAGCACGTGCCGTTCGAATGGATCGGCAGCATGGAGCCCTGGCTGCGCGAGCGGGGGGCCGAGATCGTCACCGCGCAGCTCTTTGCCGGGGACCCGGTGCCGGACCCGGCGGCGGAGGTGGACCTGGTCATCGCCATGGGTGGACCCATGAGCGTCAACGACGAGGATGTCTTCCTCTGGCTGGCCCCGGAAAAGGCCTACCTGCGCGCCATGATCGCCCGCGGCGTCCCGGCGCTGGGCGTATGCCTGGGGGCGCAGTTGATCGCCAGTGCGCACGGGGCCCTCATCACGAAAAACCCGCAGCCCGAGATCGGGTGGTTTCCGGTCGAGGCCATGCCCGCGCCCAAGGGCACCTTTACCTTTCCCTTTAAAAAAACCGTGTACCACTGGCACGGGGAGACCTTTGCGCTGCCCCAGGGGGCGCACCTGCTCGCCTCGTCCAAGGCCTGCCGTAACCAGGCTTTCCAGCTCGGCGCGAACGTCATCGGGATGCAGTTCCATCTGGAGACCACGCCCGAAACCGCCGCCTTGCTAATCGAGAACTGCCGCGACGAGATCGTTCCCGGCGAGTACGTCCAGA